>JAABRU010000168.1 GCA_011390755.1 Desulfobacteraceae bacterium | reverse complement strand
CGACGCTCTTCCGATCTAAAATAAGGAATTAGATATAAATAACATTTTCCATTATAAGAAATCAATTCATTTATTAAAATCGGCTGCTGTTTACGGAGCAAACGCCAGTGGAAAAAGCAATTTTATTGATGCATTCCGTTTCATGCAGTTTTTCACAATGAATTCTTCCAAAGAATCTCAGATAACTGAAGATATTAAAGTTGAAAATTATTTATTAAGTACGGAAACAGAAAGCAAACCGTCATTTTTTGAAATTATTTTCGCAATTGGCGATACCAGATACAGATACGGTTTTGAACTTGACAGAAATAAAGTGTTTTCTGAATGGCTTTACCGTGCAAAAGAAAGAGAAGTCGTTCTGTTTAACAGAGAAGATGAAAAGATTGAAATAAGAAATACTTTTTCTGAAGGAAAAGGCTTAGAGACAAAGACAAGGCCAAATGCACTTTTCTTATCTGTATGTGCTCAGTTTAACGGGGAAATAGCAACTGAAATATTAAAATGGTTTCATAATTGCGGGGTGATTTCCGGATTGGAAGATATGGGGTATCTGCCCTATACTGTACAGCAGATTGAGAAAAACGATTGTAAGGATACAATTCTGACTTTTATCCGGGAATTTGATTTAGGGATTTCAGATATACGGGTAAAACGGCGAGCTTTAACCGAAGATAATCTTCCTAAACAATTGCCGGAAAAACTGCGTAAAATTCTCATTGATGACGGTGTTGACACAACGAGTGTGCTTACATCACACAGAAAATACAATAAGCAGAATGAATACACTGAAGATGTTGAGTTTAATCTTGATTCAAATGAATCGGATGGTACCAGAAAGGCATTTGCTTTTTCAGGACCGCTTTTAGATGTATTAAAAAACGGATATACATTATTTGTTGATGAATTGGATGCCAGATTTCATCCGATCATGACCAAAGCAATTATCCGGATGTTCCACGACAGAAATACAAATCCCCAAAATGCCCAGTTAATATTTGCAACGCATGATACCAACCTCCTGGACAATAAATTTTTCCGCAGAGACCAGATATGGTTTGCGGAAAAAAACAGGTACGGAGCAACGGATTTATATTCTTTGTCAGACTTTAAGGTCAGAAATGATGCATCATTTGAAAAAGATTATATTTCAGGGAAATATGGCGGTATCCCTTTTCTTGGCGGAATTAAAAATTTGGAGATTTGAAATGCGTAAAAAAAGAAATATCAGCAGTTTCCGGCGGAAAAAAGATTTCAGGCCGCTACGCATTACATTTCTTATTGTCTGTGAAGGTGAAAGAACGGAGCCGCATTATTTTGAAAGTTTCCGGGTTCCCAAAGATGTCTGCAGGGTAATTGGGGTAGGTATGAATACTGTGAGTCTGGTTGAGAAAACCATTGCTTTAAAAGAAGATGGAGACTATGGGGCCGTATGGTGTGTTTTTGATCGTGATTCTTTTCCCTCCCAAAATTTTAACAATGCAATATTGCTGGCTGAACATCATAACATTGATGTTGCCTACTCAAATGAGGCTTTTGAAATCTGGTATTTACTTCACTTTCATTATCACGATGCGGCAACCGGCAGAGAGCAATACAAAGGAATGCTGACACAACGATTTGGTATTCCTTATAAGAAAAATGATAAATCTGTTTATGAAAGACTTCTTTCACGTCAGGAAGATGCAATAAAAAATGCTGAAAGACTCCTTGATTCTTATCCAAATCATTCTCCGGTAAATGACAACCCATCTACAACAGTACACAAATTGGTGCAGGAATTGAATAAATATTCTGTCTGATGGAATCTGTCTGCTCAATCCGTTCTTTTTCTATCGCGATCCGCTATATTCCAAACCGCCTTTGAAGATACATTTACCGCTGAATACATTCAGTTCATTTTCTTCCATCTATAGTTTCGCATTTTTTATAACTATCTGATTTTTATTTTAGCCACGAATTACACGAATTACACGAATGATTAAAAATCAATTTTTTATCATATTGTTTTTATAAATATATTTTTCGTGTCATTCGTGTCATTCGTGGTTTGCTGTAAAAATTGCAAAAGTATAGTTCCATAATAATTTTCTGAATCTTTACGTTTCCCCCTCCGTAATCCGGATTTCTTCCGGTGTCAGTCTGTACAGGGAATAGACAAGCAGATTCATCTCTTTTTCTTTTTCATTTATGACCTGATCCAGTTTCCGGATTTCGCTGTCCAGGCTGATGACCTGTTTCATGAGAGAGAGATTTTCGGTTTTCCGGAGAGTGCAGAGCAGATTCAGCAGTTTTGTGGCTGTGAATTTTTCCGTGATGTTCGTGGTTCGGGCCGTGTGATTCCATTGGGCTGTGATGAATCCGGCCTGTTCCCCGTCTTCAAAAATGCCTTCGATCACCGGAATGCCATCCACCAAATAACGGATTTCCCCCGCATCGTTTTCGGCCCGCATTGCAGCGCCGGGCCGAAGCCGGGTCGCCAGTGTTTCCAGTCTTTTCTCCAAAGCATCTTTGTCTTTTGCATCTGCCCATATCCATTGGGGTTTGCGTTTGTCCGTTTCGGTCTGGGAACTTTGCAGGCGTTTTTCCAGCAGCAGCATTTTGTCCCTTCGGGAAGTGTGGAGTTCCTGAAGTTCTTTTGCGAGATTTCCGACCTGTTTTTTCTGCTTTTCGTCTGCATCCGGGATGGGGAGCGGGGCCAGAAACTGTGTTTCAATATCGTAAAAACCACCGGATTTTGGACGGGCCAACCGTTTGAATATATAACTTAAAACAGGTGAATTTAATAAACCGAGATAATAAAACAGTTCTTCTTTTTTATGAGGAATGATTGAATATACTCTTCTGTCATCTGTTGTAAAATATCCATCCGGATCACAGGAAACTCTCAGTTCCGGTGCAGTACCGGCAATCAGCAATTTTGATTTGTTCTGTTTATCAAGATTTTTTGGATAATTATACGCCCACCAGGAATCATCCCGATCCATTTTTCCATTTTCTCTGCTTCTCAAATCTTTTTCAAGGTTTTTAAGATAACTCCATCCATTGGGAAAATTTGTTTTCATTTCTTCTTTTGACCAAAGATAAGGTTTTTCAACGGAAACATTATACGGAATCAGAAGCCATGTATCTGCATTGGGATATTGGTATCGCTTTGCGTCAGGACCGGATACAAGCGGAAACATAAGATTATCTTCTATCAAAACTTCATGTAACTTTTTGTCTTTACTTTTTTGCAGATATTTTCCTGATGATATTTTTTTCAAATGATAAATGTAATTTGCACTGGTCTGGATACCTACGCCGATATGCTCACAAAACTCAATCAGATTTTTGCAGTTGCCGGATAATTTTTTTATTAAAAGACGTTCTCCGTCCGGATACAGATTCCACGCCCCGTTCTCCGGTAGTTCTTCAAATGCCACCGAATCCAACCCTTCCCGCTTCCAGTCCGCATTGGAAATATCCCCGTCCGGCGCAAAATAACATTTTATTGCATCGCATTCTTTCCCCCGGAAAAACTGCAGGGACGTATAGGTGATGGCTTCATCAAAAACCTGGAAACTTTTGAAATCCACCCACCTGTCCAGTCTTTTCGTCCGTTTCAGTTTGTTCCGCAGCCCTTTTCCGTATTCGTTCATCATCCACACATTGGGGGCAATATATCCCATCCGCCCTTTTTCATTGAGCAAATCCGTCCCCATTTCAATAAAGGGCAGGTACATATCAAAATTCCCGGTCTGCGTGCTTTCATATCTCAGACTGCCGTCTTCTTTCTTTGCGCTCAGCAGGTATTCCGTGACTTCCGGCTGTGCCTGCCGGAAATGCTGGAGTTTGATATAGGGGGGATTGCCGATAACACAGTCAAAACCCCTGTTTTTGAATATTTCGGGAAAGGCCGCGTGCCAGTCAAACACATTGATCCGCTCTTTCTTTTCTTCGGGAAAGAGTTCCGGATTTTTTTCCAGGTAAAAATCCGGCCCCACCAGACTGTTGCCGCAGAGGATATTTTTATCCAGAACCCCCAGAGGTTTGTCCGGAAGTGCTGTCCGCAGCCACAGGGCCAGCCGGGTGATTTCCACGGATTCGGGATTGATGTCCACCCCGAAAAGATTATCGGAGAGAACCGATTTCATTTCCCTTTCCATGTCAAAAAGGGAATCCGCCTGCTCAATGCGTTCCTTTTCTTTGGCAATCCACTGCCGCTCCCGGAACAGTCTTTCAAAAGCCTGGATCAGAAAGGCTCCGGAACCGCAGGCCGGGTCAACAACTTTGATTTTATCCAGAGCAAAACGGTACTGATCCAGCAGGTTGAGGAAATCATTCACATGGTGCGCTCCTTTTTTCCGCTTATTCTTCCGCTTTTCCTGATATTTTCCGACATCCGCATCCGTGACCGGCGGAATGCTGTCAAAACCCAGTTCGGCTTTAATATCCTCCAGCCTTGCGCCCACGGTTTCCTCCACAATATAATCCGTCACCCATTCGGGCGTATAATACACCCCGTCCCGCTTACGTTTGGAAAGTTCCGTCAGGGATATGCGGCCATCCGCACGGGCTTCCATATATTCCAGATCGGTGATGGACTGCTCAAAAATCCGGCCCAGGGTGTAGAGTCCGATATTTTTTTCTTCGCTGTTCTGCTTAAACCCGAAATTGTATTTGGCCGAAAGAAAGAGCAGGGTTTCCGGATAATCAAAAAGGGTTTTCTCACTGCTTCCCTGCTGTTCCGCGCAGAAAAGAAATGTGGGAATGTTCAGGGCTTCCAGTTCCTCATCCTCTTCAAACAGCCCCCCGTTAAAGCGGTTGATGCGGTATTTGAGAAAGGGCGTACCCTCCCGCATGGAAACAAAGAGTTTTTTCACCTTTTCCCATGCCCCCTTATCCCCGGATTCGTAAAAATCATCCATGCTGTGTTTCATGAGCATATCCCGCAGCAGATTTGTCGGATAATGCAGGGTTTCCCCCATGTCCTCACAGTACATGATGAAAAGGCAGCGGTCGAGAAAACGCTGGGTCAGGCGCACCAGACGGCCTTTGGTTCCCGGAAAATCCGGATTGGCCTGCACCAGAGACTGAAACACCTTTTCCCGGAAACTGTGGTATTCCCGGTAAAAATCCTTTTCCAGTTCTTTTTCCAGAACCAACTGCTCTTTGAGCAGTTTTTCCAGCGCACATGGCCCTCCCGTACTCAGCAGCATTTCCGGGCGGAAAATCCGGCTGAAAACAAAACGCTGCAATGCGGCTTCCGGGGAATCCTGAATAAGAGATACGACTGTTTCCGCATCGGAAGAGCGGATCACAAATTTCTGATAGGAATGGGGGACGGACTGCTGGGAATAGAGGCGGAATTCGTTCATATCCGTGACAATGGCCCATTTTGCCCGGACAGCCTCGTTTCCGTAAGGCGCAAAGGCATTATTGGCCTCCCGCAGATAATCCGCGCACTGTTTTACCGGGCTGCGCCGGTTTCCCTTGCGGTTCTGCTCACTGTCCAGCCCGGAATGAATATCCTTGAATTCACAGAGAACCTGGGGAATGCCGGAAAAAACCTCTTCTCTCCCGAAATATCCCAGGGCCATGTCCGCCTTACCGGTTCCGCCTTTTGCCCCGGCATTGGGAACAGGAAACTGCGGATAGCAGGTATAACCTTCTTCCTTCTCCCGCTCCCCCGAAGCCGCATATCCCCATATCTTTTTGAAAAAAATGTCGGCAAAGGCCCCTTCGGCCTCTGTTTCCTTCTGAAATTCCTTTTCGCTCCAGTTCCGGAGAATTTCTTTTATTTCCGCATCTTCGGATGCAAGATATTCCTGATACCGGGCATTCCACACGGAAAGAAGAAAACTGTCTGTAAAAAGCTGCTGGCAGGTTTCTGTCACGGATGGACCTCCAAATGGGAAAAAGGTAAATAAAAGTTCTTAGGCGATTTCCGAATATGAATGTCAGTAGATCGAAACGTTTCCGGAGGAGTGCAGAAATTGTATTTTTGCATGGGGTAACCGGGAGATGCGGCGGTGCAGAAATACAGTTTCTGCACTCCGGGACAGCCGTAAAACCGTATCCGGGGGAAACTTTTCGATCTGCTGAATGTGCCATGTCCGAAGGAGTCACAAACTGAAAGTCTGTGGCCGGACTTTCAGGCATCAGCCACTGCCAAACTTTCAGTTCGGCACTCCTTTGGTATATTTTTTTCCGGAAGAGACCTGACCTCAAACACCCGGAAACCCTGATTCCCGAAGCAGTAAATCACATACAGGGACACACGGGCTTCCGGGGACCCGGTTTTCAGGCATTGGGCACATTTTATTTAGAGATTATTTCTGAACCGTCGGTTCCCATAAAACAGGGCGGAGTTTTTCCATAAGTATTTTTTCCAGTTCAACCGCTTCTTCATACAAGGGTATGAAGTCCCGACTTTGTTTCATCAGCAAATATTTCCTTTTGTCCGGCTGGCTTCTGTCCAATTCCCACAGGTAATATATGCCCTCGACTTTGTTGATGATGTAATAGGGATAGCCGTGAACGAACATGGTATCATTGAAATATTCCAAACCGCATTTGAAAATGCAATCGCCGCTGAACACGTTCAGTTCATTTTTTTCCATGATAAATCCTTTCTCTATCTCTGTGATTCGCCCCTCACAATTCGGATTTCATCGGGCATGCGTCTGTACATGACATATCCCATCTGATTCATACCCTTTTCTGAGTAGTGCTGCCCAAAAGGAACTGTGCAGCGGCGTGGGATTCTTTCCGATCCATGTATGCCCGAACAGTCTTTCAAAATCATCCTTCTGCCGGATATTGTAATAGCATTCCAGAATGCGGCACCACAGGGATTTGCCGAAACGCCGGGGGCGCAGGAAAACCGGATTTCCGATTTGTTCCAGTTTTTCAATATAATGGGTTTTGTCCACAAAATAACCGTTTTTTTCAACGATTTCTTCATAATTGGCATTGGCGTAGAGGATTTGTTTTTTCATGCGGGTGCTCCTTTTTCTGTTTCCGCTTGTTTTGATTCAACGTACAGCAGTCCAAAAAAGAAAGCAAGGACGGAAACATAGGCATAAACTGACAAGAGGTTCGGTTTGCAAGTAATAGAGAAATGCAGAAAGAACAAAGTAAAAAATACTCCGTATTTCCGTCTGTGAATGCGGCTGCAGGAAAGTTGCAGATGGTTGTGAAAAAAGAATATTCGGTAGTGGGTCAAATCCGTTGAAAATCCCCCTCCCTCAGGGGACAATACTGTTGATTTAAGCAAAGCTGGAGTGCTGAACTTACAGTTTAGCACGTTTTTTTCTGAATAATTTCAGCATGTCAAACTGTAAGTTTGACACTCCGCCGCCTTAAGCAAAAAACGCCCTCCCCCGGCGGGGGAGGGGAGATGCAAACACCTGTAATAATAACATGTTTCCACTCTCCCCCTGGCCATCCCTCAAGGGAGGGGAGTCTTAAGGCAGCAGCATTGCCCGCCGCGGGGAGGAGAAAAAAACTCTTAAAGCAACAGCATTGTCCCCTGAGGGAGGGGGATTTTCAACGGATTTGACCCACTACCCGGCATTGTATCTATTGTTCTAAAGTTCCTTTGACAAGAATCTCTTTGATTCCTTCATTTGCTGCCATATCCGAAGCGGTGAAACCCAACTGGTTCCGTGCCTTTTGATCCGCTCCCTTTCCCAGCAGAAGCCGCACAAGTTCCGCATTTCCCCTTTGTGCGGCCACCATCAGGGGCGTGGTTCCGGAGCGTTTTTCCGCGGTATTCACATCCGCCCCCTTTTGGATAAGAAGTCTCACCATTTCCGTATTCCGGTTTTCACAGGCCATAAGGAGAAAGGTCAGGCCGGTCTGTTCCTCTGCCGCATTCGGATCCGCACCTTCCCCAATCAGCAGTTCCGCCATGCCTGTATGGCGGGTGCGTATGACAGATTTCAGGAGATGGGAAATATCTGTACCGGCCGGTCTGTTTTTCAGCAGCAGTCCGACTGTTTCGGTATGACCGCGCAAAGCTGCGGCCATCAGCGGGGAGATACCGTTTTTGTCTGTCAGATTCATATCCGCTCCCTTTTCCAAAAGCAGCTGCACAGATTTTGTCCTGCCGGATTCACAGGCTTTGGACAGGGCGGTTTTCCCGGAACTTCCTCCGGCATCTGCCGGAACCCCTTTTTCCAGAAGGATTTCCAGGCTGTCCGTGCGTCTGTTTCCGGCAGCGGCAAGCAGGGCATCCGCGCAGATTCCGGAACCGGGCGCTTCTTTTTCCAGCAGAAGTTTCAGGGCACTGATGCGGTTGAGTTCCGCTGCCATGACCAGGGGGACATTCTGCCATCTGTCCGCAGTCTGGAAATCCGCACCATGATCCAGCAGCATCTGAAGCACGCGGGTATTATTGTTTGCCACAGCCTTTGTCAAAGCAGTATTCCCATGCCGATTGCGTTCATTGACGGCTGCGCCTTTTTCCAGAAGAATGCTGACGACATCCTCACTGCCGGTACCGCAGGCCGTCATCAGAGCGGTATTTCCCTCTTTGTCCGCGGCTGCAATATCGGCTCCTTTTTCCAGCAGTTTTTTCACAATCGCCCCGTTTTTTGCCAAAACCGCAACCATGAGCGCGGTCTGTCCCCTTTCATTTGCCGGATTGGGATCAGCGCCCTTTTCCAGCAGAAGTTCCGCCATATTGGGAAATGCACCCCAGAGACTTCGCATCAGAGCCGTTTCCCCGTTTTTGTCCTTTGCATTGACATCTGTTCCTTTTTCAGCAAGATATTTCACAGATTCCCGGCATCCTTTTTCTGCTGCGGCTCTGAGTGCAGCCTGTGCAGAAAGTGAATTCGGAGCCGGTGCTTTTTTAAACAGAATCCTGACAATCTGATCCGAATGGCAGTGGGAAGCCGCCCGGACAAGTGCGGTATGGCCGTTTTTATCCTCTGTGTGCATATCCGCACCTTTTTCCAGAAGCAGATTTATCAAAGCCGTATTGCCGGTTTCCGCTGCTGCCATCAGGGGGCTTTCTCCCTTTTCATTGACCCCATTCACATCCGCTTTGTGCTGAATCAGAAGTTCTGCCATTGCCATGTGGTTTTTTCCGGCAGAAATCAGCAGGGCTGTATTTCCTTTTCTGTCCCTGAAATTGACATCCGCGCCATGTGCCAGCAGATTTTCAGCAATGCGTGTATGATTTTTTTCTGCCGCGGCTGTCAGGGGAGTTGCTCCGGTATCCGGAGAAATGGCATTGGGATTTGTTTTTGATTCCGTAAAAATTTTTACAATTTCCAAATTTCCCCGTGACGCTGCGTTTACAAATGCGGAGGTGGCTCCCGATGCCGAAGGATCGGAAACCGCAGACAGCAGCACCCGGACAGTTTCCGGATGATCATATGCAACAGCACGGGTGAGGGCAGTGGCGCGCTGATTGTTTCGGGCATTTATATCCGCACCTTTGTCCAGAAGTTCGCGGATGATTTCCGTATGCCCCTGTGCTGCGGCCAGGGTCAGTGCGGTGTTTTTGGAGGTGTGTTTCACATTCACATCCGCGCCCCGATCCAGGAGAAGTTGCATAATTTCCCCATGCCCTTCCTGCGCGGCCGCCATAAGCGCGGTCAATCCGCCCGGCCCGTATTTGGCAGCGCTTCTTTTCCCGGTTTCTCTTTCAGCCCGGAACCCGCTGCCGTCCGGCGGAGGTTTGATCAGACTGAGGGGAACCGGAACCGCCCGTGCCACTCTGACCGGTTCCATATCTTCCGGCGGCAGAACAGGTTCCGAAGGCAAAGGAAGCGGGACAGGCTGAGTCTGACCGATTCTTATCTGAGCGGGTGCGGTTTTTTCACCCTGTTTCCGCTGCAAAGGAACAGGGACAGGTTTGGCCCCGCTTGCCTGTATCGGCACAGGTGTAACTGAAACAATTCCGGCACGGGGATCTTCGGATGAAATTTGCGGAATCCGCAGGAGATTGCCCGATGCAGAAGACACCCTGCCGGATTTCCGTATGGCATTCACATCCGCGCCTTTGTCCAGAAGCAGCCGGACCATGGAAATATTGCCTTTGGCACAGGCTTCGGTCAAAGCTGTCCGGCCTTCGATTGCAGGGATATGGTTGACATCCGCTCCGTGAGATATGAGGATATCCGCAATTTCCGGATGATCTTCGGACGCGGCCAGGATCAGGGCGGTGAAACCACTTCTGTCGCTCAGATTCGGATCTGCCCCTTTTTCCAGCAGAAATCTGACCATGTCCCCGTATCCCAGGGAAGCAGCCGTCATCAGAGCGCTTCTGTATGTGGAGGGATTCACTTTATTGATATCGGTTCCCCGCTCCAGATACTGTTTCATTTCTTCCATGCGCTTGTTCCGGCAGGCCTCAAAAAAGCCTTTTTCCGTGTTTAGGGTCTGTGCATGGGGCTGTGATGTCCAAAATGCCGTGCATAGCATAAGGATAACAAATGTTGTGAATTTCATAATTTATCTCCATACAGGATGATACAGTGAAAAATCCGTTCCGGTATTTCAAGAACAAGTTCTTTGTCATACATAAACGGCCTCTTTGTCAATTTGGTGCTTTATAACCTCGCCCTGCTCTATCCGAATATTTTGGAAATATGGCATAATCTCCTGATAAAAGAGATATTCAATCTCCTGTTTTGACAAGCAGAATTTCGGGTATGCCAGAACACGCAGCAGTTCATTTTCCATTTCTTTGCATATAAAGGGAATAATCCGTTTTTCCTTCCACAAAGTAATGAGCTTTCCCGGTGTACCGCCGAAGAGGAGTGCGGATACAGGCACATTTGTATCTGTGACAACCTTTATTCCCATGATCTCGACCAGTTGACTGCTTCATCCACTGATTCCGGTGTCAGGCCTGTGTTTTTGATTTCAGACCTGATCCTGTCAAGATTAATGTTTTTTTCTTTCAATGGTCTGAGAAACAGCATACCGTCTTTGAAGTCAAGATCAAAGTACTCCACTCCCTGAAGCTGTTCCATAATCTTTATGGGAATGGTAATCTGATTTTCTGATGTAATTTTTGCCAACATTGTATTCCCCTTTCTTAGAAACTGTTTTAAAAATCCGGTTTCCGAATTTCCGGAGTGCAAAAATAAGCGGAGCGTTTTTTGCGTTTTTGCGAGAAAACGACCTTGCGGTCTTTATTTCCGCACTCCTTTTTCCTCCGGAAAACAAACCATCCGGTATTTTTAAACAGCTTCTTAAAGCAGCAGGTAAAATTTTCTTTCAAAATCAGTCTGAACCCGGATTCACGGGATTTCGGGATTAACCGGGATTTTTTGTACCTGCTTCATCCCGGTACATCCCTTAATCCTGAGAATCCCGGTTCAGACAGTATCAATATCTTTAAATATGCACAGGATAAGGAGGGATTTTCAAGACCTTCTGAAGAACTGGAGAGTGCTAATTTTGTCCTCCCCGAAAAAAAATTTTGGTGCAAAAACCGTTTTATAATAACCTCCCAAAACAAAAAGAGGAGGAAATTATGAGATTTTGGTTAGAATGGTTTAACTGTGTCAAAGAGTTACGTTCCGCATGTTCTCACTATACGACTTTTATATGGATGTCATTGGCATTCGCAGGTTTTTCAATTCGCACTGATCTTGCGGGTGTCACCGGTTTTGTAAATGTTACAATACGATATTACTCTGCTGATCTCCTTTGGCATCCCATTGCCGACCCGGTCCGCTTTGTTCTGGTTGATCACCCCAAACGTGGAAAGATGATTCTCATGTCCACTGACCTCACTCTCGATCCTGCTGACATCATATCCGCATACGGTTACCGTTTCAGGATTGAAGCTGCTTTCAGACAGGCCATGTACACCATTGGCGGTTACAACTGCCATTTTTGGATGCGGATAATGGTTCCCATAAAACGGATATCAGGAAATCAGTACCTTCACCGGACCGCTGATAACTGTCGACGACTTGTTCGTCGAAAAACCGATGCTTGCCATCGTTACGTTCAACCTGGGTGTATTGCTCAGGGACTCCTTCAATATATGAGTCTCTCTTTCCGGGTTCTGATATGGAAGAACTTCGGAAGCTGGATGCGCACCATGAAACTGGATCAGGTGCCTTCCGGGGCTGTCGTGGTCCAGGCAATGAGAAATTGTCTGCCTGAATTTCTCACGGATAACACCCGTAAGCATGAACTGAAGAAATTCATCATGGATAATGTTGATCCCGACAGATGCCCGGCGCTTCTTATGGCAGCATGACGACATCTTAGGGCGAATTTAGCACTGTCCAGCATTATACAAAAGATAATGAATATCACAAAATGCCCCCGGAATTAAAAGAACCCGTGCAGGAGATTATCAAAAAAGTGGAACAGATGGCTGTGGATTATGCCTGATGCTGTGCTTTTATAAATAACGGTGCGTTACGGCTATCGCCTAACGCACCCTACGCCGGAAATTCTTATTTCCGATAATGTCTAATGATAAAAAACTGAATTGGATAGTCCCGGATGTTTAGGGAATCAGGCGATCTGCCCGGCTGTTTTTTATTGATGGATTTCTGAAAACATAAAACCCCTTCACTCCGTCATCCCCGACAGACTCCGGTTCAGGCTGCCCATGCGGTATCCTTCCATATCCAGGGCAATATACTGGAATCCCAGTGTTTTGAAAAAATCCGCAATCTGTTTGCGTACTCCGGCATCCATAAAAACGGGGAAATCGTTTTCCGGCACTTCTATGCGTGCGGTTTCCCCTTCATGCCGCACCCGCACCTGACCGATCAGAAGGGTCCGGCGGATGAATTCTTCGGCCCGGTCTATCTGCCGGAGTTTTTCCCCGGTGATTATCTGACCGTAGGGAATACGGGAGGCCAGGCAGGCACCGGCTGCTTTGTTCCGGGTGGGAAGTCCCCGTTTTTTGGAAAGCGCCCGCACATGGGCTTTTGTAAAACCGGCCTCCCGCAAAGGACTCCGGATTCCCAGTTCCCGCGCGGCACGGCTTCCGGGGCGGTAATCATTGCGGTCATCCAGATTTTCCCCGTCCGCCACCCAAATCAGTCCTTTTTCCGCAGCCACGCGAAGCAGTTCTCCAAACCGCTTTTTTTTGCAGATATAACATTTGTCCGGGGGATTGGAAACAAAGTCCGGATCGGAAAGCTCATCTGTTTCCAGGAAAATATGTGCGATGCCCGCAGATTGTGCAAAAGCGCGGGCCGATTCTTTTTCATGCGCCGGTGTGGTTTCCGACAGGGCTGTAACTGCCAGTACATTTTCCCCCAGCACATCCGCAGCCACCCGCAGCAGCAGAGTGCTGTCCGCCCCGCCGGAAAAGGCTATGAGCACACTGCCCATCTCCCGGAGAATGGTTTGCAGCTTTCGGTGCATCCGGTCTGTATTATCATGGTTTGCGGGCATTGTTAATATTTCCTTTCCGTCTGTATGACAGGCTTATTCTCTTCAGAAAACAATATACAACTTCCCCCCTTGACATCCTCCCTCTTTCCGACTATCAGTTTTACAGATAAAAAACAAGAAACAAGAATCCTGGGAAAGGGAACCGGGGCAAAAAGGATCGGAGGTAACAATGCGTTACAGAAAAGTTGCAAAAAACAGGGATGAACTGTCCATACTGGGCTTCGGCTGTATGCGTCTGCCCATGACACAGGAAAGAAAGATTGATGAAGAAAGAGCGCGCGCGCAGCTTCGTTATGCCATTGACAAAGGCGTGAATTATGTGGATACGGCCTGGCCCTATCATGCCGGGGAAAGTGAAAATTTTCTGGGACGTGCCCTGGGGGACGGATACCGGGAAAAAGTGAAACTCGCCACCAAACTGCCTTCCTGGATGATCCGGACCCGGGAAGATATGGATTATTATCTCAATGGGCAGTTGAAAAAATTACAGACCGATCATATTGACTATTATCTGGTTCACAACCTGAACGGGAAAATGTGGCAGCATCTGATGAACCTGAATATCGGTGAATTTCTGGATGCCGCCAAAGCAGACGGCCGCATTGTGAATGCCGGTTTTTCTTTTCACGGTTTCGGAAAAGATTTTCAGGGTATTGTGGATGCATATCCCTGGGAATTCTGCCAGATTCAGTACAATTATCTGGATGAAGAAAACCAGGCCGGTACTGCCGGACTGAAATACGCTGCCGCGCAGAATATAGCCGTCATTGTCATGGAACCCCTGCGCGGCGGAAATCTGGGACTGCCCGAACCGCCTCCCGCAGTGGCTGCCATATGGAAAGAAGCCCCGCAGCAGCGGACACCTGCGGAATGGGCCCTGCGCTGGGTGTGGAATCATCCGGAAGTGACGGTTGTGCTTTCCGGCATGAATGAAGAGGCCCATGTGGAGGAAAACCTGCGGATAGCGGACGGGACCCTGCCCGGTACTCTTTCGGAAGCGGAACTGGAAGCAGTGGCAAAAGCCGCTCTGACCTATCAGGAAATCATGAAAGTGCCCTGCACCGGCTGCGGCTACTGCAAACCCTGTCCTTCGGATGTAAATATCCCGGTCATTTTTGAAGTGTATAATAAAATGCACATGTTCGGCAATACGGAAGAAGCCAGATTTATGTATGCCATCCGCCTGAGCGGGATAGTAACCGGGGAAAAAGGCTTTGCTTCCCAATGTGTACAGTGCGGGGAATGCCTGGAAAAATGCCCCCAGCATATCGAAATTCCCGATCATCTGGAAAATGCGGCAGCGGAACTGGAAGGACCGGATTTGGAGCAAAGGGTGCAGATGGGGAAAAAAATGTTTAATATGGATAGGAGTTACGCAGTTGATTAAAATGCATATCCGGGATTTGCCAAATACATCCTGACAGCATCTCTGATAATTTGTGTTTTGGCTTCAAACCAGCTGAATCCGGTATTGAAACTGTATACTTCAAAT
>JAABRU010000049.1 GCA_011390755.1 Desulfobacteraceae bacterium | reverse complement strand
TCTTCCGATCTCGATGTTCAGTTTTTTTATAAGTATTTGATTTTATTTGATGATTTTGTAAAAAGTCAGAAAATCAGGTTTTGGTACACATTAATCTGCTGATTTTACTGACAGCGATTTTCAAAAATCTGACTTTTTACCAATTCATCTTATTTAATCCAAATTTTATCATTCAAGCATTGCACCTTATAAAAATCAAGGAGTTATGCTTGAATACACCTGGTGAAAGGGCCGGAAAACCGAAAAATTTGAACATCGAGTTATACATCATACAAAGGAGAAACCCGTGTTTATAAAAACGCTCGCTGTCTGCTTACTGCTTTTCTGCCTGGCCGGATGCGGTGCGCAGAAAACAGATCCGGTCCAAACAGAAAATAATGGTGCAGTACCCAATCCGGCTGCGGAAAAATGTGTCAGAGACGGGTATCAGCTGGAACCGGTTTCGGAAAACGGCGTTCCCGCAGATTATATATGTGTGAACCCTGAGAACGGCAAAAAATGTGAAATCTGGAAATATTTCCGGGAAGAATGTCATCTCCGTTAAATTTTCTGAAAAGGGCGGGAAGTGTCAAACGGGAAAGTTTGGCAACCTTTCCCCTTCATGCACAGTGTCGAATCCCGGATTCGATGATTTATTATAAGCTAAATTGAGCGGTTCTCAGACCTGAAAATGATTTCCTGCCGGAAATATCAGGGACTCAGCGCTTTTCGACTCTTCACCCGCCGGGTGAAAAGCGTAAAACAGGCAAAGTTCCGGTTACCGGACATTCAGCCGGTTTATCTGAAAAAAAACGCTCAATTTAGGTATAGATTGCTGTCAATCCGAATCATAAGGATTGCTTTACAAATGAAGGATAGTGGTTCAGATCGCCTGATGAATCAGTGTAAGGGTGTATTGCATACGTCCGTCAGGAACATTTCCGGGGCATATGCAGTACAACCCTACGAAAAAATCAATGTATCTGCCCCACTGTCAAATGAAGGATAAAGAATGAAATACACACCTGTTATCGGACTGGAAGTCCACGCGCAGCTCAAAACCGAAAGTAAGATTTTCTGCAGCTGTTCCACAGCCTTCGGTGCTCCGCCCAATACCCATGTCTGCCCTGTCTGTCTGGGAATGCCGGGCGTTCTGCCCGTGCTGAATAAAAAAGTGGCGGAATATGCCATCCGCATGGGACTGGCAACAAACTGCCGCATCAATATGGAAAGCCGTTTTGCCCGGAAAAACTATTTTTATCCGGATCTGCCCAAAGGTTATCAGATTTCACAGTATGAAATGCCCATCTGTGAATACGGTTATGTGGAAATTGAGGAAAAGGATGAAAAAAAACGCATCGGCATTACCCGCATCCATATGGAAGAGGACGCAGGAAAGCTGATCCATGATCCGGATCGGCCCGTGAGCCGGGTGGATCTCAACCGTACCGGCGTTCCCCTGATTGAAATTGTGAGTGAGCCGGATATGCGTTCTCCGGAAGAAGCCGGAGCCTATCTGCGCAAACTGCATTCTGTTCTCCGTTATCTGGGAATCTGCGACGGCAATATGGAGGAAGGCAGCTTCCGCTGTGATGCCAATGTATCGCTTATGCCCCTGGGATCGGAGGTTTTCGGAACCCGTGCGGAAATCAAAAATCTGAATTCCTTTAAAAATGTGGAAAAGGCCATCCGCTATGAAATCCAGCGGCAGCAGGACATTCTGGATGATGAGGGGGAAGTGATCCAGGAAACCCGGCTTTGGAATCCGGACAAAGAACTGACCACTTCCATGAGAAGCAAGGAAGAGGCCCATGATTACCGCTATTTTCCGGATCCGGATCTCCTGCCTTTGGTGCTGGATGAAAAATGGATAGAGGAAATCCGGACAGACCTGCCGGAACTGCCTGATGAAAAAAAGCAGCGTTTTACAGAAGAACTGCAACTGCCCTCCTATGACGCTAAAGTCCTTACGGCCGAGCGGGAACTCGCGGATTATTTTGAAACCTGCCTGGAAACATATAATAATCCCAAGCAGGTAAGCAACTGGGTCATGGGCAGTCTGCTGGGACTGCTTAATACTGAAGGAAAAAGCATTGCCCAATCTCCGGTTTCTCCCCCCATGCTGGCGGAACTGCTGAAACTGGTGGACGGAGGAACCATCAGCGGAAAAATTGCCAAAACCGTATTGGAGGAAATGGCAAAAAGCGGCAAAAAGGCCGGGCAGATTGTGGAAGAAAAAGGGCTGGTGCAGGTAAGCGATACATCTGCCATTGAGGCGCTGGCGGATAAGGTGCTGGCGGCCAGTCCCGATGAAGCGGCCCGTTATAAAGAGGGGAATAAAAAACTCATGGGGTTTTTCGTGGGACAGGTAATGAAAGAAAGCAAAGGCAGGGCCAACCCGAAAATGGTGAATGAAATTCTGCGGAAGAAATTATAGATAGTGGGTCAAATCTGTTGATTTACTGCTGCAGGGGTGTATTGCATACGCCCCTGCGAAATTTCAGGGTGTTGCATACCCGTCATTTAAACCTTGACAGGGCACTGGCAAATTATAATTCAAGGCAGGGGCGAAACCCGTGTTCGCTCATGCCATTCAGCCAGAGACAATATCGTTACGCAGAAAGTTCCCCCGGTGGGGCAGTGCTGTTGACGTAAGAAAAATAAGGCGTGCAGCAGGCCGGGTTAGGTCGCATCCGGATCCGACGGATTCTGAAGGGAGGAAGAAGAAATTTCTTTGGGGGGCGGACCGAAACTTTTTCACAGTTCCCGTCCCTCGCTTCTTCGGCAATGCACTGTTCTTTCAGAACTCTTTCCGGCAGTTTGTCACTGTGCATGGAACAGATATTCTCCCGTTTTCCGAACCGTCAGGACAGGTTCATGAAGATCCGCACTGACAATCTGCAGGATATTTCCCGATTCTGGGAGGTTCACCTGTGAAAAGCATCCTTTTCCCCCTTTCCCCTTTTTCCGGGAGATATTTTCCGCTCAGTTCTTCCGGAAGTCCATCAAAAAAACTCTGTGATTCCGTTTCAGACGGTTCAGGAATTTACAGATGCTTTGCTTAAATATACCGATCAGTTCTTGATGATCTCGTAAAAAGTCGGAAAATCAGGTTTTGATACATATTAATCTGCTGATTTTATTAGCAGCGATTTTTGAGATTTGGACTTTTTACCGGTTCATCAGTTCTTTGTTGGTACGACCGAAATCTGGTGGCGGGTCAAATCAGCTGATTTTTTTCTACAGGGGGTGTACTGCATACGCCCCGAAGCCGCCCATGCCGGGCCTGTGCAGTACGCCCCTGCAGTCAGATATTTAATGCATCAGCCTTTTTGACCCACTACCCGAAATCTTTATTACAGAAATGAGCAATTCCGTCAACCGGAAGCACCGGAAGAACGTATTCCCGGAACAGACCGCCCCATGAACTGTCCGGAAGCTGACGACGTTTGGGGCCGGGAAAATTCCGGAGAGCGAACCGGGGAAGTGTTTTGTGATCCTTGACAGTGATCATTCCTTTCAGAAAACGGATATTAATGATAATATCATTACCAAAAACATGGCAGGGTGTCATGGTCTGATTTCAATATTAATTGTATTAATAGCATGTTATTAATTTTGACTTTTTAGGGGTTTATCATAATTCACAATTTTTTATATTAAGGAGAACGTCATGAAACTTGGCATTACCGGTCTTTCCGGTTCCGGAAAAACAACCGTATTTGAAGCACTGACCCAGAATATATCCGACACGGCCCATCGGGGCGAAGACCGGATCGGAACCATCCGCGTACCGGATGCCAGGGTGGATGAACTCAGCGCGATGTACAAACCGGCCAAAACCATTTTTGCCCGGGTGGAATATTTTCTTCCCGGAAAATCCGGGGAAAAAAAAAATGACCAGAATATCTGGACCCCGGTACGGGACTGCGACGCGCTGATTCATGTTATAAGAAATTTCAATATTTACGGTGCGGAAGCCCCGAAACCGCTGGAAGACTTCCGCACTTTGGAACAGGAACTGGTCATAGCGGATCTGCTCGTAACGGAAAAGAGACTGGAACGGCTGGAACTGGATAAAAAAAGAGGAAAAGCAGGTGAACCGGAAGAACAGTCCCTCCTGCTCCGCTGCAAAGAAAGTCTGGATCAGGAAATTCCCCTGCGGAAAGATCCGGAACTGGCATCCGCTCCGCAGTTACGGGGATTTGCTTTTGTCTCTGCCAAACCCATGCTGGTGCTGCTCAATAATGAGGATGACGATGATGTCATGCCGGATGCGGGGGCATTGGCAGAGCAGGAAAACTGCATGGTGATCCGGGGAAAACTGGAGCAGGAGCTGGCCCAGATGTCGGAAGAGGAAGCACAGGATTTTCTGACGGAATTCGAGATTACCGCATCGGCCACAGACCGGGTTGTCAAGGCATCTTATAATCTGCTGGGTCTGATTTCCTTTTTTACCGTGGGAGAAGATGAAGTCCGCGCATGGACGATCCGCAAAGGAACCCCTGCCCTGAATGCGGCCGGGGTTATCCACACGGATATTGAAAAAGGATTTATCCGCGCGGAAGTGGTTTCCTATAACGATCTGATGGAAGCCGGAACATACGCGGAAGCCCGGAAACGGGGCACGGTGCGGCTGGAAGGCAAAACATACGAAGTGCAGGACGGGGATATTATCAATTTCAGATTTAATGTCTGATTCCCCTCCGCATATAAGAATGTATGGTGGGTCGAAACGGCTGATTTCCCCCGGCAGGGGCCTATGCAATACGCCCTTACAGTCATACATCTGATTCATCAGTCCATTTGACCCGCTGGCGAATTTATGCAGGGAGCGAATCATGCGGCAGGAAAACACAGAAGAACCCGGCAGACGGATAATTGCCAAAGCCAAAGAATTCGGCGCGGATCTGGCCGGAATAGCAAATATCGGAGAACTGAAAACATCCCCTTCCCATATTATCAGTGAAAAACTGCCGGAATATGATGGGGAAGGAACCAAAAATGTTGCCGGTCGCAGACGCGGCCGGGTGGAATGGCCCGAGGAAGCCCGCTCGGCCCTTGTCATTGCTGTGGCACATCCCCCGGGAAAACCGGAAATGGACTGGTGGGTTTCCGGGAACAAATCCGGAAATACGCCCGGCAACCGGATACTTATGAGAATTGCATCCGAGCTGGCGGACTACCTGGAAAAAAAGGAGGGACTGCAATGTTTCAAACTTCCCTACTATATCGAATACGGCGGTGTATATATGAAAGATGCCGCAGTGCTGGCCGGGCTGGGCTGTATGGGGAAAAATAATCTGTTCCTCACACCGGAATTCGGTCCCCGTGTCCGTCTGCGGGTAATGCTCACCGATGCGGATCTGCCCTCTGCCGGAAAAAGGGATTTTGATCCCTGCACCGACTGTTCCATGCCCTGCCGGGATGCCTGCCCGCAGAATGCCTTTGCCGAAAAAATATACAGCAAAGCAGAATACGGCCTGTCACAACTGCCGGGGCGCAGCGGTGTGTTCAGCCGTCTGCGCTGCAACCGGGAGATGCAAAACAACAATGCGGCCTTTGAGACAGTAAGCATGGAAGGACGGGAAAAACCGGGACGGCGGGTGAAATACTGCCGGGAATGCGAATTTGCCTGTCCCGTCGGCAGTGTCTGATTATTTCGGGGATAAAACAGCAGGCGGGGTGCGCTAGGCGACAGCCGTAAGGCACCGGAATCGGGAGTTTACGGTGCCTTACGCTTCGCTACATATTCAGGACTTTCATATAAACGGCCATGAGTCATGACTCACAGCGAAGCATGAAAATCTCTCCCCGGACTCGTTACGGGGCAGAGCCCCGTAACGGGTTGTGCAGGACTTTCATATAAACCCCCATGAGTCATGACTCACAACGAAGCATGAAAGCTGCGCGGAGTGCGAAAATTAAGGCGGAGGCCGGTTTTTCGCAAACACTTTCATATAAACGGCCATGAATTGCATTCACAACAAAGCGTGAAAGTTTTTTGTAGGGGACGCGGAGCGTGGGAACGAGGTGTGCGGGGAGACTTTCATATAAACATGAAAACAGGGACGGAATGCGATCTAAAGAAATGTTGCTGACAGCTCCTCAGGGAATTTGGATAAATCGGATTGCCAGATACAAAAATGTAATTTTTTTGGCCGATTTATTACAAATTTGTACATCCTTTTTTGTTTTATTTATGATAAATGTAGTGTGTATATTCATTAATTACAATATGATATGATGAATAATCCATTTTGGCATATGAATTGCTTATTATATGGCAAGTGTGTTTGTAAAGAAACGGAAATGATACCTGCGGAAACGGGAAATTTTTTATAATGACAGGGCAGTCCTTTTGACAGAAAAAACAATCAAAGAAAGTCCCCTAAAACATCTCTGTCTGAAACGGAAACAGCTGACAGCAGATTTTTTAAGCGGAAATATGCCGGATTTTCTGCACCGGCACACACAGATTCTGGATGAATATTTCCATGAAAGTTACGGGCAGAGTGCCGCGGGCTTCCGCATGGTTTTTGAAAAAAAGCAGCCCTATGCCCTGATTGCCTTGGGTGGATACGGACGCAGGGAACAGTGCATTCATTCCGATGTGGATATTCTGCTTCTTTTTGCCCATGACATTCCCGAAGATGCCGGAGAGCTGGTACAGGAAATCATTTACCCCCTCTGGGATCTGGGCCTGGAAATCGGACATGCCACCCGCTCTCCCGCGCACTGCATATCTGAAGCTGCTGAAAATATTGAAGTTCTGACAGCCATGCTGGATGCCCGTTTTATCTGCGGCATGTCTGTCCTTTATACACAGCTCATGGACAGCCTGCGCAGGCTGATTCTGAATAAACAGGGAAACGATGTTATACACGATCTCATTCAACGGAACCGGGAACGGCATGAATACTTCGGTGATTCCTCTTTTCTGCTGGAACCGAATCTCAAGGAAGGCAAAGGGGGGCTGCGGGATTATCATACGGTTTTGTGGATTGAGCGAATCCGCAACAACCTGAAACAGCCCAGGGATCTGGAGTATTTCGGCTGTTTTTCCCATGAGGAGTTTCAGACCCTGAACCGGTCCCTGTTCTTTATCTGGGAAGTCAGAAACCGTCTGCATTATCTGACCGGCAGAAAATCCGATCAGCTTTATTTCCGCTACCAGGAAGAGCTGGCCAGGGAGATGATGTTCCGCGAAAAAGCGGGGCAGCAGCCGGTAGAGCGTTTTCTGGGAGAGCTGCACCGGCATATGGAATTTCTGAAAGAAAAAGAACGGATGCGGGTCTATGAGCTGGAAAATGAAACAATCCGGCCGGGACGGCGGAAAAAAAGCCCTTTGACCCGGATTTCGGGACTGGAAAACCGGAAAGGTATGCTGACCTTTTCTTCATCCAAAATTGTAAATGAGTCTCCCGAACTGCTGATCCGTATTTTTGAAGAAAGCGCAAGACTGAAAATTCCCCTGAATGCCGAAGCATACCGTGTGGTAAAAGATTTTCAGCATCTTGTGGATAAAGATTTCCGGACATCCCCGGCTGTCCGGCAGTCCTTTGAATATATTCTGCTGACCCCGGTTCCCCGTTTTAATGTGCTGGAGGCCATGCTGAGCAGCGGTTTTCTGATGAAATACATTCCCCGCTTTGGTGAAATTTCCAACCGGATTCAGTATGATGAATATCATCTTTATCCGGTGGACCGGCATCTGCTGCGGACAGTGCGGGCGATCAAACAGTTCGGCACACCCGCGGATCCCTGCGGAAAAGAACTTTGTGCCGAACTTTATGCGGAACTTTCCGATCCCGGACTTCTGCTCTGGGCCGCGCTGCTCCATGATATCGGCAAGGGCACACCGGGCGGAAACCATTCGGAAAAAGGCGCGCTGATGGCCGCAGAAATCCTGAAAGAAAAAGGATACAGTGCCGAAGAGACTGATACTGCGGTTTTTCTGATCCGGGAACATCTGTTTCTTATTACCATTGCCACACGGCGGGATATTCAGGATGAGGAAACCGCTATTTTCTGCGCCCGGAAAATCCGGGATCCCGAACGCCTGAAAATGCTGTATCTGCTCACAGTTGCGGATTCCGCGGCCACAGGGCCCAAAGCGTGGAACGACTGGACCGCCACCCTGCTGGAGGAATTGTTTCTGAATATCCTGAGTACATTGGAAAAAGGGGAGCTGGCAAGCGGAGAGGCCATGGAAACTGTGGAAAAAAAGAAACTCGATATTCTGAATGCCGCGGCAGATGAAAGGGAAAGGGAAGAAGTTGAAAAACTTTTCCATATTATGTCTCCCCGCTATCTGCTGTATACTTCTGCGGAAGATATCGGGGTGCATATCGGGCTCTGCCGTTGCCTGGAAGATGCCGGTTTTGTATGGCAGATCAGTGATTCGCCCGAATCCCGGACCCGGACCGTGACCGTATGCGCAAAGGACTGCCCGGGGCTTTTTTCCAAAATAGCCGGTATTTTTACCTTAAACGGCATCAATATTCTGGATGCCCAGATTTATACCTGGCGCAACAATATCGCCCTGGATGTGTTTGAAGTCATCCCGCCCGCGGATGAGATTTTTGAAAAAGAGAAATGGGAACAGGCGGAAAGGGATCTGGAATCCGCACTGCTGGGACAGACGGATCTGGAATCCGCACTAGCGGAACGCATGGAAACATACGGTGCCTGCGCGCCCGTTCCCCGGCAGCAGGAGGATAAGATTGTAGTGGATAACAGAAGTTCCGGATTTTTCACCATCATCGAGGTCTTTACCTATGATTTTCCGGGACTGCTTTACCGCATCACCGATGCTTTGTTCAAATGCCGCCTGAATATATGGGTGGCCAAAATTGCCACAAAGATTGACCAGGTGGTGGATGTGTTTTATGTGCGGGATTTTGACGGGCAGAAAGCCGATTCCCCGGATGCGGTTGCCCTTATTGAAGCGGCCGTCCGCAGGGTTCTGGCCGCCCCTCCGGATTCCGGAAATATTATGCAAAAAAAACAATAGTGGGTCAAAAAGGCTGATAAATCAAATATCCGACTGTATGGGCGTACTGCACAGGCCCGCCGGAGACCGGTTCCGGGGCCTGTGCAGTACGCCCCTGCAAGAAGGAAATCAGGGGATTTGCCCCGGCACCAAAAACTCTTTTCCGTATGCACGGAGAGGTTAATAAAAGGATATACAAAAAATATATCCCTTCATTTTATATAAACAGCAAACAGGAGGATTGTACGATGACAATGACACCCGAACAGGTAATTGCCTTTGCCAAAGAAAACAGTGTAAAAGTGGTTGACATCCGTTTTATGGACTTCCCCGGTATCTGGCAGCATTTTTCCGTGCCCGTTTCCGAGCTGGAAGAATCCACTTTTGATGACGGATTCGGTTTTGACGGTTCCAGCATCCGCGGCTGGCAGCCCATCAACGCCAGTGATATGCTGGTCATTCCGGATGCCTCCACTGCCAAAATAGATCCTTTTTACAAAGACAATACCCTGGTACTGATCGGAAATATCGCGGATCCCATTACCCGTGAACCCTATTCCCGTGATCCCCGCAATATTGCCCAAAAAGCCGAAGCCTTTCTCAAAAGCACCGGCATCGGTGACACGGCCTTTATCGGGCCCGAGGCAGAGTTTTTTATTTTTGATAATGTGCAGTACCATTCGGACCGCAACAGCGCTTTTTATGAACTGGATTCCGTGGAGGCCACCTGGAATACGGGACGGGACGAAATGCCCAACCTGGGCTACAAACCCCGCCACAAAGAAGGATACTTTCCGGTGCCGCCCTCGGACAAATTTCAGGATCTGCGCAGTGAAATGATGCTGACTCTGGAAAAACTGGGCATTGATGTGGAATGCCAGCATCATGAGGTGGCCACCGCGGGCCAGGCCGAAATTGATATGCGTTTCAAACCCCTGCTGCAGATGGGGGACCAGCTGGTGTGGTTCAAGTATGTGCTGAAAAATGTGGCCTACCGCAACGGTCACACCGTCACCTTTATGCCCAAACCGCTGTTTGAAGACAACGGAACCGGAATGCATACCCATATCAGTATATGGAAAGACGGTAATCCCCTGTTTGCAGGTGACAAATATGCGGGTGTATCCCAGGATGCCCTCTATGCCATCGGCGGCATTCTGAAGCACTGCAAAGCCCTCTGCGCTTTCACCAACCCGACAACCAACTCCTACAAACGTCTGGTTCCCGGTTTCGAGGCCCCGGTCAACCTGGCCTACTCCAGCAGAAACCGGAGTGCGGCCATCCGGATTCCCATGTATTCCGCATCGCCCAAAGCCAAACGCATTGAGTTCAGAACCCCCGATCCCTCCTGCAACGGCTATCTGGCCTTCTCTGCCATTCTCATGGCCGTACTGGACGGAATTGAAAATAAAATGGATCCGGGGGATCCTCTGGATAAAGACATTTATTCCCTGCCCCCCGAAGAACTGGCCCAGGTTCCCTCTGCACCCGGATCACTGGATGAAGCCCTGGTCGCTTTGGAAGAAGACTGCGAATTTCTGCTGAAAGGGGATGTATTTACCAAAGATGTGATTGAAAAATGGGTACAATACAAAACGGAAAAAGAAGTCAATGCGGTCAAACTGCGGCCCCATCCCCATGAGTTCTTTCTGTACTACGACATTTAATCAGATTTTCTGAATTAAATTTCCATCATCCTTTTGCCTCCTCCCCCCGGTAAAGTCCTTTGCTTCTCGGCAGAACCGGGGAAAACCGGCATCTGAAATTTCCCGGATTTCAGATGCCGGTGATTTTTTCTGGGGCAATTTCTCTTCCGCTCAGCAGGGTCATAAATTCTGATGAAAATTCCCTTTTGAAAAAGGCGGTTTTCAGTCTGTTACAGGCAGATTTCCATGCCCCTTACAAAGGTGGGATTCTGTTATTTCATACCTCAAGTTGCCATCTATAAATGTAACCTGCTGATTTTTTGTTCCGGTAACTTTTGAGTATCCTGTAACCGCTTGATTTTCGGTTGTCGTTTCAATAGGTGGCAACTTGGGGTATTTCATATGGTTACAGAAAAATTTATGACGCACGGGTATTCAGGAATCTGTCCGAATATCGGCAGTGGGTCAAATCCTTTGTTTTTTTCTGTAAAGACGTATTATGCATGCCCCGAAGCCGCTCATGCCGGGCGTATGCAATACGCCCTTACAGTTTTTGGGAGAGGGCGGAATCCGGATTTGACCCATTTAGTAAAAAAATTAAATTGTTTATATACTTCCACCTTGAGGCGGTGGAAGTTGAATTATGCATTATCATAAAAATTTGGTGCTTCATTGCTATTTTTATAAGAAGAATGATTGACAAATAGATAATGATTGTATAGACAGATTTATCTGATAGTTCCGAATATGATAGATGATAAAAACAGACTTTTTGCAAAAACCGAATATTCCATAACGGTAGGACTTACGCAGTTGAATTTTAACTATTTGAATTTACTATGTATGCCAAAAAATCACAGTCAATAAAAACAGTGGCTTATGTTTCAACTGCGTAACTCCTAAACGGATAATTTCGTAAAAAGTCGGAAAATCAGTTTTTGATACATATTAATATGCTGATTTTATTAACAGTGATTTTTGAAATTTGGGCTTTTTACCGATGCATCAATTTGGGTTTTTCCAAAAACGGAGTCAAACTCTTATAACCTGTCCGCCGGACAGTTGCAGGAAATTTCGTGCCAGGGAAAACTGCATTGGATCAGTATACACATTAATCTATTGATTTTTCTTGCTGATTCATCAAAACTGACTATTTGTAATTTTTTTAATAATGAGAAAAAATGTTCTCTGTAGAAAATTTGATAAAATATGAGACATAATTCTCCCGTATGCCGGACTGAAAATGAAAATTTTATATCACATTTCTTCAGGAATCCTTCTTTTTCTTATATTTAATATATCGGTTGCAGAATCGAAAAATCTGTTCATACATTGTGAAAAAGTGAAAATCCGTAAAGGAGATACTTTGGCAGGTTTATGCCGTAAACACCTGAATAAATATGACAGAAGTATATGTTCCAAAGTTCTTGAATTAAATCCGGGTATCACAAATCCAAATCTCATCTATGCAGGACAGGTTATCTGTATTCCCGTATTAAATTCCGATTTTTCCGGAGAAGAAAGTCTGCCCGCATCCCATCGTTTTCCTGATGCTTCAGAAACGAAAACTGACAAACCGCTTTCCCCCAAAAAATCAGTTGCTGTCTATCCCCCTGATATGCCAGGATCCATTACGAGTTTAAAATGGCTTGATGACAATACTGCCATTGTGGAAGGCCGGACGGATTCGGATGCCCAATGTGTTTTTTATGTCTTTGTTCCCGGTGATCTGGAATATGAGCAGGCCGGACTGGAAAAACCGACAGAAGGTACGTTCCGGGTCAGAGCCATTATCGGACGGCAGGGACAGGACTATGGAAAAACATTTATCCTGAAACTGGCTCTGTTTAATTCAATGCAGGAAAGAATCGGAGAAATCACCAGAGCCATTATCCGACAACCGCATGAGATTGGAAAAGTTATATGGTTTGGAACGGAAAAGGGACAGACAGCATCTGGTTCCGGCGGATGGAAGGGAATAGAGGAATGGATGAACATTCAGGGACTGGATGCCATGCAGGCAGATAATGCGGAATTCCGGATTCCGGGCGGATATCTGGTAGTGAACTACCGGTATATGGGCTACAACCCGGATGAAAGATATTTAAGCAGATACGGCAGAGTTACCCTTTACGGCAGTTCCTGTATTGCCAAAGCCCTTCTGTTGCGCGGAAATATCAGAAAAGCAGAAGCAGTCCTCCGGGTATGGGCAAATCTGACAGGGCCGGATGGAAAAATTCCAAGGAGTGCAAATGTCATAGGAGACAATTATATTTCTCCGGATGTCAGAACCGGAGAAATTGCCCATTTTCTCGGTGCTCTGGCCATGGCCAGAAAATTAACCGGCTCAAAGGAATGGGATGAACCCATCCGCAATATTGTTCTTCATTATATTATACCGCTTCAGAATCAGGAAACCGGACTGGTACAGGGAGGTTATAATGGAATCGGCAGTGAAGGATATGCCAAACCGGCAGGATATGAAAAAATAACATGGTGCTCGGCAGAGCATAATTTTGATCTGTTTCAGGCATTACTTCTTTTGAGCCGGACAGAGAGTGATTCAGATTTCAGAAATACATGCCGGGAACTGTATTTACAGATCGGGCAGGGAACAGACCGCTATCTGTGGGATCAAAAAGCAGGTACATTTAACCGGGGCTGGCGACCGGAAGGCCCGGACCGGGCCAGAGCATTGGACTGTAGCTCATGGGGAGCTTTGTATTTCTTGAAACAGGCAGCATTGGCAAAAGAAAACGGAGATCAGAAAAGTCGCAGTGATTATCTGAAAAAAGCCCGGGCATGTCTTAATTATGCAGAAAATCATTTTAAAACCCGCTGGAATTTCAGAACTCCGGACGGTAAAACCGGTTCTGTCAGCGGATACCGTCCCTATGACGGAATGATTGATGACTTACGGTATGAGGATGGCAGCAATGCCGGTGAAATGATAAACTGGGATGGTCTGACGGATATGGTATGGTCTGAAGGAACACTCGGAGTTGCAAAGGCATGGGAAGAATATGCCAGAGAAACCGGTGACAGAAACGCAGAAAAACGTTATCAGGCAATATACCGTCAGATGATAAATTTGCAGAAATTAAGTGATAAAGGGGGGATGCTGTACAGTACAAAACAGATCAAAGGGCATTTTACGATGGGAGAGGAACTGGCATCACTGGGCTGGATGGGGTATCTGACAGATCCCGGAATTCGGAGAAAGAATGAAGGTATTGTGAAATGGATGCCGTGGTAAATATTTTTCAATTTTTTATATATCTGTTCAGTTATAGTTCTTCGCATATGAACTGAGACAGATATTTTTTTAATTTTAAATCAATTGGTGGAATAAAATTTTAGTGTCATTTCATTTGTGCCTTACTATAAATTGCAAAATATAAGGAGAAAATTATTATGAATAATAGGTTGTATGTTTGTATTAGTATAATTTGTCTGACACTTTTGTGTATAGGATGCCCTCCAAAATCTGCTCCGCCTCCTGCTCCGATAACCGGATCTTATTGTGGCCAACCGGGGAATCCATCTATTCAGTTACTACCTACCATAGGTTTGGGAGTTTTGCGGGATTCATATTGTAATAAAGGACCACATAATGCTGTTGATCGAAAACCGCAACTGACAATTGCAAACAGGACCAATGCCACATTGAATGTTCTACTTTATGGAAATGACGGAACCAAATATGATCTGAAACTTTCTCAGGGTTCTGATAATGTGTGGAGTCTGAGTCAGGGAACTTATCGAAGTGAACTGATCATACCTGGCTTTCCATCCATGGCGGGCGAAAAAATGACTTTGGACAATGGAAACAGTTATTATTGGGAAATATGGAGAAGTGAGTTGTAACTTTTTATTTCAATTAAAATTATGGAGGAAATGTTATGAAAAAAATTTTGTACTGTGCAACAGCATTGCTCGTTCTGACGACTTCTGCCTGTACAACAGAAAGAATTATCGAAAAGAGAGTAGAAGTCCAAACACCGGCTCCCCCGCAAAACTCTTCGGCTGCGATTTTCTTTGATGAATTTGATCCCGACAACAGTGCGTTGCGAAATGTTTGGAAATCCAATGGAAAAGCCCACTGGGTATGGCAGAGGCAAACAGATTCTTCTTTGCCGGGGTGTGAAAACGGTTGTCTGAAACAGAACAGTGAAGATATACGCGCGCTTAACGCCATTATGTATGTAGCTACTCCGCAAATGTCCAATGGGACCATTAAAACCAAGGCAAGAATTAAATATGATATGTCTGTCGCTCCGACTAAGACAGAATTAGAAAATTTGCGCAAATTCGTCGGAACCGGCATCATTTTCCGCATGGTGGATGAAAATAATTATTATATGTTCCGTCTGGCCGGAGAAGCCGGATGTGTGCTTGGGAAAATGGTGAATAATAAATGGATTGATCTAAAAAATCCAAGAAGATTGGATTTTCTGGAAGGTGGAAGGATCAGGCCCAATAACTGGTACCGTCTGAAAGTTAAAGTGTATGACAATAACATTGAATGTTTCATCAATGATTCCCCGGTAATTCAATACAGAGACAGGGATGCACCTTATACTGTTGGCAGGTTCGGTTTATGCACTTTTAAATGCTTTGCCGACTTTGAATTTTTAGAAGTAACTGAATATTGATGTAAGAACAGGATGCAGTGTTACTGCATCCTGTTCCCGCCTCTTTTACCGGCAATTGTTTTGAAAGGATTTATCTATGAAACAATGCCCCAAAGGACACCGGTATCCGGACAAATTGCCGGAATGTCCCGTCTGTGCCAAAGACAGTGAATTGCAGACTGTCTTTGCTTACCGATCTGAATTAATTCCCGATGCGGAAAAAATTGAATCTTCTTCTGCCTTATCAGCAGAAGATAAAACCTCTGTAATGGTCAAAAAAGAAATTACTCCCCCGGTTTCTGAAAAACGGACAGATTCAAATATTCATAAAACCGTTATCCTGGACAGAAAGCACCTGTTGAAAAAAAAAGCGGTACTGGTGGGCTGGCTGATAGAACTGGATGCAGAAGATATTCCGGTAAAAAGTTATGAAATTTATGACAAAAAAATAAGTATCGGCAGATATCCGGATAATGATATTGTTATAAATGATGATGCGGTTTCAGGATTCCATTGCTCTGCTGACTTTCAAAACAATAAGATTCTGATTACTGATGAAGGCTCAGCCAACGGTACAATCGTGGATGAAAAGGAAATCAGTAGTCAGATACTGGATGAAAAAAATATAATATTGCTGGGAAGATCAAAATTCAAAATACAATATCTGCATTGATTTTATCAGATTGTATGTTTGCTTGCTGGGACTTGAAATAGCATTTTCATTTTATAAAATGTATCCTGCCGGTTGTGAAGGGGGGGCAGAATGCCCCGCTAGGGAAAGAAGGAAATATAATTTGGTCAGGTTTCTTAATATAAACTCAGGTTGCCACCTATAAATGAAACCTGCTGATTTTTTTGTTCAAGTTCCTGGAACCTGTAAATGCCTGATTTTTGGTTGCCGCCCTGACAGGCAGCAACTTGGATTAATATAAATACGGATAAAGCATAAAATGCCGTCACTGAAATTTTTTTCCCTGTTTGAATCCGGTTTCTCCGTATCCAATTTCAACACCTGCCCCTTTTCTGCTTTTATTGAAGAAATCCGAATTGAAATCAATTATGAAAAACCGAATTATGTTATATCTGCTGACAAAGAATTCAGAATCAATAACAAAATCTGCAATTCTTCACAGATTAAAAATAATGATCTGATATATTGCAACAATGAATTTATCTTATTTTGTGAAGAAAATAAGATATGCATGCCGGAAAGTCTCTTTATCGGAAAAATCAGGATTAAAAACAGTAATGAAAAAATGCTGGTATGCCAACTTCCCCGCAAATCTTCCGGGCGTTCATTTGCAGAAATACATAAAATTATCAAAAACTATCCGGCAGAGAAAAAAATATATATAGATTGCAGTGCAATCCGGTTTATGGACAGTGAATCCGTGAGTTGTATGGTGGATATGATCCGGCAGATGAAATCTGAAGGGCGATCATTATATTTTTACAAACCCGGAGAAAGGTTTATTACTTATATTGAATTGGCCAATATTCGGAAAATGGTTTCGTTGATTACATCCGGTAATGAGCTTCTTGACAGATACATAAAGCAAAAACAAAGCGGTTCAAATTCTCACTGCCAAAACCGTTATATTATAACAGATAACATAAATAATTATGTTATAAAACCTGAAATGATTATCTCTGTCGGCCGCTTAGATAATACCTGTGATATTATTTTACAGGATGAGCAGGTATCCCGCATTCATGCCTTGCTGCTCAATACCGGTAATGCATTGTATGCAGTTGACTGCGGATCAACAAACTTAACATATATTAACGGATGGAAATCGGAACCCTACTGTCTGAATAGTTTGAAAGTGAATGACAGTATTGTTTTTGGGAATAAATCATATTTCAGGATAAGGCAGATATAGCCGGATTATTCATAAATCTGAACAAATCTCCGAATCATAATACTTCGGCTGAAAAACGGGTTGTAAATCTGATTTTCATCATTTTCCCTGTTTTCGGCTATTTATCAGAATTTATGAATAATGCAGAATAGATATATCAGAATTTAACTGAGGCAAAATCATGGTGAATGAAACAGATACAGGGGAAAGCAAAAAGCTGGGAAAGTATATTATACAATCCGAACTCGGGCAGGGTGCCATGGGAATGGTGTTCAAGGGTTTTGACCCCCATATTGAACGGACAGTGGCTATCAAAAGCATCCGAAAAGATTTGCTGGACAATAATGAAGTAATTACCCGTTTTAAAAGAGAAGCCCAGGCAGCCGGCCGTCTGAATCATCCCAATATTGTATCCGTTTATGAATATGGTGAAGAGGGGGAAGCTGCTTATATAGCGATGGAATATGTCCGGGGACGTTCATTGAAAGATATATTTGATAATAATGAGCGTTTTGATATAAGTGATATTGTCAGGATAATGTCTCAAATACTGGGAGCATTATCTTATTCTCATAAAATGGGAGTGGTGCATCGTGATATCAAACCTGCAAATATTATACTGACGGATAATGGACAGGTAAAAATAACCGATTTCGGTGTCGCGCATCTGGAGTCGTCAGAACTGACGCAGACAGGAATGATTATCGGAACTCCGAATTATATGTCACCTGAACAGTTTATGGGGGTGGGAATAGATGGCAGATCGGACCTGTTCAGCGTCGGGATACTTTTGTACCGGTTTCTTACCGGAGAAAATCCTTTTGACGGTCGCAGCATGGCAACAATTATGCACAAAGTCCTGAATGTTGAACCGCTGGATGTCCACCAGTTGAATCTTCATATTCCTCCGGATTTTGATCGACTTATTAAAAAAGCCCTGTGTAAAAAACCGGAAAAACGTTTTCAGACGGCTGAAGATTTTTATGAAGCCATCAATCATGCGCTGCAAAGTGAATCTTATGGAAAAATAAAAACGGAACCGAATGTCGAAGCCGGGGCTACGGTAGTACTTTCGTCAAGAAAAATAAACAAGGATCCGGAACAGACGGTGCAGACTCCAGTATCAGATGATATATCCGGGAAAAGAGAAAAAACAACAGGTTCCAAACAATATCTTCGACCAGTGTTCGGATTGCTGTTTTTGTTGATTATGGGGGGCGGTATATACCTCTTTTTCCGTCAGCCTTCTGCTCCGGAACCGCCATCTGTGGATGAACTGCCTCTGGCCCCCGGATCATTATCTTCGTCCCCCTCTTCTGATCTGTCATCCGATTCTGAAGCCCCCAACCCCTCCTCAGTATCTGCTGTTCAGGTACAGGAGGATTCTTTGGATACCAGTCTGCCGGAAGGAAAACTCATAGGACTGAAAGGATTTTATACAAGCGGGGAAGATGTCCGATTTACAATTCAGGTTACGGACGATATAGATTTGGAGAATGTATTTTTTCAGGTTTCAGGTACTTCTGTAAAAGAAAATTGGGATTTGAAGGGGAGATACCTGTCTCTGGATACATCTTTTTCCACAAAAGGATGGCAGGCAAAATCTTATAAATATATTCTGACAGTGGAAGACAGAAGCGGAAAATCAGCAGAATTATCAGGTAGTTTTGAAATCCGGAAAAATATTTCCGGTATCATTCGTCTGAATACCCACCCCAAATCTGCCAATGTGTTTATGAAAAATATGCTTTTTTCAGATGATACCAACCCTCCCCTGGATTATTTGCTGACTGCCGGTCGTTTTGTCGGAAAAACCCCCCTCCGCCTGGAAACGGAGGCAGGTGTTTATGAATTCAGTTTTGTGAAAGAAGGCTATGATGAGGTGGTGGTGGAGGTGGAAATAGAAGCAGGGGATGAAGTTCCTTTGGATCTTGATATGATCAGATCAGGTAAAGAGTAAGAACTATCTGCTTTTCTTTCATTTTTTTTACATATAATGCCAATGCATTGTCAATTTTGAATCTGTGACTCCGATTCCATCGGAAAACCGGATTTTTTGAAAAAATCCGGTTTTTTAACTCATAATTTCAAAGTTGGCAAGGCATTAATGTTTTGTCAGGGATAAACTGACGGGTATGCAACTCCCTGAAATTTCATCTGCGATCTGTAGGGGCATATTGCATACACCCGAAGCATCCGGCGTATGCAATACGCCCTTACAGGAGAGTGAGTAACCCGTCATCAAATTTGACAACGTAATGAAGAGTCAAAAAATTCAAATGAGGTAAACAGGACTCTGTAAAATCAAATTTTCAGAACTGACTTTATTGCATTTATAATATCGGATTTAACCCATAATTCGTATTAGGCGATTTCCGAATATGAATGTACCGTCTCTGAAGGAGTCACAGACGGAAAGTCTGTGAGCGGACTGTCATCTGCCGGACACTGCCAAACTTTCAGTCCGGCACTCCTCTCTGGTATCATCTTTTTCGGAAATCACCTATTAGGCAGTTTATTGCTGTGGCTGTGCTGCCACCAGAAAATCCATCCCTCTGGAATTCACTACAGGATTCTGGGCAGGTATGTTGTATTTTTGAATAACTTCCGGCACTTCTTTTTTGATATGATCCAGGGTTTCCTGAACAGAAATTTTCCCATCGCCGTTTTTATCTGCTTTACCTTCCAAAGCGTTGAGCAGAGAATAGGTGAAAATACCATGCCCCAGCCTACCCAGTTCTCCGGCATTCTGCTCTTTTGCTGCGGCGGTGGCGATATGAATGCCGGAGGCGCGGGCCAGCAGGGCAAATGAACGCTGATCATCAAATTCGGAGAAAGCATCCATTACCCCCCCCGATTTACAGGCATCTATCATCAAAAATATTTTTCTGGCTTCCATTCGGGCAATATACAACTGCAGCATGGAAGAAGATATCCCCCCGTCTTCCAATGCATTTTTTGAAATTTCTGTCAGATCATGGGGAATATAATACCAGTTATCCTGATGGGTATCTCCGTGCCCGGAAAGATAGATGACTACCGTATCCTGCACAGGAACATTTGAGAGTTCCTCCAGTTTTGCAAAAATATCCTCTTTTTTGGCATTGCTGTCAAAGAGTTCATATTTCATAATTCCGTTATAAATACCCACATAAGATTTTGCAAAATGATCACGGACTGCACTTGCATCCGGTACACCATAATCAAGATTCAGTTTGGAATTTTTATACTTGTTGATTCCGATAACCACAACATGCAGCACTGGCGGTGCAAGTTCGGAAGCCCCGCAGTTTACAGATATTTCAGCCGGTTCACTTTCAATACGGATTTTGTTGAAGGATACAGCCCTGAAAGTGTTTTCTCCGTCCAGCAGTGTTACCGGGTACATTTTTACTATGCGTTTTCCATTTTTTTCTTTTTTTCTTTTCGCCTTGCTGTCATCTATGAATTTTTCATTATGGAAAAGCCGGATTTCATCAATATCTCCATTTTCCTCTACAGATTCCACTTGCACAATTATGCGTCTGTCAAGAATTCGGGAATTGTTTTTCGGACCGGTAATACCCACTTTCGGGGGAAGAACAAATCCCTCAGATACAAACGGCAGTCCTTTATCTGCCACAGTCTGTCCGGCCAGCAGTCGCCCCAGCAGGGCGGGACGGTAATAATTTTCCAAAAAACCGTCCATAGCAATGGATCGCTCCCCCACTGTCCAGCGGATGGCATCCAGGCGGTCTTCGCTCTCTCCTTCCAGGGAACCGTCAAAATATCCTTCCGGGCTGACTACGGCCCAGCCGGAACGCATGGATACCATTCGGACAAGTTCCTTTCCTGAATTCATATCCCAAAAACGGGCTGTCCTATCTTCCCCTGCTGAAATAATGTAACGGCTATTCAGGCTGAATTGTATATCATTTACACAACTGCCATCCTCATGCCCTTCCATCCAGCGGATTTTCTGTCCATCCGGTAAAGAGCAGATATAAATAATCCTGTTATCATCTCCTTTTGCATTTATCCCCGAAGATGCCAGATAACGTCCGTCCGGGCTGATGGCCATTCCCAAAACAGTATTGTTGTGAATTTTTTCTGCATAAAACTTTTTCCCTGAATTCAGATCCCAGATGCTGATACTGCCGTTGTCAAGTCCGGCTGCCAGATACCGGTCATCCGGGCTGAGAACCAGCGCGGTAATATCATCACTTTCTTCAAATGTGTTCAGAAGATCACCGGTCTGCCAGTCCCACATATATATTTTTTCATCTTCTCCCCCTGAAACAGCCAGGCGGCTTATTCGGCTATTGGCAAGTGCCAGTACATCATCTTTGTGTTTTATAAAGTTGCGGACCGGTTTTTCCTGACCGATGTCCCAAATATGGACATTCCCTTTTTTCCCGGAACTGATAAAAGAACGTCCGTTTCCCATTGCCTTAATTTTATATACCGGTCCCCCGTGTCCCTGAAATTCCTGAACCGGGCGGCCGGTGTTCAAATCCCAGAGGTAAATATTGCTGTTTTTGGAGCCGGTGAGAAGGTATTTTCCTCCGGGAACAAAATCCAGGGATAAGACCGGGGAAGAACCTTTTCGGAAATCTTTGATTCTCTGCCCGGTATTCATATCCCATAACTGTGCAGCTCCGTTTTTGCTGGCAGAAGCCATGAGATTGGCATTTCTGCTGACGGCAATACCGGTCATTTCACCTGCATACCGGGACTGGATGTTGAAAGTCGGTTTCAGAGCCTGCCGGACGTTTTTATGAATGGTCTGACTGATGTTTTTGGTATTTCCGATGGAAGGGCGCAAACCCCACGCTGTATTACTTATAAGGAAAACCATTATTATGACCGGAAAAAAAACGGTGAAGATTTTTTGGGAAGAGATGAAAGTTTTCATGAGCATTCTCCGGAGGGATGCCCGCAGGGCTTCTCTGCCCTGCGGATGGTAAAAAAATTAGTTTCCCATATTGACAATCCGTACCCTTCGGTTTCTGCCGTTATAGGGATCTTCCTGCAATAAAAGTTCATTTTCTCCCTTACCTTCGGTTTCCAAACGGTAGGGATTCACATTATGATTTTGTGTCAGGTAGCGTTTGACTTCATTGGCACGCTGTTTTGATAATCTCATATTATAATTATCATTTCCGGAAGCATCTGTGTGGCCTTCAATAAGAAAGGGAAAACGGATCAACTGGTCTGAATTGAATGCCTTGCCTACCACGTCCAGTTTTTTTCGGGCATCAGCGGTCAGACGGTAAGAATTTTTTTTGAATGTAATTTCTACGGAAAGTGCTTTGGGTTTTTCTTTCGGAACGGTCTGGAATGCTCTGGGTTTATAATCATCGCTTGTGTCAGTTTTTGGAGGATTATTCAGTGCATTAATCACGTCATTTTCATCGAATTTACGATTCCCCAAATCAATTTCTTCTGAAAAAACGGAAAACACCATTCCAAAAAACAAAAACAATCCTGTTACAAATCCGATAAAATTTTTGCTTCTCATAAAAATCTCCTTTCATTTTATAACTGCATTTTGTTTTGTCTGCAACTGTTTCCAGTTTTTTGTCCAACAGCAGTGATGACCATAGCCCGGAATAACTGCAATTTTGGTAAAAGCGGGATCGCTCATGCGCTTCCGGTAAGACCTGATGACGGTTTCGGGTACAATGCTGTCCTTTTCTCCGGCAAAGTGAATCTGGGGGATCAACTGAAGTTTGTCTGTGAAATCTGCCGGGTTCAGGGAATGCACCAAAGGGCTGACACCGTGATATGCGGTCCATGCAGCATGGTCCAGATTGGCGCATACGGTCACCAGCCAGGATATATCGGAACGAAAAGCGGCCAGCAGAGCAGCCAGAGTGCCGCCGCCGGAAAAACCGATCAGTCCGTATTCTTTTATATCATGCTTTGTCCTGAATTTGTCAAGGACATTATTAAAAGCATGGATAAGCTCCGGGGCATATCGGCGGTCAGACCAGTACGCTGGATCACATTCCGGAGGCGAAGATTCCGAATACTGTCCGGGCCTCGCCAGATAAAGAATATTCGGAGCCGGATCCAGCAGGGCCAGGCGCAGGCCAGTCGGGTCACGGGGAGTCGGGTCATCCGAGAGGGTATGGCGGTTTTTCCATGCGGATCCGTCACCTTCAATATATACGACCCATTCTTTATTATCTTCTGACCGATGTTTGATACATCCGGTCAGGCTGAAAAGTGCGGTTTCAAACCTGACCGGATGCCAACCCTGTTTTTCTGCTGTCCGGAATGCGTACTCTGCGGGAGAAATTCCGCAACCCCAGACAGAGCACATCAGAAAACATAAAACAGCCGATCTCAGAAATCATACCTCAGATTCAGGGATATTGTATATTCATTATAATTATCCCTGCCGAAAATTCCCGCAGCCTGCAAATCCCCCTGCAATGTTTCCAGCAGCAGATAACGAAGCCCCAATGCGGCTGTAAATCCGTCTTTATCAAGATTATCTTCATATTTTTCATATTTGCCGAAAGTGCTGGAATTTTCATCATCATAGGTGGTATCGTACTCATAACCTAAATTCAGATAAGGCTCCACAGAATCAAAGGAATAACTGGCTTCTGCTTTCAGGTAAATCTGACCTAACTCTACCGTACTGGCAGAAACTTTTTCCGATTTTGTACCATCAATTTCAATAAAGCCATCCTGATCTTCTTTTGCGTAAATATAACCCAAGGTTCCTGCAAAATTCCACTTATCCATTTTATAATAACCATTTGCATTGAGAGCAATAAAATATCGTTCTGTATCCGGGGAACTGCTGATGTCATAACCCAGATAGTCGTCACCCGCATCATTTTTCGCTTTTCTTTTCTGATCTATACTGATCCAACTGTATCCGGCATTGACATCAAAACCGAAGTATTCATTAATCAGCATGGCAAAATAGGGGGCAATGGTAAAACCGTCTGAAGTTACATTCCCTTTGTTAAAATCGGTTGTGGTATCCATATCTTCATAGGTAAAAGAAAGCCCGGCAACCATATTGTCTTTGATTCTGTAGTCGGCCCCGATAATAAAATTATATAAATCCGCGTCGGATTTGGTGTTCTGGCTGTCATCTTCGGTGGATGTATAGGAAAAATTGCCCCATACGCCCAATCCTTTCAGCATTTCCCCCATATCCCCGGCGGAAAGACCGGTCATATTTCCATTGGCCCCGAGTTGGAAAATGGGTTTACGGAAAATATCTCCTTCCCCGGCACCGGGGGCCACTGCCTGGGATCCATGATTACCCAGAGAGCCGCTGATTTGTCTGACATTTACCTTCAGCCGTTGCGGCGAACGTTCTTCCGATTCCGGTTTGGGGGGATAGCCGACCGGAAAAGGCGGCGGGTCCGGCGGGCATGGGGTATCTCCCCCGCAAAAATCCTGGGCCGTGCAGACAGATGCTGTCAGGGCCGTTATCATGAAAAACATAAACAATAGAGTCTGATATTTATTCCCGAATTTCTTCATCTGTGAATCCTCCGTTTCAGTTTGTGCTCAATTCCTATCCCCCGAAATAAATCTGCTGCAAAAAATATTTTTCAGATTATCAGTTAGTAAAGCAGATAATGGAATATGAATAAAAAGTCAACTAAAGATTGAATAACAGATTGACAAAGCTGTTTTTTTTTGCAATTAGTTCATTGGAGTATTGTAGGGTTCCCCCCGGAATGCAGAAATATTCTTTATGATGTCAGTTTGTTATTTGGTGATTTCAGCGTTTTTTCATAATTTTTTTTCAGAAGGAGATAAGCATGATGAGAAAAAGTATGGTTTTGGTAATGATAATGCTGCTTGTCAGTCTGTGCCTGGCGGGAAATGCCTTTAGTGCCATTTCCGCAGCAGAGCGGCAGGCTTTGATTGACCTGTACGACAGTACAGGCGGAGATAGCTGGACAGATAATACAGGATGGAAAACCGCACCGCTGGATACAGACGGGTTTGCCATGCCGGGGACGGAAGGGGGATGGTATGGAGTGACTCTGGGTGGGGCTGTGGGGGCTGAATATGTTGTAGAACTTGACTTATCAAATAATAACCTTGTCGGTAATATTCCAGCAAGCATTGACAATCTTTCAAATCTTACAAGGATTTTTTTTGGGATCAACCAGATATCAGGGAGTATCCCAGCCGAATTAGGCAATCTTTCAAATCTTACCGGCCTTTCTTTGAGAGACAACCAACTGACAGGCAATATCCCGTCTGAACTTGGCAACCTTTCAAATCTTGTCAACCTTTATTTGTACAATAATCAACTGACAGGTAATGTCCCGGCAGAATTAGGTAATATTTTAAGTTTTAATGATCTTCTTTTGGGAGGCAACCAACTGACAGGTAGCATCCCCTCTGAATTAGGAAATCTTATTAATCTTACTCAGCTTTCTTTTTCCAGAAATCAAATGACAGGCAGTATTCCGTCTGAACTTGGAAATCTCTCGAATCTGACGGATCTTGGGTTGGATTATAATTCCCTGTATACTACAGACACTGACCTGATAACATTTCTGGAAACGAAAAATAGTGGATGGGAAACCACTCAAACCATAGCCCCTTCCAACTTTGCAGCAGATACACCCATCGATACCGAAGTTCCCCTGACATGGACAGCCATTTCCTATACTGCGGATACCGGCGGTTATGAGGTCTGCTATTCCACAACTACCGGAGGTCCCTATACTTCATGCGCTCCCCGCACTGCGAATAAATCCGAAACAGGCACAACTGTCATCGGACTGACACCCGCAACAACCTATTATTTTGCTGTCCGAACCATCACTGATTCCCATACAAATAACCAGAACACCGTCACCAGCGAATTTTCTGCGGAAATCTCCGCCACAACCGCTGCTGCTCCCACTCCGCCTGCCGATATTTCCGGTAAGGTGACAAATGAAAGCGGTCAGCCTCTTGCCGGTGTTACTGTTTTTGCCAGCAATCCGGCTAGCGGCCAATGCGGTCGGGCGATCACTGCCGCTGACGGTACTTACACCATTCCCAATCTGGAAGCCGGAAGCTATAAAGTTGTGACTTCCACAGACAGCACCGGTGTATATGTTCCGGAATATTACAATAATGTCTATAATTTCAATTCAGCCGCATCTGTCACCATGAACGGTACGGATGTTCCGAATGTGAATTTTTTTCTGGTCGCAAATAAAAATATTTTTGATACGGATCAGGCTAGCATTTCTGTTTATGTTCCAATAGTTGCTGATGGTGAGATTACAGGTACGGTTATAGATAATGCTACTTCTTTACCCGTTGAAAATGTAAGAGTGGTTGCTGGTAGTTATCCTTATTATTCTGCACTGACACAGGCTGATGGAACTTATACCATTACAAATTTACCGGAAGGCAGTTACACAGTTTCAGTAGATACCTGCGGTACAGAATATGCCGCTGACAGTATTTCACCAGTTGAGCTTACAGCGGCCAACAAGCAGATAACGGGAGTTGATTTCACTCTGGACGCTGGCGGAGAAATTAGCGGTACAGTGACGGATACAGGTACTAATGTCATTGAAGGAGCAAATGTAAATGTCAATATAAATGGGATATGGTGCAATACCACTACGGATGCAAATGGAAACTATACATTAAAAGGACTTCAAACAGGAGCATATAATATTTATGTTTCTCATAAAGATTATTTATCTGAATCTATTGATAGTATAAATATTTCAGCAGGCGCAACGACTTCGCAGGACTTTAGCCTGACACTCGGAGGAAAAATCACAGGAACTGTCATAAAAGATTCCGATAAGCAGCCTATTCAGGGAATGCGGGTTATTGCCTATGATGCAACTACAAATTTTTGGATGGGCAGCAGTTACACATATGCAAATGGCATTTATATCATATCAGGATTGCCAGCCGGTTCTTACAAATTGAAATGTGATACAATGGGTACAAATTATGTATCAGAATTTTATGATAATACAACTGAAGCTTCGGCAACTCCTGTCAGTGTCACCGCAGGTGAAACCACAGCAGATATCAATTTCTCTTTGTACGCTCCCCCGGTTGCTCCCAATACCAAATATGTGGATGTGATTTCAAATGGAGATATTGCTGCAAACCCGGATCAGAGTGTTACTCTGACATTTACGGTGAAAAATTTGCAAAATGTCCAAAATACCTTTGATCTCCAGCTTATTACATCCCAATGCTGGAAAGCCACCTTTTCCCCGACTGTTGTAACCCTGCCCGGATATGGACAGGCTACAGTGACTGTGACTGTGACTGTTCCGGACACAGCCACCCCGGGAACAACGGATACCATAAGCCTCACCGCTGTCAGACGGGATATTTTATATTATACCATCACACCCTCGTCCCAGGGATGCTGTACCATATCTCCTTCTCAGCAGGTCACAGTACAGCAGGGATATTCTGAAACCTTCACCATCACTCCGCAAGCGGGCTGCATTATAGAATCGGTACTGGTGGACGGGCAGAACATGGGAAGCATCACTTCCTATACTTTTTCAAATGTCAGTTATAACCACACCATATCCGCTGTATGCAGTATTGCAAATCAGGCTCCGGTGATTTCAAATTGTCCGAACCCGATAAATAAAAAAATAGCCGGAGAAGAATATTCCTTCTCCCCTGCTGCCAGTGATGGTAATTCCGCTGATATATTGACATACAGTATTGAAAATAAACCTGATTGGCTAAACTTTGATACAAATACCGGTAAATTGGAAGGCAAACCGGAAAATGAAAATGTGGGACCGTATGAAAATATTACAATCAGTGTAAGTGACGGTACCGAATCATATGCCTGTTCTCCCTTTTCCTTTACCATAGAGCCACTATTGTCGGACGATGATCAGACAGATAAAATATATGATGATGATGTTGAAGAGCCTATGTCAATAAATCTTGAACCGATTAATTATCCTGTTACATACATTATAACTCCCCCGGCTCACGGAGAAATCGTGGATGCAGAAGGGAACAGCATTGCTTCCGATACTGACGGATTCATCAGAACAGACAGCAATATCATCAAATATATACCGGAAGACAATTATATTTATTATGAAGATGAAGATCCGCCTAAGGAACCGGTAAAAATCAGTTATTATGTCAGCTATTCTTTTAATGACGAGCCGATTGATTCCAATTCGGTCGATATCATCTTTCAATTTCATAATGAACTTCCGGAGCTTGTAATCCAAGAGAATCCGGATACAAGCGGTAAAGAGATTGTTCTTGACGGATCGAATTCGAGCGATGAGGAGAATAATGACTCACTGGAATACCAATGGATGCGTAATGATGAAACAGGTATTCAGATTGAAGAATCCGATGATAATATGGGACGGCTTACGCTTACGGCTCCGGCAGGTATGAGTTTTGAGATGCCCGGAAATTTTGACGAAACTGCACCTGATGAACGGGAAAAAGAAATTTCTTATACCTTAACGGTTACTGATATTGACGGAGGAAAAACCGAAGAACCCCGTACCGTCAAAATTTATGACAATACCCAACCTGCAAAACCTGAAGCTGCCGAACCTCTTGCTGAGAATGAAGGGGAAGAGATAATTGAATCCCTGACAGATTCCGAAATAATCCTCAGCGGAAATCCTTTTTCGGATACGACAGACGGGGATGCTTTCGGAAAATCCTTTTGGCAGTTGCGGAGATTTGACAGACCCTATTATTCGCTGGAAAACTATCCCCTGGAAGCAGATGGAGTTAACGATATTTCCCTTACAATTGATGATCAGGAAAACGGCATTATTCCGGGACTCAAATACTTCTGGCAGGTCAGTTATGAAGACATTCGGGGCAGAAGATCCGACTATTCTTCACAGTCCGTTTTTGTTGTGGGAGATACCGGAACAACGGAACCGATGATTTTCCCGGCAGGTACAGGCCCGGCACATTGGCACATGGTATCTGTTACCCACTGGCCCAAATATCCGGATGCAAAGTTCATCTTCTTTGATGGGAACAGTATTGAATTTGATCCGGTAATTCATGAACTGGCAACTTATGATCCCCAAACCGGGCAGTATCAGCTTGTCAGTGCCAATAGCAGTTTTGTCATCGAACCGGGAAAATCCTACTGGCTGGCCACACGTCAGGAAATGCAAATTTCTTTTGAAGGTGTTCCGGTGGCAAGGGAAGTGGCCGTTGATGTGGAACTGCAGTACTCGGAAGGCGGCTGGAATATGATTGCACCGCCCAACAGTGCCGACTATAACTGGGATGATGTACAGGTTGTTGTGTATAATGAAGATGCGGAAGGAAATATTATTTCTGAAGAACCGGGAACCATCGGCCAGTTAAAGATCAATAATAATGAATCTGTTATCAGTTTCGGAACCTCTACCGGTTTATGGTCATGGACAGATGACGGTGAAAACGGGCATTATGAGGAAGTCAGTACTCTGGAGAAAAACAAAGGATATTGGGTAAAGGTGAATAAGAAAGGGGTATTCCTGAGATTCCCTGCGCCTGAAACTGTATTGGCAAGAAAAACGGAAAGTGGAAAACAGTGGCACTGGCTGACAGAGAATCTGCCGAGTGTCAGATCTGCCCATGCGGATTCTGCCAGTGAACAGCCTCCGCTTCCTCCCGGTGTGGAATCCTCATCTGCCGCCGGTGAGGGCGGTGGCGGCGGATGCTTTATTCAGAATGCGGCCGGTAAATAATTAGGTAGGGTGATCTTCCATTAGCGGAATCAAGATATACAAACAAAGGCGGGCAAAAGCGGAGCGATGTCCGCCTTCCTGATGTTTCTCATTTCCGGCATTCATTAAAAATAAAAAAGGACGGGAATTTACTTCCCGTCCTTTTTTCCCTATCCCTTAGGCACTCAGCAAAAAATAACTGCCCCGTTTCATCTGATTGGGGGACGGAATGCACAGTTTCTGTTTATCCGCAGGATATTTCCGGAGGATTTATTTCTTACCGGGTCCCTTATCCCGTCCTTATACCAATCCCACTTGAAAATCTACCATCGCTTCTACCGTTATTGAAGGTTTTTTGGGCTTTTTTATGGCAGCTTATTTGTTGGGATTGGTATTATTTTCCACTTGTACGCACCAGCCAACGGCTCTCAAAAAAATCCATAGCCGAAAATTCTTTGCTATCGGATTCCGGCTTTCGTATCTGTTCTGAAATTTCTCTTTCCGTTCCATCAATAATCCCAAAAGTTCCTGAATTTTCCGAAAAAGGGAGTTTGCGGAGAGGCCGTTCGGCAGCATATAGCAAAACGGTTTCTTCCCCGAACGGCGGACTGACTTTCAAATCAAAATCATCCGCAACAGGGTCCGGAAAAAGATAAGTAACACCGGCTTTATAAAAATGGTTTTTCCTTTTTTTATTCGGTAATAACTGGACCATTTCACCGCGTGGTGATATATCAATCATGCGGGCATAAAAATCCCGGTTTCCCCGCATATAAAAAATGATCTTTTCTCCCTGAATATATGATTGTTTTTTACTCCATACGCGCACGGTCAGGGGCAGTTCAGGATAGGAAAGCATTTTTTCATGATCCTGAAAATCAGGCAGTTTATAGCAGACTTCCGCAATAATCCGAACTCCGTACATATCTTTACTTTCCCGGACGGGCGGTTTGACTTCTTTTTCAGAAAGAATTTTTACATATTCACCTGGTTGAAATTCTTCCAGCTCAAAACCGAATCCATCTTTAAACACAGCCAGTTTTCTCAGGATTACATCATTGCTTTTGCGTAAGACAAAACGCCTGGCAACTTCCATCGCTCTTTTTTTACCGTCTTCCGGATCCGTTCCTTTTTTTACAGATGCAAATCCGCTTCCCGAACAAATTACAGAACGGATTTCACCGCTGAAAACCGTATGGGATTCCGGAAAGTCGGGAATGTCACTAGCATAGATTGAAGATGAAAAAAAAATAAGAAGCAAAGTAATTTGAAAGATCATTTTTGTATGATGCATCATTAATCATCCATATTTTATACATTATTTGTAAAAGGTGCAGAATACATTCTCATATCCTGCTGTCCGCATCCCGGCCAACCCCTCTGATCAGCACTGTATCTGCTCTTTTTTACCGTTTTGTATCCCACTTCGTAGATGTCTGAATTGTAGAAAAATATTCTGCCGTTCCTTTGATTTTGCAGTATAATTGGAGAAAATGATAGAAAAATGGACTGGTACAGGCAGACATCAGCAAACGGAAATATTCTTTCCCTGACATTCCCCGTAATAAAAATTTGTCAATGGATATGGAAAGCCAGTCATTGAAAATTGCAAATAAGAGACCGATACACCAGATTAGCAAAGGCGTTGAAAAATATCCGCTTCCTAAACCTGCATTTTCTGAACTGACAGCGATAATGAGCATAAAATAAAGAAACAATCCCAATAGTTCAAAAAAAGGCCCGAATATTTCAAATAAAATATAAAAAGGCAAAGCAATCATACCCACAAATTTGAAACGGGGATTGAAACAAAGTTTCATATTCAAACGTAAAGAAGAAAGCAGACCTTTCTGCCATCGTTTCCGTTGCTTAATCATTTCTTCCACACTGGGAACGGCCTTGGTAAAACAGGTGGGCAGAGCCAGTTGCAAAATTTTGTATTCGGATTTTTTTTCCATCAATTTTCGATGGATGCGCACAATCAGTTCCATATCTTCCCCGATTGCCAGATTGTGATATCCATTGATATCTATTAAAATCCGCTTGTTGAAAAGCCCCAATGCACCGGAAACGATGAGATTGGCATTCAAAAAATTCCAGGCGGTACGGAAAAGGGATATGCTGTTTACAAATTCAGCCTTCTGCAGGTCTGTAAAGACAGAATTTCGCATTCCGTCTGAAATAATTCTGACACTTCCGCTGGTAACAACAATATCCGGATTTTGTAAAATGGGGGTAATCAGATATCTGATGGTATTTTTTGTCAGGTGAGTATCCGCATCCAGCGCAAGAACATAATCTGCCGAACTGATATTGATACCGCAGTTTAGGGCATCTGCCTTACCTCCGTTTTCTTTGTCCGCTACAATGAGATTTTCAATAGATCTGCTGGTGAATATTTTTTTGAGAGGCTGCGTGGGAACGGATTCAATAAGCTGAAATGCAGGATCTTCTGAAAGTTCAAAAGCTTCAATCAGCAAAGGCAGAGTGCTGTCTTTTGACCCGTCATTAATTACTATGATTTCCAAATCCGGATAATCCGCATTGATTACGTGGGTTACACTTTCCACGATGGTATCTTTTTCATTGTAAGCCGGTATAAGAAGTGAAATTTTAGGGTACTTTTTAATTTCAGATCGAATCAGTTGTTTTTCATATTTAATCCATAAAACGGACAGAAAGAGCATAATAAATCGGATACTGACACCTGTACAGACAAAGATAAAAAGAAAAACAGATGCAGCATAGGCAGTGTGATAAAACATTTTTTCACCTTTACGACAGTATAAGAATCAGAAGCAACGGATTTTTTTAGCAGAATACATAAGTATTATTTCTTCGTCAACAAAAACAGATAAGAAAAACTTATAACATACCCTTTCTCGGGGCATAACCGGGGAAAACCGGCATCTGAAATTTCCCGGATTTCAGATGCCGGTGATTTTTTTCTGCGCAATTTCTCTTCCGCTCAGCAGAGTTATAACCTGAATGATTCACAAATCAGTTTTTTACAGTAAATACAGGAAGACACAAAAAACGGAGTTTTGCAGCCGTATTTTTGTATAAGCAAAATAATCAGCAGTTTATCTGCCAGAGACTAAAACGTGTGAATAATGCAGGATAAAAAGCTGTTGCAAAAATATTTGGGCAGTGGGTCAGACGGGTTGATGAATCAGATCTGTGCCCGGCAGAGAGAAATCAACCTTTCCGGCCCGCCACCGGCACGGAGTTATAAATTCTCCGGAATTCATGCCAGCCGGTTGAGTATTTCCAGAAATATATCAGACCACACTGAGCGGATGTCGGCCATTTTGCTTTCATAGAATGTGTCGGAAAATTCGTCAAAAATGGCAGGATTCTTCTTTTTGAGGGAACTGACAGTTTCATGAATATCATGGATATCCTGTTCATCCGGGCTTTCCATATCCAATTTTTGCAGCAGCAGGGACATTTCGGAACGGAGGGAGGGATGCTGCTTCATCATTGCGGAAATATTTTCACGGAACAGGGCAATATGATGGGCCGCGGCCCTGGGAACTTCTTTTAAAGGACGGGGACGGGTTTCCGGGTGCTGCAGAAGGCGGCCCGTATGTACCCGCAGCCAGTCCATACTGCCTTCGGATGCACTGCCTTCGGGGTGTATCTCCCGCAGCATGGCAATTTCATCTTCCAGCAGCGCGGCCGCATGAATGAGCTGGTTTTCCAGTCGCCGCACCTGCCTTATTTGGCCGGACAGGGCTTCGGGCACCAGTTTTCCCTGGATAATCAGGCCGTACACTTCAAAAATTTCCCCAATCTGATCCCGTACCCGTGCGTTGGGGGTATCCACCACCATGCGCACGGTATAATTCCGGAATTCTGTACGGATTTTGATTTCCCCCGAACATTCCTGGGCCAGAAACATACCGAAAAAATTTAAAATTGCCAGTCCCGCCTGGTAATAGGGTGCCGGAAGGCGCATTTCCCGTACAATGCTGAAGCGTTCGGTTTTTTCCAGCTCCACAATTTCAAAGCTGTTTTTATATTTTTTTTCAATATCTGTCGGAAGCTGGGCCATGGTCAGGGTGTCTATGATAACCCCTTTCAGATTTATTCCCGTGAAATCCGCACCGGAAAAAGAGGTCTGCATGAGGTTGGCTTCCTGCAGATTGGCATTGCTGAAATTGACTTTGCGCAGATGGGCCTGGCTGAGGTTTGCATGGGAGAGATCCGCCCGGTTCAGATTGCTTCCGGAAAGGTCCGCTCCGCTGAGATCCGCACCCGAAAGATTGGCACGGGAGAGATCGGCCTGGGGCAGGGATGCTCCTGTAAGTTTTGCCTGGGACAGATTGGCACCCGACAGATCCGCCACCGACAGGTCCGCGCCCGACAGATCGGCCTGGGAAAAATTGGCCAGCAGCAGGTCCGCTCCCGACAGATCGGCATCGGAAAGATCGGCCCGGAAAAGATCGGCCTGGGACAGATCAATCAGCACCAAAGTGGCACCTTTCAGTCTGGCACGGGAAAGTTTTGCCATCAGAAGATTTTTTTCCGACAGCACAGTTCCGGAAAGATCCGCAGCGGACATATCTGCCTGACGGCCTTTTCTGCCGTCCGAGCGCAGCCAGAGACTGTGCGCAAGCAGAATCTGATCCAGGTCTTCCGGGGATATTTTTTTCATGATGACTCCGCGTGATGTATGAGCTTGAGTACCCCGTCAGTAATTCTGTAACATTTTCTGACCTGAACGTTTTTGAAAATCAGGTGTCATAAGTCAGAATTGACGATCTTGTAAAAAGTCGGAAAATCAGGTTTTGATATATATTAATCTGCTGATTTTATTAACAGCAATTTTTGAAATTTGGACTTTTTACCGATTCATCAGAATTATGTTACAAAACTTTTGCAGAGGTACTTATGATCGGAAATATGCCGGATTTTTTTCCGCCGGGGAAAGGGGTAAATATCTGATTTTTTATCCCCCTCCCCCTTTTCCCGGGGAATATCCGGTATTCTGATTTATAAGGTATCATTTTTATTTAGAATGCAATACTGTACTTTACAACGGGGAACGCTGATTGTCAAAATGTTTTCACAGGAGAACCGGCAGGGCCTGCGGGTCTGCATACCGGGGCTTTTTAATTTCCATAATTTTTTTCCAGCCATGCGCGGATGGTTTCCGCAACATTTTCCCATCGGTCTTCCAGCATAAGCGCGTGTCCGCTTTTGGGGAAAATATGCATATCTGCGTCATAGGCTTTGGCGGTTTCCCGGATAAATTCCGGGGGAATGATAATATCCTCCCCGCCGCCGAGAACCAGGACGGGGCAGATGTTTTTCCGGGAAGAAAGGCAGACGGAAAACCCCATTTCCATCTGGGCGCGGACAGATTCATGCTGCACAAGGGGAAGCACTTTCATTACGGTGTCCATCCGCGTATAATCGCAGAAAATGAGTTTCCGGATTTCTTCGGGACTGACAATTTTTTCCCATGCCCAGCGGGGCAGGGTATTTATCATGCTGAGTTTATGACATAAATGGGGATAGCACCACCACATGCGGATGCAGGGGCCCGTCATGCCCCGGGGCGGAACGGATGCCATGAGAACGGCCCCTGGCAGGTTGCTTTGGGAATCATGCAGGCATTTCTGCACCACATAACCGCCCATGGAATGACCGATAAGTACGGGGGCCTCTTTCATTTCCCGGAGAATGCCGCGCACTTCCCGCAGATAATCTTCCATGCCGCAGGTCCGAAGAAATTCCTTTCCCGGACTGTTTCCATGCCCCTGCAGGCTGACCGCGTGAACTTCAAATCCCTGCGCGCTGAAATAATCCGTAAAATGGATGTCCCAGCACCAGGCCCCCGCGTATGCACCGTGAATGAAAAACAGGGGGGGACAGTCCTTTTTCCTGTCCGGGATTCTGCTGATAATTTCCAGTTTCATATAACGATCTCCTTATCCGTTTCCGGAAGATGTTTTATGCTCAAAAACGACACCTGTCTGATATTTATTCAGGTAGAATCAAATAAAATTAAATGGTTAAATATAATACTTTTATTCAGTAAAAAATGGCAGCTTTATATTTTATCAGATTCAACTTACTGAAATTACAGATGTCAGGTTTCCAAAATGGCATCAGGGTGTCGTTTTTGAGTTTATATCATTATGCTGCAATGTAACACAGTCTTTGAAAAAAATGTTTCATGCTGATTATATTCAGTATTTTATTCAGAGAAACCCGGAGTGCGAAAGGCCGGGCGGAGCTGTCTTTTGCCCAAGCTCCCAGGGAGCCCGGGCGAAAAGTAATTTTCGCACTCCTTTCTCAAAGACGATGTTACATTACATCATTATGCAAAAGATTTCCGGGGAGCAATCCGAATCTGCTGATGCACCGGATTGGTTCCGGAGGCAGCGACTGCAGTGCATCTTCCGCTTCCTGCTGATGAAATCATTATTCCTGGCTTTTCCCTGGCAGGCAGTTCCGGCACGCAGCCGCAAAATCTTCGGGATAATGTCCGTTAATCCAGCGCAGCTGGGCTTCGGTAAAAGATCCGGGAGAATAGGGCAGTCTGGGTAAAAAGCAGTAAAGCAGCCGCTGGCCCGTATCTCCGGCTGTAAAGCGTTTGGATGCTTCAATATGACTAATCATCCGCGCCCCCAGTGTTTCCAGAATCTGGGCGGCCATGCGCAGGGCCCGGTCCAGCGAGGCGCGGGTGCCTGTATCGGCTTCCAGTATATTGCCCACGGGCTGCAGGGTCATGATCTGCAGTTCCCACTGGGAAGTCTGGGCCTTGGGTACAAAAAGCATGACATGCTCATCTTCAAAGACAATGAGTTTCTGCGGGCCTTTTTCATTTCCGTCTGTCCGCCGGTTGCTGCGGATTGCCCGCAGATAAGTTGTAAAAAAATCTTCCCCCCAGTTTTCTTTATACTGCCGGATAAAAGCGGCTATCAGATCCCCATAGGCAAATGCGGGGATTTCTTCTGTGGCCGAAGAGGGGATTCGGGAGGGAATCAGAGCATACTGCTGGTGGATCTGCTGGTGGGATGCATGGAGACGGTAGCGGCTGGGGGCAAAATCAAAACCGAAATTCCATCCCCAGAGGGTGGAGCTAAAAGCAGGTTCTTTTCCGGAAGACAGGGTATCGCAGATTTGTTTCCGCAGATCTTCCAGTTCCGCTGTTGTGAGTGTTCTTTTTTTGGCCGGAAGGGGAATGCCCAGTTCCTCTGCCATCCGGGCATAGGTCCGCTGATAATACAGATGCCGCATTCCTTCTGCATCTGCTGCTGTCAGATCAGCGCAGCGGTATCGGACAGCGTCATGGGCCATATTGGCAGCATAATGCCCCCAGGGGATATAACTGTTACGCCGGAAATATTCAAAAACATGACTTTCTTTTTTCCATTCCCCCATTATCTCACTGGCTCCCTGCACACCGGGGCGCAGTACCATGACTTCTTTATAGACATCCGGCAGGCAGATATTGTTTGCCAGTACTTCGCAGAGATGATGATCTTTGATCCGGGCAACGGGCCGTCCCTTTGCATCCCTGTCATAAGGGAGACCGAGGGGCTTTCCTGTTTTATCCCGGATAAAGTCACAGCAGTCGTCGGCAATGCAGGTGAGATCAAGGGGATCCGTGGAATTGGCGGCCAGGGCCAGCAGCACAGGGGGGGGAAGGGCGCGGAAGAAACCGCGGATTTTATCCGGAGGCAGAGCTTCGCCATGCCAGTCGCGCAGTGTTTTGCACATGGACATTTCCGGGCGCTGCGGCAGGCAGATACGGGAAATATCCGCTGCATTGCGGTCGGCGGCACTTTTGATGATAAAGGTGCAGCCCCGAAAGGGAAAGGGGTTGACAATTTCATAAATGGGATCGGCGTGTCCTTCCTGCACCGCGGCCCCGGGAAAATTTATCCGGTTGTCACATACGCTGCCGTCCGCAAATTTGCCCAAACACGCAATATTTTCTGTTTCCCGAAAGTTTTCGGCCCGGAAACGGGGTTTGTGAATGCCAAAGACAAAATGCCCCCCGGGTCTGACACAGCTTTGCACCTTCATAAAGTCCTTTCTTTTTATTTTTCATTCTCCCTGTTCCTTATTCATTGCCATTGGGCAGATCAGGGATTTTTTTCAGGTGATTCGGATTTTTGGCAGTCTGAAAATGCCGCACATATCAGTTTCCTGTGCAAAGCATACCCAATGACCTGTCTTTTACCGTCAATCAAAAAAAGCCGCATGTTTTTCAATAATATCACAAATCCCCTCAATTATCTTTTGACCTCCGTACCGGGGAATAAAGCCGTCTGCCAGTTTCACAGATTCCTTTTTCACTTTTTCTGCCATTTCCGCCGCTTCTGAAAATAAGAAAGCGGGTTTTATATCAATTCCCTGTGCAAAGCCTTCCCAATGGCGTAGCTGAAGAAATCCGAAACGGTTTTCCTTCCCGATTTTCATAGACATTTTCGGAATCAGAGCCGGATATACAAGAGTGGAAACCAGATCGTAGAAAGGAGCAAGATATATCTTTTTTCCCTGATACAAAAGAGAAATATTTTTGGCATGGGCATCCGCATTGCCGGTGAGATAATTGAAAATCACCCATTCCATCAGTCTTTTCCGGTCAGGCATTGCCCGTGAACTGTGTTTTCTGAGCAGGTCGAAACAGTCTGTCAGCCCCGGCCCGCCCTCACTCTGGTATTTCTGCCGGGAAAGCAGGCCCATTGCCTGGCAGAAATCTTCCTGATGAATGCGGGAAACATTGCCGTCCGGATGCCGCATCCTGTCATAGCGTTCAATTACATAAACCGGATTACAGATGTTTTTACAGATAAATACATGGGGCACAGGCAGTCCGACCGCTTTTGCCAGCATCATGCAGAATGCCTCATTCTGCACCATATCATCAAAGTAGCGGTTCCGGGATTTGATAATATGGGAACTGGGAGCGTTTCCCGATGGGAGGAAAAAATCACCGTCTTTGATGAAAACCGGCATTTTATCCTGCGCCCCGGCAAGGGAAAGACGCAGCCCCCGGCGACTGACCAGCAGTGGTATCCGGGTTTCCCCTGCTGTCATGGATTCCAGTTCTTCATGGGAAAGGGGAATATATGTCCCCCCGCTATCCGGCGGTATTCCTTCCGGAAAAACCGACACCGCGCCCGCACATTCTCCCCCGATCTTTTTGAGAAGGGCCATATCGTTTTTTTGGGAAACCTGCACGATTTTGGCAATAATGTCCCTAAGTTCCCCTTCGGGCAGCAGATTGGAGAAAAAAGGGCGGGACCTGTCCCCGTCAAAAACGGCTGTCTGCAGGGGCAAAGGCAGGGAAAGCGGATGTGAATCCGGCATTCTCAGATAATCCGGGCTGTACTGAAAAACAAACTGCTGTTTTTCATCTGCCCATAATTTTCCGGCCTCTGTCTCATTGACATATACTGCAGGCCCTTTCATTCTTCGGACCTGTCTTTTATCATGACCGTGAAACCGAATTCTTCCAGTACATGAAAAACCTTGCCGATCTGAAGTGTGGTTTTGCCGTTTTCCAGTTCGGATAAAAAACGGACGCCCACATTGCACATGCCCGCAGCCTCGGCCTGTGTGAATCCCCAGATTTTGCGTTTTTTCCGGATAATTTTTCCGATTTCTTTGATATCCATAATACTGTTACCGGAATACTGTTACCGGATTATATTCCCGTTCGGGAAAAATACAGGCGGCAGATGATAAAATACAGCAATTTTTTACCGTTCGGGAATATTATGCTTTATATTGGGGATATGTCAAGGGATTTTTTAAGTCTGCCATTGGAATGCCTCCGGAACGATCCGCGTCCCGTGATGAAGCCGATTATCTGTTTTATGCTGCCAGGGAAATCATTAGGATTTACTGTAATTTCAAATAATTGAGCGAAACCCAATGTGGGCACTCGTTCCTGCGCTCCCGCGTCAATGCCTTTAGGTGATTTATTAAAATGAATATACCAAATAAAACACGATTCCGACTGGATTTGAGCCTGATTTAAATATCTTTAATTTATTATATTGCACATGCCGCTGTCAACTGCTGAATAATAAATGAACGGAAAGGAGCGGAGAATGAAAGTTCCTGTGTTATTATATTCTGATTATATTGAAGATATACGTCCTGCAGTTTCAAAAATACATGGATATGAACGGCGTTCATATATGGCTGAAACGGTATTGAAACACTGTGAGGGAAACAGGCGGAGGTCTTTAAAAAAAATCAAAGAGACAGATACAGTCTTTGACAATATCAAAAAAAAAGATTATGAATCAAAAAAAGTCCGAATATAAAAAGGTTAAGTACGGATTGCAAAGCAACTGTGAAAACCGGGAATTTTTCCCGCAGGGGAAAAACACGCGGTAACGCAGGAAGCCTGCGGCCATGATGCTGAAACCATGCTGAAACGGGCAGGCACTATGACGTGGAAAGGAATTCATCCTGTTGTAAAAATTAATAAAAATAATAAGGAATTTTACTGACAAAGACCGCCATGCATTCAGTTGAAAAATTCCTGTTAAGAAATCCGTTTTTACCCAAACGGGATATTTTGATCAGTCCGTATGAGATTGTCTGATTTGGCATATTTTTTTAATAAATAGCCTAAAATTGACGGTCTCGTAAAAAGTCTGAACATCAGGTTTTGATACATATTAATGCTCTGATTTTATTAATAGCGTTTTTTGAAATTTGGACTTTTTAGCGATTCATCCTAATTGGACCTAAATTGAGCGGTTCTCAGACCTGAAAATGATTTCCGGCCGGAAATATCAGGGGCTCAGCAGTTTCCGGCTCTTCACCCGTTGGGTGAAAAGCGTAAAACAGGCAAAGTTCCGGTTACCGGACATTCAGCCGGTTTATCTGAAAAAAACCGCTCAATTTAGGTTGGAATGTCAAATAAATTTTTTACCCTTTTAAAAAGTCCGGACCGGGGAGTCCAAACTGAAAGTTTGAAAGTCTGCCAGACTTTCAGTTTGGCATTCCTCCGCAGCTTTTCTGAATGAACAGAAATATATTTGACAGCCCACGAATTTGCAAAATAATCAATTGTCATTCCTGCCTTCCGAAATCGGAGTTTTGATGAAATAACAGGCAAAAAAATGAAGAATACACTAAATCCGGAGGAAAAAATGAACACAGCATATGCAGCAGATGAAGACAGAAAATACCAGACCTGGTTGTGGAAAAAACTGGGGGAGAAAACTGTAAAAAATCTGAAAAAACACGATTTTGATGCCCATCTGGCAGCGGATACGGATGCGGCCCGCAACCTGATTCTGGAAATGATAAAGGATTATCAGAGTTTCGGTTTTGGCGGTTCTTCCACCACCCGGTCATTGGGACTGCCGGAGGAACTGAAAGAGCAGGGAAAGATTGTATGGGATCACTGGAACTGCCCGGAAGGAAGCACGGATTTGGAAGTGCGGCTGCAGCAGGGGCGATGCGACTGTTTTTTTTGCAGTGCCAACGCTGTTTCCGCAGGCGGGGAAATCGTCAATGTGGACGGAGTCGGCAACCGCAACAATGCCATGACTTTCGGCTGTCCCAAAGTGATTATTGTTGCGGGGATGAACAAAGTATGCCCTGATTTGCCCTCTGCCCTGAAACGGGTGCAGGAAGTGGCGGCTCCTATGCGGGCCAGAAGTCTGAACATGGAAACGCCCTGCGCGGAAAACGGCATCTGCACAGACTGCAACGCGCCTCAGCGCATCTGCCGGATTACCACCATCCTTCACCGCAAACCCATGATGACCGATATTTCAGTGGTGCTGATTAATAAACCTTTGGGCTTCTGATATATTCAGGGTGTTCGGTGTCAGGTGTTCGGTGTTCGGTGTTCGGTGTTCGGTGTTCGGTGTCAGGTGTTCGGTGTCAGGTGTTCGGTGTTTGGTGTCAGGTGTTCGGTGTTCGGTGTTCGGTGTCAGGTGTTCGGTGTCAGGTGTTCGGTGTTAGGTGTTAGGTGTTAGGTGTTCGGTGTCAGGTGTTCGGTGTCAGGTGTTCGGTG
>JAABRU010000167.1 GCA_011390755.1 Desulfobacteraceae bacterium | reverse complement strand
TTTTTGTAGGGTGGGCAAAAGCGCAGCGCTGCCCACCGATTCAGGTGGGCACGGAAAAACATGTGCCCACCCTGCAAAAAATTCAACCCGTCATTTAAACCCTGACGGAACAATAGTGCTTTGTCAAATTTGAAATTATGGATTAAAACACCGGATTTTACCAAAAATTCAGGTGTTTCAGTGCAACTGAAGTCACAGATTCAAAGTTGACAATGCAATAGTGTTTAAGAAAATATTTTTGGGATTTTCTGCAGACCGGGGTGAGGAACGAACCCCGGCAGATTCAGGATGCCGGGGCTACTGCGATCCCCCCGGCCTGCCCCAAAACAATTATCTTACACACTATAAAACGTTTTTCGGATAGGCCCTTAGCGAGATTATGAACCATAAATGCGATGGATAAATGGATAAGAAACCGTATTGTAAGAAATCAGAAAAAACAGTCAGGGAATTCTCAGGTGATGATGAGATGAGACTCCAGTATTTTATCGAAATTTTTGATGATATCCTGATTTCCATCCGTGAGCCTCTGCTGCTGCTTGACGCTGATCTGAAGGTTGTCAAAGCCAACCTCTCCTTTTACCGTACTTTTAACGCTCTGGCAGAGGAGACAGAAGGAATACTGATTTATGAACTCGGCAACCGGCAGTGGGACATCCCCAAACTGAGAGAATTACTCGAAGACATTCTGCCGCAGAATACCGCATTTGATGACTTCGAGGTGGAACATAACTTTGAGACCATCGGACACAAGATCATGCACCTGAATGCCCGGCGGATATACAGGGAACCGGGGCTGACCCAACTGATCCTCCTGGCCATCGAGGATGTGACCGGGCCTGAAAATTATAAAAGACATCTGGAAGAACTTGTGGAAATGCGCACGGCCGAACTCAGGACAGCCTGGGATGAGGCGGAAAAAGGCAGACAGGCCGCGGAAACCGCTCTTTGCGAAATAAAACTCTTAAAAAAACAGATTGAAGCCGAAAAAGCCTATCTGCAGGAAGAAATCCGACTGGAATACAACCATGAAAACATCATCGGTCAAAGCGACGGACTCAATTATGTGCTTTATAAAACAGAACAGATTGCCGCAAATGATACGATTGTCCTGATTCTTGGCGAAACCGGCACCGGAAAAGAACTGGTCGCACGGGCCATTCACGGTCTGAGTCTGCGCAAAGACCGGCCCCTGGTGAAAGTAAACTGCGCCGCACTGCCCTCCAATCTCATCGAAAGCGAACTGTTCGGCCATGAGAAAGGCGCATTCACCGGTGCCCATTCCAGGCAGTTGGGACGATTTGAAATTGCCAACGGAGCCACCCTTTTTCTGGATGAAATCGGCGAGCTGCCCTTGGAACTGCAGCCCAAACTGCTCCGGGTGGTCCAGGACGGTGAGTTTGAACGATTGGGCAGTTCCCATACCATCCGGACGGATGTCCGCATTATTGCCGCCACAAACCGCAATCTGGAAGAGGAAGTCCGTAAGAACAGGTTCCGTGAGGATCTCTGGTACCGTCTGAATATTTTCCCCATAACAGTGCCACCGCTCCGGAATCGCCGGGATGACATACCGCTTCTTACAGATTTTTTCGTCAGAAAGATCGCCCGGCGGATGGGCAAATCCATTGAGATTATTCCGGCAAAAGTCATGGATACCCTGCAGCATTACCACTGGCCCGGCAATATCCGGGAACTGGAAAACGTACTCGAACGCGCGGTCATCAATTCATCCGGCCCCAAACTGCACCTGATGGATGAACTGAAAAAACCGTATTCAGGATCCGGACCCAAAACAATGGAAGCAGTCGAGCGGGAGCATATTCTCCGGATACTGGAGCAGAGCGCCTGGAAGGTGGGGGGCAAAAACGGAGCCGCGGAAATCCTGGGAATGAACCGCAGCACACTGCGCGCCCGGATGCGGAAACTGGGGATTCACCGGGATGCCAAACTGTAAATTCAAAGGACTGCCAAACTTACAGCCCCCGGAGGAGTGCCAAACTTACAGTTTGGCAGGTGTGCCAAACTGCAGCCGTGCTAAACTGTAAGTTCAGCACTCCGGTTCGGGCTAAACTGTAAGTTCAGCACTCCATATTAAAAGGTCATATATGACCAGATGTCATATATGACCTCGGATTTGCTATTCCCCCTCTCCCCTGCAAAATCCTTATCAATAAATTCCCCTTACATATCAGCAGATTTAAAGAAAATATTAAAATTTTCATAACTGGCACAGATATTGTAGTCATTTTATGAAAGTGTTTGCGAAAAAGCGGCCCTCCGGCCTTAATTTCGCATTCCGTTGTGACCGCAGAGCATGAGCGTTTATAACGGTAAGCAGATCAAAAATTTCCGGAGTCCAAAAACAGAGCAGAGTGAAAATTTTCAATCTGCTGGAATTAATTGAACAAAACCGGATAGATACGGAAAGGAGACAGTATGGGGGACAAAGGCAAAAAAGACAAAGGCAAACGCGAAGTGCAGAAAAGCGGTGCCACACTCAAGGAGAAACGGAAGCAGAAAAAAGACAAAACGAAATCAGTCTGGGAAAATCTGAAACAGGCATAAAACAGAAAGGCGGAGATTATGACCTCTGTTATTAAATATTATGAGGGAATCGGATCCGTTGCCGTCATCGGCAACTATCTGCCCCGCCGCTGCGGTATTGCAAGCTTTACCACGGATCTGGTGGAAGGTCTGTCCGCGGAAGCCCCTGATATACAGTGCTGGGCGCTTGCCATGAACGACAAACCCGAAGGATATGCATATCCCGATAAAGTGCGCTTTGAGATCAGTCAGAACCGCCTGATTGATTACAGCACCGCGTCCGTATTTCTCAATATCTCTCAGCCCGATATTGTCTGCGTGCAGCATGAATACGGTCTTTTCGGGGGCCCGGCCGGCAGCCATCTGCTGAAACTGCTGGCGGAACTGCGGATGCCGGTGGTGACAACCCTGCACACGGTTTTAAAGGATCCGGCTCCGGAATACCGGGAGGTCATGTGCAGGTTGGCGGATCTGTCTGACAGACTGGTGGTGATGAGCCGTAAGGGCTTTGATTTTTTAAAAGATATTTATCATGTGCCCGAAGAGAAAATCGCCTTTATCCATCACGGCATTCCGGATACCCCCTTTATTGATCCCAGTTTTTATAAAGACAAATTCGGTGTGGAAGGCAGAAAAGTGCTTCTCACCTTCGGCCTGCTTTCCGCAAACAAGGGCATTGAAAATGTATTGCACGCGCTTCCCGCGGTCATCCGGAAACACCCGGATGCAGTCTATATTATCCTGGGAGCAACCCATCCGCATGTTTTGAAATCCCATGGGGATGAATACCGTATTATGCTGCAGCAGCTCGTACGCAGACTCGGTATCGGGGAGCATGTCATTTTTCAGAACCGCTTTGTTGAACTGCCGGAATTATGTGAGTTTCTCGGCATAGCGGATATCTACATCACCCCTTATCCGGAAGAGGCCCAGATCACCTCCGGAACCCTTGCCTATGCGATGGGTACAGGCAAGGCAGTCATATCAACCCCTTACTGGTATGCCACCGAAATGCTTGCCCAAGGCCGGGGCCGGATTGTGCCCTTCCGCAATCCGGAGGCCATGTCGGAGCAGATCATCCGCCTTTTGGACAATGATGTTGAACGGCACGCTATGCGTAAGAAAGCCTATATGTTCACACGGGATGCTGTCTGGAAAGAGGTATCCCGGAATTATCTGCAGGTTTTCAGAGAGGTTAAACTGAACCGGACCCGGAACCCCCGTCCCCGGCATTCCTATGTGGAAAGCATCAGGGCCATCACAAATTTTGAACTTCCGGAGATCAAACTCGATCACATGAAGGCCCTTACCGATGATACCGGCATTCTGCAGCATGCGAAATATACCATCCCTGACCGCAGCCACGGTTACTGCACCGATGATAATGCCAGAGCGCTGCTGGTAAGTGCCATAGGTGATAAAAACCTGCCGCCCAACGGCTGGGGGTTTGATTTCCTCAGCGGTCATTATCTCGGATTTCTTCTCTATGCCTATAATGAGGAAAGCGGACGATTCCGCAATTTTATGAATTATTCGCGGCAGTGGACCGAGGAAAGCGGCTCGGAGGATTCCCATGGCAGAGCCCTGTGGTGTCTTGGCAAAGCACTGGCTTTTCTTCAGAATACCGGGCATCTTGCCATCAGCACGACCCTTTTCAGAAAAGCACTGCGACCGGCAGAACATTTTTTTTCGCCCCGTGCTGTGGCTTTTTCCCTGCTGGGAATCCATGCCTATCTGGATAAATATTCCGGGGACTGTGATGTGCGCAGAATCCGGGAGGTTCTGGCAGAGAGGCTTTTCCGGCAGTTTACAGACAATGCAACAGATGTCTGGCCCTGGCCGGAAAATGCACTGAATTATGCCAACGGAAAACTGCCCCATGCCCTGCTGCTCTCCGGTCAGCAGATGCAGCGCGAAGACATGCGGGATATGGGACTCCGCTCCCTCGGATGGCTGCTTGCCGTCCAGACCGAAGATCATCACTTTGTGCCCGTCGGCAGCAACGGATGGTATGAAAAAGGCGGACACCGGGCGCGTTTTGACCAGCAGCCCATTGAAGCCGCTGCCATGATTGAAGCCTGTGCGGAAGCCTTTCATATCACCGGAGACAGATTGTGGTTCGACAATGCTGTCATGTGTTTCCACTGGTTTCTCGGACACAATGATCTGAATATGCCGCTTTATGATCCCAGGACCGGCGGCTGCCGGGACGGACTGATGGCCGACGGCATCAATCAGAATGAAGGCGCCGAATCCTCCCTTGTCTGGCTGCTTTCTTTGCTGAGTATGCAGAAACTTTATGCAGACGAACTTTCAGGCCGATCCCTCTTACAGAAAAGTCATTAACAAAAGGACTGCTCATGTATATTGCAATGCTCTCACCCATTGCCTGGCGCACACCGCCGCTGCATTACGGCCCCTGGGAAAACGTGGCATCCCTTATCAGCGAGGGACTGATCGCTCGCGGCCATGATGTCACCCTGTTTGCCACAGCGGATTCGCAAACCCGCGGCACACTGCATTCGGTCTGCCCCCGCGGCTATGAGGAAGACCCTGCACTCATCCCCAAAGTATGGGAATGCCTGCATATTTCAGAACTCTTTGAAAATGCCGACGGATATGACATCATCCATAACCACTTTGATTATCTGCCGCTGACCTACAGCCGTCTGACGGACACTCCGCTGCTGACCACCATTCACGGCTTTTCATCTCCCGGAATTCTGCCGGTTTACAAAAAATACAACGGTAAAGTATTCTATGTTTCCATCAGCAATGCCGACCGTTCGCCGGAGCTGGATTATATCCGTACCGTGCATCACGGCATTGATATCCGGCAGTTTGATTTTCAGCCTGATCCGGACGATTACCTGCTGTTTTTCGGGCGCATTCACAATGACAAGGGGGCACGGCAGGCGGTTGAAATCGCTATGGCCTGCAATAAAAAGCTGTTATTGGCGGGTATTATCCAGGATCCGGCCTATCATAAGAAGTATGTTGCCCCTTACATAGACAACGACAGGGTAATGTATGCGGGCAGCGTCGGGCCGGTTGAGCGTAACCGCCTGCTCGGCAAAGCCTGCGCGCTGCTGCACCCCATACAGTTTGATGAACCTTTCGGTCTGTCGGTTGTCGAATCCATGGCCTGCGGTACGCCTGTGATCGCGTTTGACAGGGGCAGTATGCCGGAACTGATTGAAAACGGCAGAAACGGTTTTCTGGTCAGGAATACAGATGAGGCCATTGATGCCATTGCCCATGTGAAAGAGATTGACCGGGCATACTGCCGCCGTCATGTTGAACAGCATTTCACAGTGGAACGCATGGTTGACGAATACATAAACGTATATGAAATGATTCTAAAGGACAGGAAGAAATGAAAAAGTATCAGCCTATCATCACAAGATATAAAAAAAATCCCATCCTGACAAAAAAGGATGTGCCGTACCCGGTGGCCACTGTTCACAATGCGGGCATTGTCAAACATAATGACCGTTATATTATGCTTTTCAGATCCCATCTGCTGAACGGGCGATCTGTGATCGGCCGGGCCGACAGCAAAGACGGTTTTTCCTTTAGGGTTCATCCGGAACCCTTTCTGATTCCTTCTGAGGACAATGTTTTCGGCGAATATGAGGCCTTCGGTGTGGAAGACCTGCGGATTTCACCGGTCGAAGACGAATATTTTCTGACCTACAGTGCCTATTCCCGTCACGGTGTGCGGATTGCCCTGGCGCGCACCAAAGATTTTGAAAAAGTGGAACGTATTGCACTCATTACCCAGGCTGATCTGCGCAACGTGGTTATTTTCCCTGAAAAATTCGGGGGACGCTATGTGCGTCTGGATCGGCCCCATTCGGAGATATCGCCCTGGTCCGTCTGGATTTCCTATTCTCCGGATCTGGTTCACTGGGGGGATTCACGGGTGATAATGAAACCGGTTCCCTATCACTGGGATGAAATGAAAATCGGGCCGGGCGCGCCGCCTTTTAAAACCGGTACGGGCTGGCTTCATATTTACCACGGCGTTTTTAAAACCATGTCCGGAACAGTGTACCGCCTCGGCGCGGCCCTGCATGACCTGAATGATCCGGCCAGTATCATCGGTGTTTCCGACCAGTGGATACTGCAGCCCGAAGACCCCTGGGAGATAAGCGGTTATGTGCCCAATGTTGTCTTTTGCTGCGGCGCGGTTCCGGAAGAAGACGGTACGGTAAAAATATACTGGGGCGGCGCGGATACGGTGATGTGCGCGGGAACGGCTGTCATTGACGAACTGATTGAACTCTGCCTTTCGGATCCCCGTCCGCCTTTATAAGTTTAAATCAGCCACGAATATCAGCCACGAATGACACGAATCTGCACGAATCGCACAAGAATAATTCGTGTAATATCAGCCACGAATGACACGAATCTGCACGAATCGCACAAGAATAATTCGTGTAATTCGTGGCTGTAACATCAAATCCTCTGAGTAATGGTATAGCAAACGAAAGTTCCCGTGTATTCAAAAAAAGGACAAGGGATATGCTGACAAAAAAAACGGAAAAACTGAAAGTTACAAGAAAAAAAAATAAAATTGTGGGAGATACCACACGGGTGATCACCCGTCTTCATATTCCTGATGACAGACATCGCATAGTAAAAATAATCCGGCGGATTATGAGCCTGTCTGAAACAGCGTCCCGGAATCTGATTGCGCAGGTACTGGCCGACTTTTCCGAACGGCATGAAGACATCGGGCATATTTTTGAACAGAATCTGAATGCGGTGAAAGAATACCTTCCGCGGGATACAATGCCCGATGATGTGCAGAAAGACCTCATCGGAGCCTATTTTACAAAGGAATATTCTATTGAATCCGCCGCGCTTTTCAACCCTTCCATCGTGCCCCATCCGAATCAGACGCATCTGAAAAAAGGCAGCCTGCGCTTTATCATGAGTCTGCGGGCAACGGGTGAAGGGCATATCTCGTCCATAGTCTTCCGCAGCGGTGTGCTTGACCGGAAAAACAGATTTACCTTTGACCCCATCAGTGATTTTGTGGAAACGCCGAATCTTCACCTGGACCCGGTTTACAAACGCAGTCCTTTCCGCTTCAAACTGAGCGAGATGGGGAGTGGCAATGAGATCACCGCCCATATTCTGACGCAGTTGCCGGATGATTTTACCTATAATGAATTATTGGAAAAAATCAGAATGCTCAGCGCAAAACCGGTATTTCCCGAGACGCAGCAGAACAGAACTTTCGAGGTGATGCGCTGGCTCGCGGATTCCAACTATCAGGTGCATTTTCACGCGGATCACCGCATATCCGAACGGGTGATTTTTCCGGTTTCCAAAAACGAAAGCAGAGGCATTGAAGATGCCCGTTTTGTTCAGTTTTTCAATGAGAACGGTGAATTCGTCTATTACGCTACCTATACGGCCTATAACGGCATTACGATTTTACCCCAGCTGATTGAAACAAAGGATTTCGTTACATTCAATATTGTAACCCTCAACGGGAAAGCCGTGCAGAACAAGGGCATGGCACTTTTTCCCCGGAAAATCCGCGGCCGCTATGCCATGCTCTCGCGCCAGGACGGTGAAAACAATCATATTATGTTCTCAGACAATATCCATTTCTGGCAGAAATCCAAAATCATTCAGGAACCTGAATATCCCTGGGAATTCATCCAGATCGGCAACTGCGGCTCCCCTCTGGAAACCAATGAAGGCTGGATAGTGCTTACCCACGGTGTCGGCCCCATGCGTCAGTACTGCATCGGGGCCATACTGCTGGATCTTGAGAATCCGGAAAAAATCATCGCCCGCCTGGATGAACCCCTGCTGACCCCGCATGAGGAAGAGCGGGAGGGATATGTGCCCAATGTGGTGTATTCCTGCGGAGCCATCATTCATAACAATGAGCTGGTCATTCCCTACGCCATGTCCGATATCAATTCCGGTATCGCAACGGTTGATGTCAGAAACCTGATTCACTGTATGCGCGCGGCATATTAATTAAACCCGTTCCCGGGCTCTGCCTTAATGCCGTTAAATTAAGGAAAGCCCCGAAGGGGCGGATTGATACAGCCCAGGGCAAAGCCCTGGGAATACAGGATAAAAAAAATCATAAGCCCTGAAAGGGCGAATTATATACCGGAAGCATTTTCCAATGCGCCCTTTCAGGGCTTATATTAAATTTTATTCAATTTTCCCAGGGCAAAGCCCCGGGCTATACCAATGCGCCCTTTCAGGGCTTTGAAAAATTCGTCTTCTTAACTTAATGCCATTGAGGCAGAGCCTCGTAACGGGAAGAAAGAGATTTCCGACCTGCTTTTTGGAAAAAAACCGTTCCGGCCTGCACCATATATGACCATTGGTCATATATACCCTTTTTCCCCGCATTCCTGATGCCCTCCCTTTCCGGTTTCCGGAAAAAAATATGATATATATCAAACTCTTCTTTGAATAATCAGAGAATTTTCCTATCCGGCACGGAACTTGAATATAAGAAAGTAAGGAGATCAGCAGAAAAATAACAGATTGCGCTGATAACTCCCTCATGATCCGTCTTTTTGCTTCAGAAAAGGAATCATATATAATGAATATACTCAGAATAACAATGCATGTCCGTCCGGAAAAGCAGAAAGAACTGATGCTGACCCTCCTTTCACTGATTAAACCATCAGGAAAAGAGAAAGGTTGTCTGAGTTATGCTGTTTTTTGTGATATTGGGGATAAGAACATTTTTAACCTGATTTCGGAATGGAATACCCGCAACGTCATGGAAAATCATATAAAAACCGACAGATTCGGTGTGATGCTGGGAACCGGGAGTCTTTTACGCGAACCCATGAACATTCAGGTCCATACGGTTTCCGATTCGGAAGGCTCGGAGATGGTGAATGCCCTCCGGAGCAAAAGCACCCTGATTCTCTCTTTGTAAGGACTGTAATCCGGAGTCAATGCCCATTTCCCTAAGACACCTGGGAATCTCCTCTCTTGAGGGAGGGGTCAGGTGTCAGGGGTTCGGTGTCAGGGGTTTGGTGTTCGGTGTCAGGTGTTCGGTGTTCGGGGTTTGGTGTTCGGTGTCAGGTGTTCGGTGTTCGGTGTCAGGGGTTCGGGGTTCGGTGTTCGGTGTCAGGGGTTCGGTGTCAGGGGTTCGGTGTCAGGGGTTCGGTGTCAGGGGTTCGGTGTTCGGTGTCAGGTGTTCGGTGTTCGGTGTTCGGTGTCAGGGGTTCGGTGTCAGGGGTTCGGTGTCAGGGGTTCGGTGTCAGGGGTTCGGTTCCGGAACCCGGAACCCGGCCCCTTCGGTGTCAGGAATTCTGAACCCAGACGCCTGAGGAAAAAATATAAACCATAAAGGGACGTTTACGGCAGGATAATACATGATGAAAACCTATCAGGACATAAAATCGGCAGCATACATGGATGCCATCATCAGTTATGCGGAAACACTGCTGGATATCCGTTTCAACAGTGTCAAAAAAAATCGCTGTAATGCCCCCTGTCCCTTCCACGCCGACAGCAAAGACAGTTTGAAAGCGTATGTCAATAAAGATGATGAGGTGCGGTTCCATTGTTTCGGCGAGTGCAGGGGAGACTGGGACATTTACGAGCTGATAATGCTGCGGAAGAAATGCCGATTCAAAGCGGCACAGCAGATTTGGGCAGATCACCTGGAAGAAAAGGATTTCAGGTTTTATGACGGCGACAGTCCCCGTATTCCCGAAGCGGATGAAACAACTGCCCCCGATGATCTGGTTGTTTTTGCCGAACCGGAAAAACCGGGTGAAAAGACTGCCGCTGCCCTGAAGGATGCTGCAAAATTCTACAACGACCTTTTGCTCTCAGATAATGACCGCTTTAAACATATTCTGGACTATCTTTCCGACCGGGGCATTGAAAAAGATACCATACGCAGGTTCAACATCGGCTACGCCCCTCCGTACAGCGATGAACAGTACCGGGGCAGAGCACTCATTGACCGTTTTTCCCAACGATTTGAAAAGGATTACGGTGCTTTCAGTACCTTTTCCGATAGCGGACTGGTCAGGTTTCTGAACGATAAAAGTGTCAGGGGATACGGATACTATTGCCGACAGATTGATTTTGAACGAAAATATCCGTATTCAAGAAACTACGGTGATTATTTTGCCGGACGGATTGTGTTTCCGATTTATGACACTGAGGCCTGTCTGACCGGATTTGTCGGCAGGGGTCTGGAAGACAGAGGTGTCCGCTGGCTCAAACATCAAACCCGTGAAATTCCGCTTTCCCCCGGAACCTGGCTTTACGGCATTGAAAAGGCAGCCCGGTATATCCGGCAGTACCGGACGATCATACTGACGGAGGGCATATTTGATTACTTTGCCTTCTACCGGCTGCTTCAGCCTCAGGACAGACTGGTGCTGGTTTCGACATTGGGTTCCTATATCACCCCGGAGGCAGCGAACATTCTCAAGAGCCTTGATATTAAGCACTTCATTGCAGCCTACGACTGGGACGAGGCAGGCAGGAACGGCATCGAACGGCTCGCCTTCAAATCAGGAGGCTGGGTCTATTACCCTGGCGGCCCGGCAGAAGGTCAGGATCCTTCCGATAAGCTGGAACCGGTGCTCAGCACCATCAGCGGATTTTCCGAAAAAGACCTGAAAAGCAAAACAATATTACAGGAGAAAATGCCATGAGTACACGCGCAGATGTGGAAATGATGAATTACAACGGAAAAACATACCGTTTTTGTATTTACCGGGATGGATATCCGAGCGGAGTCGTGCCGAATCTGCCGGATGCGGATACGGATTTTGAAGATGTGCGGAGGGCCCTTCTGCTTGGGGATGACCATGAGGATATGCCGGATTACTTTTATTCGATTTCTTTGGCGGATCGTATGATTGAAATTTATGATCCGGATTCTTCTTCAAAACCCTGGAAGCGGGGAGAACTGCTTTTCAGCGGAACCTTTGCTGAGGCGAAACAGAAATTTCAGGATAAGCGATAAGGAGTATTCCAATGGAAGAAACATCAAAGGATTTTCTGCGTATCATTCTGTCTGTGATCATTCCGCCGGTGGGGGTTTTTTTACAGGTGGGTTTGGGACTGCATTTCTGGATCAATATCATACTGACATTGTTAGGTTATATTCCGGGTCTGATTCATGCGGTCTGGATTATTACCAAAAAATAGTTACCAAAAATACTTAAAGGAGGAGCAGCAAATGGAAGATTCCAATCTGTTCAGATTTCCTTTGCCCGCGGGCGGTCCGGTTGCAGAGGCGATGGATTACCTGCTGGATGCCGGACAGAAGACCATCCTGTTTCTGGATGTACTGAGGGAACGGGGCAATATTTACATGGAACACCTGAAGAAAGGCAAACCGCCGGTGCTGACCTTTAATTATAAGGTCATTATGGATGGACGGAAACTGGCGCGCCCGGTAAACCATGACCTGATTCAGATCCTCCCCAAAGAGGGGATGAGCGTGGACTCGGGAAAACGACCTGTCATCATTATTGATCCCCGTGCCGGACATGGCCCCGGTATCGGCGGATCCAAGCAGGATTCCGAAATCGGCATGTCCATGAAAGCCGGACATCCGGTCTATTTCATCACTTTTTATCCCGAACCCTGCCCCGGACAGATCTATGATGATATCCAGCAGGCCCAGGTTCAGTTTATTGAGGAAGTCATCCGCCGCCATCCCCAATCCGAAAAACCCACGATGATCGGCAACTGTCAGGGAGGATGGGCCGTGGCCCTGCTGGGCGCGGACCGGCCGGACATCACCGGCCCCCTGGTGCTCAACGGTTCCCCCCTTTCCTACTGGGCCGGACTGGAAGGGCAGAATGCCATGCGTTATATGGGCGGAGTTCTCGGCGGGGTATGGGTCATCTCCTTAATTACTGACCTGAACAACGGAAAATTCGACGGTGTCAACCTGGTATCCAGCTTTGAAAACCTCAACCCCTCCAATACCTGGTGGAGCAAACAGTATAATGTCTGGGCCAATGTGGATACCGAGGCCGAGCGTTATCTGGATTTTGAAAAATGGTGGAACGGATATTTTTTCATGACATCCGAAGAGATCCATTTTATTGTCGGCGACCTTTTTATCGGAAACAAACTGGAACATGGAAAACTGGAACTGAAACCGGGCAAAAAGATTGATCTGAAAAATATGGAAGACCCGGTGCTGGTGTTTGCCTCCAAGGGGGACAATATTACCCCGCCCCAGCAGGCATTGAACTGGATCGCCACCGTATATGGGACGGTGGAAGAAGTAAAGCGCCGCCATCAGACTATCGTTTATATGGTGCATGAAAAAGTGGGACACCTGGGCATTTTCGTCTCAGGTTCCGTGGCCCGGAAAGAGCACCGGGAAATCATTAACAGCATTGATCTGCTGGATTACCTGCCGCCGGGGCTGTATGAAATGCATATTGATGAGGAGGAGACTTCTCTGCCGGGAGGAATCAGAAACTACAATGTCCGCTTTGAAGAGCGGCAGATGGAAGACATCATGGCACTGGATGACGGCAGGGAGGATGAAAAGGCGTTTTATACTGTGGCCGCGGTTTCGGATATCAACGAAAAGTTTTACCAGACCTTTCTCAGCCCCCTGGTTCGCATGGTCAGCAATGAACAGACAGCGGAAATAAAGCACTGGCTGCATCCGCTCCGGATGTCCAGATACGGTTTTTCCGATCTCAACCCCTTCATGCTGCCCGTCAGTTCCCTTGCCTCCCAGGTCAGAGAAAACCGCAGACCGGCAGATCCGGAAAACAGTCTGCTGGCAGTGGAAAAAGCCATGTCCGCCTCAATAGCGGCAGGTCTTGACTGGTACCGGGATGTCCGGGACGCGGGCAGTGAATTTATCTTCCGTATGCTTTATGACAATCCCTGGATGGATATGCTTTTTCCGGAAACCAGAGACGCATCGGGCAAAACGCCCGGGGAAAAAGTCATCCGTGACCGCCTGGAAAAGCAGGCCCGGAAAGATGACCGGGAAAAATGGCTCAACGCCATGGAAAAAGGCGGTTATGCCGAAGGCATGGTACGGGTGATTGCGGCACTGGCCGGTGCGGACCTGATTTTCGATCAGCGGGAATTCAAAGCAGCCGAAGACATTATCCTGGCCGATGAGCGGCTCCGGAAAATCAGTTCCGATGACCTGAAACAAATGGTAAAAGAACAGTCGCGGATATTGGAAACCGACAAAGCCCTGGCCCTGATTTCCCTGAAAAAACTGCTGCCAGCAGCCCGGGACCGGAAAAATGCCCTGGTAACCGCACAGAAAATTGCCGAATCCGACCTGATCGTCGTGCATCAGGAAAAAACGATCATGGATACCATTACAAAAATACTGGCAGAGGATGATCCGGCAGTCCCGGCCAAATAGCGGCAGGCACATTGACCCGCCCGGCATATGTATAAAGGAAATCATCAATGAAAAAAACTGGTAAGCTACGCGGATATTTGTTCTGGGCTGTTCTGACGCTTACAACCGTCCTGATGCTCCGGTTTTTCAGCGGTGTTACCGGTGAAGAGGATAAAACAGAACAGAAGGCGGAAGCTGTTGCTGCGAAAGTGGAAAAGAAAAGTACACAGACAGAAAAGACGGAAGGGAAAAATGATCCGGTGAAGGATAAGGTCAGTGTGAAAACCGGCAAGCAGGACGGGCCGGTCCTTGAACAGATCGGAAAAGCCTCGTGGTACGGCAAAGGTTTTCACGGGAAAAAAACCGCGAGTGGCGAAATATTTAATCAGTATAACCTTACCGCTGCCCATCCGACATTGCCCATGGGAACGGAAGCAACAGTGACGAATCTGGAGACCGGTGAATCTGTGGATGTGATAATCAATGATCGCGGCCCCTACCGCTATGGACGCGATATTGATTTATCCAAAAAAGCGGCCGAAAAGATCGGTATGATAAAAGACGGTACCGCACCTGTCCGAATTGAATCGAAAATTCCCCCGGAAAATGATAAACCGGAAGATGATAAAAAGAACAGGGACTGAGTTTTAATCCGGTTCCCAGGCTCCGGCCTGAGAACCCGGAAGCTCCGGCTTCCCGGAACGCGGCAGGTGTGAGCCTGCCCTTCTGCGTTCACAGGCAGGAGTCTCAATGGCATTAAGTTAAGGAAAGCCCTGAAAGGGCGTTATATTATAGCCCAGGGCAAAGCCCTGGGAATACAGATAAAAATATGATAAGCCCTGAAAGGGCGGATTATATATTCGGTAAAAAGCGGAACTTATTATTAATACGCCCCTTCAGGGCTTTCATTATATTTTATTCAATGTTCCCAGGGCTTTGCCCCGGGCTTTACCAATCCGCCCTTTCAGGGCTTTCCGTAACCATGTCTTCCCCCTTAACTTAATGGCATTGGGAACGAGCACCGGA
>JAABRU010000048.1 GCA_011390755.1 Desulfobacteraceae bacterium | reverse complement strand
TACACGTCGCTCTTCCGTTCTAGCTTTCATGCTTTCCGGCACCCAGCCCACAGCCCCCAGCAACCAGCAACCAGCCCCCAGCAACCAGCCCCCAGCACCCAGCAACCAGCACCCAGCACCCAGCAACCCAGCACCCGGCACCGTTTATATGAAAGTGTCTGCGAAAAACCGGCCTCGGCCTTATTTTTCGCACTCCTCCGCAGCTTTGAACCGTTCCGGGGCTCTGCCCCAATGCCGTTAAGTTAAGCCAAAAACCCCCCTCCCCCGGTGGGAGGGGCTAGGGGAGGGGGAGTCTTACCTTAAAGGATAAATATCATCTTTATCTGCATAATTCAATGCTGTAAGATATTTTCGGCGATTTTTGTTTTTGATAATTGCAATCGGCTCCCCTTTTTTTATTATCATGTTCGGACAAAAGTCCAGGACTTGCAAAATATATCTCATATCATATTTTTTGCCGCGCGGGTGCTCCGCACCCCTTTTTTCCTGGTTACCTGACGCTCCGGTACGGAATGGGTACGGTTCCCTGCGGCTACCGCACGCAGGGAACCGTACCCATTCCGACCTCCGCTTACCTGGCCCGACCCGCCGGAACTGCGAGGACACGGAAGCCCAGGTCGATGCCCCGCTCGCCGGGGTCGTCCCAACCCCGGTAGTCCGACCGGCAGTCGCCCGCCCCGAAGATCCAGCTCCCGCCGCGATACACGCGGTCTGTACCATTATCAGGCCCTGCAGGATCAGTAACCGTTCCCTCCGGATACTCCCCGTACCAGTCCTGACACCATTCCCACACATTCCCGTGCATGTCATACAGTCCCCAGGCATTGGCTTCCTTCTGCCTTACCGGATGGGTTTTCCCGCCGGAGTTTTTGGAATACCACCCGGCCCGATCCAGATCGGCTTCTGTTTTCCCTGTATAATAAGGCGTATCTGTCCCGGCCCGGCAGGCATATTCCCACTCGGCCTCTGTGGGCAGGCGGTATGTATTTTCCCCGTCCTTTTCACTAAGTTTACGGATAAACTCCTGTGCATCCTCCCATGACACTTTTTCCACCGGGCATTCCGGCCCGCCCTCTTTAAAATGACTTGGATTATTCCCCATCAGGGCCTGCCACTGCCCCTGTGTAACCGGTGTATCCTGCATGTAAAAACCCTGTGTCAGTATCACCTTATGCAGTTTTTCATCCTCATACCGCCCCGGTTCATCTTCGGGGCTGCCCATCATGAATTCACCGGGGGGGATATAGACAAAGTTCATGCCCAAAGCATTGCTGATGATTCCGGGCGTTGCTTGTTGGGGCGGTGGCGGTGGCGGCGGTTCCACGCTTTCCGCTTTCCCCAGAATTTTCCGGATGAGTTTTGCGGCCGCACGGGGCAGTCGGGTGGCAAGGGGATTGCACATAAAAGTCATAAATACCGGGTCATGCAGGGGGGAGCCGCTGTCTGTTTCCTCTTTTTTCATGCGCCGCAGGATACGGGGCAGAAAGGAGGGCATGGCCGCGGCTTCCATTTCCAGGGTTCCGCTGATTCCCACGCCCCGGAGTAGCAGAAAAAGAATCCCGCGGGTTTCTTCTGCGGTTTCTCCGTAAAATGCCTCATCCTCCATCAGGCGCGTCCGCAGCCAGTCCGGCATGGCCCCGCGGCGGAACCAGGGCAGGCCGCAGAGGCGGAGCAGTCTCTCCCGGCTGAAAAGGGACTGTTCATCCGGCCCGCGCAGGATTTTCCCCAGGTGCAGGGTCAGGCCCCAGCGCAGTTCGGGATATATCGCAGTGGAACAGAACCAGAGCCATCCCTTTGCATCCCCCATGATTTTCCGCAAAATTTTTATCAGTTCTTCCAAATCATCCGGGTGGGGGGCTTCGTTCCAGTGCAGGGCCGGGGAATCGGCCACGCGGATGCCGGGCTGTGGCAAAGGCGGGCGGTCCCCCTTTTCTTCTTTGCAGAAAACCTGCACAGCCGCGGCCAGTCCTTTTTCATCCGCGGGAAAAACAGCTTTTCCGAAATCTTCGGGGAATGTATCAGAAATGTGTTCCGTAATAAACAAAGCCCGCTGCTTCCAGACCGAAAAAATATCTTTCCGGAAAAATCCTTCCCCGTCTGAAAACACCAGCAGGCGGTAATGGGGATAGCGCCGGGCCAGCAGATCCAGGTGCAGGGAATCGCTGCCGGGGGAATAGGGAAAACAGATGCGGGGATTTTTGTCAAAGCGGAAAATTTCCAGGGGCACTTCCCGCTGCCGCAGTTCTTCCAGCAGATGCTCATTGCGGCAGGCCCCATGATCCCGGAATGTCCGCCGGTCTGTCAGCACCAGATACTGGGGACTTCTGCGCCGCACAGCCCGCACCGGGCAGAATCTTCCCCCGGCCCGGATGCTCTGCTCCACCGTGGCCGGAATATTCAGGTCTTTGGAAGCCGACAGTTCCGGAACACGCATCTGCCGGGCAAGGATGTCAAGGGCTTTGGGCGGAAAGATTTCCGCATGTTCGGGTGTGGCATAAAAGGAAGCCCGGCGCAGGGGGCCTTTGCCCGATCCCCGCCGGAGATAACGACCGACAATCAGGCGGTAACAGAGGTCCCGGATGAGAATCATCAGAAAAATGAGCAGCGCGGCCTGTCCCCAAAAGGGAGCCGGGGGCAGATGCAGGCGGGGCATGGGGAAAAAATACAGCAGAGCGGACAGAATGCCCAAAGCCGTCAGCACTGTCATCCAGGGCCGCCAGCGCAGGCGCAGTTCCCATTTGCGGAGTTTGCGGATTTCCTTTATTTCTTCGGAAACAGGAGCGGGAGAAGGCGAAGACCCGGCCCAGATACGGAAACGGTGGGCAAACAGTTTCTGCTCCTCCGGGGAAGAACAGAGCAGCGGTGCCAGCAGGGAAGACAGGCGCAGGGTCTCATCGGGCAGTTCCCCCCTTTGGGCCAGGCGCAGCAAAAGCCGGTGCGCGGCCGCATATTCCCCGGCCCCCAGGGTGAAACCCCCGGCCCGCAGTGCATCCAGCAGTTGCGGCAGGCGGGAGATCAGTTCTGCATTTTTGTTAATTTTCATAGTGTTGACATAAAACTCCCCTCCCTTGAGGGAGGGGTTGGGGGAGGGTGGGAACAGATTGTATTTACAAGCGGTTGTTCTCCCCCTCCCCGACCCTCCCCCGCTGGGGGAGGGAGTTTTTCATGGCAGAGCGTGGGAACGATCTGCCAAATGCTTCCGTAACTTCCGTAGGTCGGGTTAGGCTGAAAGCCCTAACCCGACATCCCACACCTTTGTCGGGTTACGCTTCGCTAACCCGACCTACCATTCTTTCACTATTTTTCGTATCTCTGCTGAATCACCGGATTTCACCAGCAGGCTGATGGTCCGCGCTGCAATTTCCCGGTCATCGGCCACGGGATTTTCCTTATCGGAACTTTCCCGCATGGCCTGTATCCATGCAATGAGTTCGCCCGTGGAAAGCCCGGCCCACTTATCTTCTTTTTTCAGGTGAAAAAAAAGGGCCGTGGCATCCTCAATAAATTTTTCGGAAGGCTCGCTTTTCTCCCCTTCCCGATCCGGAATATGGCGCAGGCGGTTGAGGACAATGCGCTCCATCTGCTTTGGTTCGGGGAAAGTGATATGGTGATACGCGCAGCGCCGCAGAAAAGGGCCGGGCAGATGTTTTTCCGAATTGCTGGTAATGATGACAATGGGCGTGTATTCCGATTTCTGCATAGGCGTGAATTCCGACTCCTGCCCCAAATCCGGTACGCGTCGGTTGCCCAGTTCCGGAATGCGGAAATACATCTGCTCTATTTCATTGAGAATGTCATTGGGAAAATCCCGCGGGGCCTTGTCTATCTCGTCAATCAGCACAACGGATCGCCGGGGGCCGTTGTGAACAAAATCCGACCCGTTTTCCGGCAGCAGGTCTTGGACTTTTTCCGCTTCCAGAGAAAGCAGAATGGCCCGGCCCAGCGCGTTGAAGGTGATGTATTCTGTCGCGGTTTCTTTTGCGGTTTTATCCGGACTGCAATAGGCATCATGAAAACGCCCCAGGGCATCCCAGGTATAAAAAAGATCCTTTGCGCTGCTGTCGGATTTGGTTTCAAAAACTTCGGGTTTTCCCAGCCCCAGTTCCCAGGCCAGGCGGAAAGCCAGTTGGGTTTTCCCGGTTCCCGGATCACCGGTCAGCAGCAGGGGGCGGCCCATGAGCAGGGCCGTATTCACCGCATCAATAAGCGCGGCATCGGCCTCATAAAATTCCGGCAGGGTCTCGGCCCGCTGCCGGGAAGGGGGAAGGGGTTTCCGGCCTTCTGTTGAAATTTCGCTTCCTTTGCCTTTGAAAAAAGGGAATGGCATTGTACTGATCTCCTTTCTCAACATTTTTCCCATTCTTCTTTATCTATTCCTGCCTGTTTCAGGATTTTTGACAGCAATGCTCTGCTGATATCCCCCTGATGCGGATTGGGAATAAAAAGTTTCAGACCGCCTTTCACCATATACTGATGGTTTCCACCGGTAAGCGGTCCTTCAAATCCCAACATTCTTAATATCCGTATCAGTTCCCGCCTGCTGATGGGGCCGAATTTCGGCATCAGGCGGCCTCCGATTCCGGTATCAGACATATGCCGCTGATTTCCGGAAAATCATGATCCAGACGAAGCCCCAGAATAATCCACCCTTCCAGAACTTCCTGTAACTGTTTCCGGCATTTTTCCAAAGTATCCGCATTGGCATACACCCCGTCCATACCGTTAATTTCTCCATAATAACTGCTGTCTTCCAGAATTTCATAACGTGCATTATCCATTGCGGCATTGATATAATCTGTCAGCATCTTGTTTCCTTTACAAAAAATATATTATCATCCTGCCCTCTGTCAGAACACGATCATGCAGGATTATTCATGATTTACATGATTAATAAAATCCTGACCATCCTGCTCTCTGTCAGAACACGATTATGCAGGATTATTCATGATTTACATGATTAATAAAATCCTGATCATCCTGTTTCATCGTGCATAATCGTGTTCAGGCGTTATCATTTGATACACCGGAAAACGCTTTTCAAAGGCTTTTGCCCATTCGCTCATTGGAATGCGGTCATTTCCGTATTTTTTGTAGATATCCCTGATTTCGGATTGAACGTCAATATTTCTGCATTTTCTGCATAATTCACGAATATCCTTTTCCATCCCCCAGAGCTGGGCATCTGTTTTTTCCACCGGGCAAAGGATCGGTAATATTTCATTGGGATAATCCTGTTCCAGGTTCCGCTGCAAATCCTGCTCCGAAAATTCTCCATCCGGCTTCCCGGAAAAGCGTCTGAAAATTTTTTGGAAAAACCCATGTTTGCTGTGATCTTTCCGATCATAGAGCAAAGCAATACAGACCGCAAGGGGGGCATCCTCCCGGCTGCGGAGAGGCCATGCCTGCCAGAAATCCATAAACTTACCGATAATTTCCTGCTGTTTATCCGGACCGGAAATCACAAAGGCAGGCAGGGAAAGGAATACCAGTACGGAAATATCTTTGGTTTTCCGGTTAAATTCTGCCGGGGTGAAGTGTTTTTCCTCCATACCTCCTTCATTGGCCAGCACGGATATCATCCGGGAATACTGAATATCATCGAATTCAATCAGGATATACTTGGGCTCTTCTTTGAAAATTCCTTTGTTCCAACGGGTCCGGCGAAGACATTCCTGGAATTTATCATGGCACTCTTCTGTATTTCCGTGCAGGATAAAAACAACAGGATTTTTCTTATTATTCCGGACAAGTTCCGCAATGGCTCCGCACTGCTCCCGGCGGTTGACACGGTAATATTTCAGGGGAATAACACGTTGAAATTTACCGTTTTGGCCCATCTGGTACTGAATAAAATTATGATCCCCCGCATTTATCAGGTCTGCCTTTGCAGCCCCGGAAATATGCGTTGACCGGTCCTCTCCGCTCACCGCCCCATCCCCAGCACCAGATCCGCAATATCTTTGACGATCTGAATGGCCGTCGGGATCACCCCGGCCAGTGCGGCCGCGGCTTCTTTCATGCCTTCCGCGGTGATTTTCAGCAGGGTCGGGTTGGGCTTTTCCGCGGCGGCCTTTGTTACCAGATCCTGTGTCATCACGGCCACGGCCTCGGCTTCCTCCTTTTTTTCCGGCGGGGCCTGCTGCAACTGCCGGTTGAGTTCTTTCACCAGTTCCTCCAGCCGGGCTTTTTCGCTATCGGCCGCGGGCAGTGCGCCGAAATTGAGGGCATCAATTTTAATACGGGCATAGTCTCCCGATATGGCCGCAACGATTTTTGCATTGTCTTTTGCATTTATAGAACGGTTCTGATTTTCTGTGCTCATTTACATATCTCCTTTGTTGAAAACGGATAGCATGTAGTGCATTTTTTCACTTAAAATTGTGCAGGTATTTCGGTTCAGAATATCCGAATGTCGGGTTACACTTCGCTAACCCGACCTGCAATTTTAAGTGAAACAAAGCAGTAGCATATCTGCGGTGTAAAAAAAACGTTTTTAACAGCCCTTCCCATTGTTTGTACAGTGTTTTTATTTTTTTGGAAATTTCCCTATACAAAATACAGCACACAGCGCGAGCTGCGACCGTCATTTTTGAGGATAAAAGGTTTTTCCGCCCGTACATGGCACAGATAGGTGCTTTCCCGGATGATGGGCAGCGCGCGGACTTTTTCCCATTCAAACCTGTCCCCGCCCTGCGGGTCCAGTGTAATATAATGAATACCCTGCGCGGTGATTTTCTGAAAAAAATGGGTTCCGTAAGAGGCATCGGCATTGATTTTTCCATCCCGCATTTCAATCATGGCCCCGACTGCGCAAATATCTTTCCAGCGCACCGGAATGCCGAGCCAGCGGTCTGAGGAGCCCCACCGGCCCGGCCCGGCCAGCAGGTAGGAACGCTTTTCTGCGGCCAGTTTCCCGTTGAATTTTCCGATTTCCCCGGCAATTTTCATGGTGGCCGATGCATCAAAATCTTCGGGTTTGACAAAAACAAGGTCTGTCATACTGCTGTTCTGCCCGTGCCCCATGACATGGGTGGAAAAGCAGAAGGCCTGCGCTATCTCACTGTCCCGGATTTGCAAATCCTCCTCATCTGCGGACATGGGGCGCAGTTGCAGAAAATAGAAGGTACTTTTCTTTTTTCTGTCTTCACTGAGATTTACAGAAAATTCTATCTCCGCAGGGCCGCCGATGCCCCTGCTTCCCGCATCCAGCAAATCCGACAAAAGCCCGGGCAGGGGAATGCTTCCGTATTTGAGCACCGGGGCAAAGGTCATCACCTTGGGCCCGGGCATAAATCCGGTATCCCGGATACGGTGCTCTTCGGGAATATAGGTGCTGCAAAGGCTTTTTACGGGAAAATCCTCCTGTACATCCGCGATTTCCCTTTTTTCCAGATTGCTGTCGCTTTCCGGGTCAAACAGGCCCGGAACATCTTTGATGCGGAGGGAATAAAAATAACGCTGGGCATTGGAGAGTATATCCTCCACTGTGGAAAACTGGGGCAGAAATTCGGGGCGGCGGGGAGAAAAACGCAGCACCTGCTCCTCTTCTTCCAGAATTTTCCCCATGCCCAGGCAGATATGGGCAATGCCGTCTTCCGGGCGCATATCGCCGACAGGATAATAGTTTTGGGAACGTGCCGTGCCGGAAATGGCCGGATAAAGATAAGCCCCGTAGGATTTTCCCACCAGCTGCTGAATCATTACCGCCATTTTGTCTTCCTGAAACTGATTGGAAATCTGCCGGGCAAAGGCCAGGGGTTTTTCATAATAGGTGGAGGCATAGACCAGTTTCACCGCAGTGATGAGATGCTGCAGACGCACAAAAAAATCCGGATGATTGTTGGGGATCATACAGGTTTTGTAAAGCCCCGTAAAGGGGCGGACATGGGCATCTTCCAGTAAACTGGAGGAACGTACCGACAGGGGCACATGCACTTTTTTCAGAAAAGCCGCCAGCGATTCATAGAGCCACCGGGGCAGATCCGCTGCCAGAAATCTTTCCCGCACTTCCTGATCTGTGCAGTTGCAGAAACGGGACCAGCTCAGTCTGTTTTCGGCAATGAAGGTTTCAAAGGCATCTGTGGCAATGACCAGGGTGCGGGGGACTTCGATGCGGAGTTCCGGATAGCGCTTCCGCAGTTCTGTCCGGTGCCGCAGCATATGGGAGATAAAGGCCAGTCCCCTGGCTTTTCCGCCCAGGGAGCCTTTGCCGATTTTCAGAAATTCCTGAATATCCGGATCAAATTCTTTGGCAGTAAACTGTACGATAACCCCTTTCTGCCGATAGCGCCGCAATGCCCGGATGCTGGAGGCAATATATTCCTTTACCTCCTGTATGCCTGCAAAATCCGAAATTTCCATTTTTGCAAATTCGGAAGCCAGCAGGATTTCCGAACGGGCCATGAGCCAGTTGGAAAAGCGGTGCCGTTTTGCATGATATGCCACCGGTTCGTCCGGAAGTTCCGGCAGCAGTTTTTCCAGTTCCCGGAGATTCGATGCCCGGCAGATTTCCTGTTTTTCCGCACAGCGGAAGACAAAATCCCCGAATCCCAGATAATCCAGAAAAAACTGTTCGATTTCCGAATACAGACGGTGGGAGTTTTTATCAATAAAAACAGCCTGAATCTCTGCAGCCCGTTCCCGGTTCCGGGCCTCGGTACTGAGCAGGAGCAGGGGCAGATGGGGAATTTTTTTCTTGATTTCCGATAAAAACACAAAGCCCGCATCTTCGCTCATAACGCAGTTTCGGGGATACCGGGTATCGGAAATCACACCGAAAACATAGGGGCGGTACTGACGGAACAGTGCCATTGCGCTTTCATAATTTTCCGCCACCAGAATTTTGGGACGGGCCCGCATTTTGAGCATCCGGTGTTCTTCATTGATGCTGTCTTCCAGCAGGGATACGGTCTGCCTGACCACCACTTTATAGATCAGGGGGAGCAGGAGGGAACGGTAAAGGGGAGAATCCTCCACCAGAATCAGCACGCGGACCATGCCTTTGGCCGTATCCGAGGGCGCGTTCCGGCGGTCTTCCACACTTTTGACCAGTGCCAGCAGCAGTTCCGCGTTTCCGGTCCAGATAAATTCATTGTCAATCACCGGGCAGGTATTCCCGTTTTCATGAATATCGCTTTCCCGGTGTGCCAGCAGAATCACCGGCATTTCCGGATGCGCAGACCGGATTTCCATCACCAGTTCCGCGGTTTTTATATCTGCCAGATCCGGCATGGTAATGACCAGATCAAATGACTGCCGCTCCAGAATTTTCAGGGCCTCCGCGCCTGAAGACGCCTTGGTCAGCCGCGGGGGGCTGCTCAGGTTCAGTCCCCTGTATTCATTGACAATTTTGGATGGAAGACTGCCGTCCTCTTCCATGATAAAGGCATCATAAGGTGTGGAAACCAGCAGGATGTCCCTGATTTTTTCCGACATCAGTTCATGGTAGACTTTCACATGTATGTCCAAATCATATATGTTCCGACTGCTTTCCTGATTTTCAACTCCCATGATGTCACCTCATTTTCCCTGTTTTATATGAAAGTCCCCTGTAGAGACGCACGGTGTGCGTCTCTGCGGTGTGCGTCTCTGCGGTGTGCGTCTCTGCGGTGTGCGTCTCTGCGGTGTATTTTCATGCTTCGCTGTGACCGTCAGTCATGGCCGTTTATATGAAAGTGTCTGCGAAAAACCGGCCTCGGCCTTCATTTTCGCACTCCGCGCAGCTTTCATGTTTCGTTGTGATTGCATATCATGGCCGTTTATATGAAAGTCCCCTGTAGAGACGCACGGCGTGCGTCTCTGCGGTGTGCGTCTTCTGCAGAGACGCACACCGTGCGTCTCTACGGTGTATTTTCATGTTTCGCTGTGAGTCAGGGCTCATGGCCGTTTATATGAAAGTGTCTGCGAAAAACCGGCCTCGGCCTTCATTTTCGCACTCCGCGCAGCTTTCATGTTTCGCTGTGATTCATAGCTCATGGTGGTTTATATGACCGCCTGCCCTTTCAGTCTTCTGATTTTATCCCGGAAATAGGCCGCTTTTTCAAACTGCTGTTCATCGGCGGCTTTCTGCATTTCTTTCTCAAATTTGGCAATCTGCTCTTTTTTGGGCAGTCTTTCGGTTTCCGCCAGCCCCATCTCCACCTGCCGGGAAACGGCTCTGGCGAATATAAAACCCATGGACAGTGTCAGCAGGAGCATCATCATGCCCATAATCAGGCTCAGACTCTGCAGGTGTTTTTGCTTTGCACTGACTTCATTCAAATCTGTTTCCGCAATCAGTCCCCAGCGCAGCCCGCCGGTATCAACAGGGAGAAAAGAAGCCAGGAGCCGGTTCCCCTTCCCGTCTTTATAAGCCAGGGATGCACTTTTGCCGGAAAGCACTTCCCGCACAGGCGGAGTGTCCGTCACCTTTCTGTGTGCAAAAGAATACTGCACCGTCTTTTGCTGCGGTTCCAGAAAAGAATCCGAGCGCAGCAGTTTGTCCTGCCCCACAAGATAGGCATCCCCGCTTTTTCCCAGACCGGTTCTTTCCTGCATGATGGCATTGATTTTCTGCAAAGACAGGGGAAGGGCCAGAAATCCGCCGGAATTATCCGCCAGCGCGGTCAGGACAAAGGCTGTGGGACTGCCGGAGACATCATCCGGGGCCATGTCGGAAAAACGGACAGTACCTTTTTCGGATTCGCCGGACAAATCACCGGGAATCGGAGAAAGTGTATCCGCGCTGCGGAAATCACTGCTTCCTTTTTCCAGAAAAAAGGTTTTGTTTTTCTGCGGAAAAATAAAACGGATGGATTCCGGCTGCCCGATGTCCATAAGTTCCTGCAGTCGCCGGAGGGCCGGGAGGGAATAGGGTAAGAGGGAAGGGGATTCTTTTGCATTCTGCCACAGGGAAAGCACAGACGGATCCCCCGCGATTGTCCGGGCCAGGCCCGAAAGACTGGCAAAATAATCTTCCAGGCGGTCTTTTTTATGCACACAGACTGCCTCCAGAAGATGCAGGGCCTCTTCTCCCCCGGTTTTTTGGGAAATCTGCATATACATGAAAATCATCATGGTCATGGGGATAATGGAAACCAGTACGGTGAACAGGATGATTTTCTGTTTCAGACCAATCTGTAAAAACATGTTTACCTCCTTATGGGTTTGCAAAGGGCAGTGGTGGGGAAATGTTCCGCTGAACAACCGGATTCTTTTGAAAAAATCCGGTTGTTTCTCCCATTGCAGTCAATGTCACAGACTCAAGCCCCTCCCCTGAGGGAGGGGCAGGGGAGGGGGATTTTTTGCTTAAGTCAATGACATTGCCGTTACAGTTATAAAATTCCCCTGTTTTTCAGTGCATGAACAACCAGAAAGCTGTTCCATTCCCGCTGATCAGTCCCCCATCCGCCGTCTTCTTCCTGGGTTTCAGCCAGTTTCTGAAAAGCCTTTGCCAGCTGAGGTTCTGCTTGAGCAAAATTCAGATGCGCCAGTGCATTGACTGTCATATAAAAGGGAAGCAGCTCTCCCCAGTCCCCCTCATCTGTCTGAATTTCAGACATCCTGTTTACAATGTCTTTGACAATCTGTTTTTCCGAATAATTCGGATGAACAGCAAATGCTCTGAAAATATTGCATATATCCTTCCAGTCCTCCGGGCAGGATATTTTCGGGAGACAGACAGAATCATATGCCTTTATCATTTCCGGGCGATTTTCTCTGCCGAATATGACAGCAAGAAACAGCAGGGATGCTGTGGCAAAAACAGGGGGGGAACCGGCGGCAAAAGGCAGGCCTTTCATATCATCATCAGAAATACGCAGATTCACGGCCCCGCTTTTCTGCGCTGTCGGCAGAATTATTTCTGTGAGACAGTCAAGGGCTTTGTCAATACTGCTGTCCGGATTGCGGACTGTCAGATGAAGTCCGAAAAGTCTGTGAACTGTTGTCAGAAATGAATTATCCCACAGACCGCTTTCAGACTGCCCCTTTCTCAGCTTTCGGACAGTATCATCAGAATCCTGCTGCCACTGTTTGCCGGATGACTGCCCGAGCCATTTCTGCCTTGCATATAATCCGGGCGGACCGGCGGAATTTTCAAAAATATTATAGGGATTGAATCTGAGTTTCATATGGAAAATCCTTTCAGCATCTTCGGAGAGTTTTTGGCAGTGGGTCAAAAGGCCTGATGCATTCAGTATCTGACGGTAAGGGTGTATTGCACAGGCCCGGCACGGGCGGCTCCGGGCACATGCACGAAGTCTGTAATGTAACATATCCGTTGAGAAAAAATCCGGAGTCGGAAAACTGAACCGCAGATGAACACGGATGAACGGGATTCCGTAATTCGTGCATATCTGTGTGAATCCGTGTGAATCTGCGGTTTTCAAAGATTTTTGTGTTTTTCTCAGCAGGTATGTTACATTACACAATACGTCCTTACAGAAAAAAATCAGCGGATTTGACCCACCACCGGGTTTTTAAGGAAACGGCAGTGATGGAGTATTTCCGCTTTTATTTGAATGAATCCCCGCTGTTTGTCAATAATTAAAAAATCGCCTGAACTCCGGGAGCGCAGACGATAGTTTTCCGTAACATTTAAAATTGTATGTCTGCAGCAGGTGATCCCCCGAAAATAAAATCCCCTTTTTTATCCGGAACGTGCGGGGACACCCCCTGTGCATTGTATTTTTATAATATTTTCATATGAATCCGGTCACGCCGATGCTGATATATTTTTCCATGATATTGTCCTGCCCCCGGATTATTCATAATAAAAAGTAAAATAAAAGAACCTCCTGTTTGGATACAAAGGAAAGTTGTTGACAAAATCTTCAGAATCAAGCATTTCATCAATAAAAGAAAAATCAGGGAAACCCTAACCTGCATTATTCATATATTTCGCTAAAATAAGGATATATTACTGATAAACAAAAGAATTCAGAAAAACGGCTTTGCAACCCGTTTTTTTGGCATATCCTGAATTTACAGGAAAAAGTGAATTTGTGAATAATGCAGGCTAAAAACAATTAAAATGCATATTCTCAGTAGATCGGAACGTTTCCGGAGGAGTGCAAAAATTGTATTTTTGCATGGGGTAACCGGGAGATGCGGCGGTGCAGAAATACAGTTTTTGCACTCCGGGGCAGCTGTAAAACCGTATCCGGGGGAAACTTTTCGATCTATAGTTTTTCAGATAATTAATTGCATAAAATGGTGTTTTTATCTATCTGAAATTATGCTGAATACCATTTTGAAAAACTGCAATTATTTTTCTGAAAATCTATACTGATTCTGATAAAGAAACTCAGGCCTGCAATAAGGGGGCGGGAAAAAATGGATTCTGTCCCTGTTCGGAGCCCGTAAAAATCAAAAAGTCCCTCCCTCTTTTGCATTTTGCCAATGGGTCAAATCCGTTGATGAATGAGATTTCTCATTGTAAGGGCGTATTGCACAGACCCGGCCCAGGGGGATCCGGGGGGCCTATGCAGTACGGCCTTACAGAAAAAAATCAGGGGATTTGAGCCACTGCCTGATTTTTTATGACTGCCGGGAATACAGAAAAGGAGAATGAAAATGGACAGACTGCTTTCTTTTATGCTTATCCTTCTGCTTATGCAGTCCGCTTATGCAGAAAGCGGAGAAAGTGCCGCACCGTCTTCGGCAATCTCCAGAAGAATCATCGGAGGAGATAAGGTTGCAGATGAAAAGGCCTGGCCCTGGATGGCCGCACTGGTGGATGCCGGTGCTTTATCCGACGATGATGCTCATTTCTGCGGTGCATCCCTTATTCACCCCAACTGGGTACTGACAGCCGCGCACTGCGTGGAAAATGACAGGGGCATTGTGGAAGATCCGCAGTACATCGAAGTGGTTCTGGGGACCCATGATCTGAAAAACGGGGCGGGACAGCATTTTTCCGTAAAACGGATTATTCCCCACCCTTTGTATGCAGACGGTGACCATGCCACAGCAGATTCGGATATTGCCCTTTTGGAACTGACAGAAGCCGCGGATAATTATCCCACAGTTCCCATATACGAAGGTTCTTCCACTTTGGAGGGGATGGAAAGCATTGTCATGGGATGGGGAGATACAGAGGGATGGGGCACTTCTTACCGGGTTTCAGATCCCTGGAATCTCAGGCAGGTGAGGGTTCCCATTGTAAGCAATAAAGAATGCAGCCGTGCATTCAGGGCAAAAGATTATGATCCGCCTGAGTATGCCATTGACAGTTCCATGCTGTGTGCGGGGCTGACAGAAGGCGGGAAAGATTCCTGCACCGGAGACAGCGGCGGGCCTTTGATTATTCAGGAGGAAGGTATCTGGAAACTGGCCGGACTGGTCAGCTGGGGGGCCGGTGAAAACTGTGCGGAACCCGGATTATACGGTGTGTATGCCCGTGTGTCGGAATTTCAGGATTTCATTTATGATAATACCGGTATCCCTACCTTTCCCGCAGCACCGGAACTGACTGTAAATACATCAGGAAACAATGTTTCCGTCTCCTGGGAGGCAATCGGCGGGGCAGAGGCCTACCGTCTGTATTATGCCCCCTGGCCGGACATGGAACCCGTTGCCTATGCGGATATGCAATTGCAGACATCGCTTTCCGGGCCTCTGCCGGAAACATCGGCCTATTATCTGGCGATTTGTGCGCTGAACAATGGAAAAGCAGGTGATATATCCAATATTATTTTTTTTATCATGGGAAATGATTCTTCCGCGTTTCCATTTCGCATCCGCAGCAAAGGAGATGCGGATTATCTTTCCTGGGGAATTTTGCCCTCTGCCGCATCCTACCGCCTGTACCATGCCCCTTACCCGCAGTTATCCCCCATCAGCTCTGTCGGCCTGGGCAGCATAACAGAAACAAAAACACCCGCGGCTGCAGGGTCTTCCTATTATGTTCTGATGGAATCCGAAGATGCTTCCGGCAGGAAAGAATACAGCAGTATTATGGGAGTGATCAGAGTGAAGTAATGAAAAGTTCCTTGCTCCGGAGCGGGTGAGATGTGGAAAAGATATGAACTGAAAAATGCAATGAAAGTGCAAATATATGAGTTCCCCGACGTTCCGAAAATTAGATTTGCCCAAACTTTCCCTGGAAGGCAGCAATCTTATTGAAGCCAGTGCGGGTACAGGAAAAACCTATACCATAGAAGGTCTTTATCTGCGCCTGATTCTGGAAAAAAAAGATATGACTGTGGATAAAATTCTGGTGGTCACATATACAGAAGCGGCCACGGCGGAACTGAAAGAACGTATCCGCAATAAACTGCGGGATGCGGCTGCGGTATTTGCCGGACAGCCGACCCAAGATCCTTTTTTACAGACACTGCAAAAAAACATTCCGAATATTCCGGAGGCCCTCCGTCTTATCCGAAATGCCCTCCGGGATTTTGATGAATCCGGTATTTTTACCATCCATGCTTTCTGTATGCGGATGCTCAAAGATCATGCTTTTGAAAGCGGCGCGCTTTTTGACACGGAACTCCTCAGCAGCCAGGAAAATATGCTGCGGGAGATTGTGGAAGATTTCTGGCGCATCCGTTTTTATTCCGCTTCTCCCCTTTTTGTCCGCTATGCCATTGATAAAACCGGTCCGGATGATTTGATGACCCTGCTGGGAAACCGGGTTTCCCAGCCCGATTTGCGGATTATTCCGCAGATTGCACCTTCAGATCCGAAACCGTATGAAGCAGATTTTATTGCGGCTTTCCGTTCTCTGGCAGCGGAATGGCAGTCCTCCCGCTACCGGATAGAAAAGATTTTTCTGGAAGCCGGGGGACTGAAAAATAACAGTTATAATCCGGAAAAACGCGGGGAATGGCTGCAGAGTATGGCGGATTATCTGGAGGGAAAAGACGCGGACTCAAATCTTTTTGATGCATTTGACCGCTTCTGCGCGTCCACCCTGGATAAATTTAAAAAAAAAGGAAAACAGCCGCCCTCCCACCCTTTTTTTGATCGCTGTGATGATTTTTTTTCCCTGCACACAGAAATGATCCGGGTTTTTGAGCAGCATCTTTTGCACCTGAAAAGCGAACTTTTTGCCTATGCCCGGAAGGAACTGAAAGAAAGAAAAGAAAGGCGGAATCTGCGCTCTTTTGATGATCTCCTTACGGACCTGCGCGATGCCCTGAAGGCGGAAGGGGGAGAAAAACTTATAAAAAAAATCCGGGGGAAATACAAAGCCGCGCTCATAGATGAATTTCAGGATACGGATCCGGTGCAGTATGAAATTTTCCACACCCTGTTCCACCATGAAGACAGCATCCTTTTTCTTATCGGTGATCCCAAACAGGCCATTTATGCATTCCGCGGGGCCGACATTTTCGCGTATATGCAGGCAGCGGAGAAAAGCGATTTCCGCTACACCCTGGATAAAAACTGGCGTTCGGAACCCGGGCTGATTGCAGCCGTCAATACGCTGTTCCACAGCAGCAGACGGGCCTTTGTGTATGAAAATATCCCCTTTCTGCCTGTGGAGGCCCCGGAAAAGGAAAATCGGAAATATCTGACCTTTGACGGGAAAAAAGAGCCCCCTTTGCAGATATGGCCGGCGGAGTCACATGAAGATATTCTGGGAAAAAATAAACTGATTCTGAAAGAAAAAGCGGAAGCAATGATTGCCAATGCGGTCAGCGCGGAAATTTCCCGACTATTGTGTCTGGGGAAGGAGAAGCGGGCCTGCATCGGTGAACGGGGCATTGGGGCCGGGGATATTGCCGTGCTGGTGCGCAAACATGATCAGGCCGACCGGATACGGGATGCCCTGGCCCGTCTGGATATTCCGGCGATTTTACACAGCAGGGGGGATGTATTTGACAGCCCGGAATCCCTGGAACTGGAAAGGCTGCTTGCCGCACTGGAAGAACCGAGAAATGAAAATCTGATCCGCACGGCCCTGGCCGGGGATATGCTGGGACTGTGCGGGGAAGAACTGGAAGCACTGGGGCAGGATGAAGATGCCTGGGAAAAATGGCTGCTGAAATTTGCCGACTACGGACGCAGTTGGAAGCAAAAGGGCTTTATCCGCATGTTCCGGCAGTTTCTTTCAACAGAAGAAGTACTGCCGCGGCTCATGGCCCTGCCGGGCGGGGAGCGGCGATGCACCAATCTGCTTCATCTGTCCGAGCTGCTGCACCGGGCAGACACGGAAAAAAAAACCGGCACAGGCGGTCTGCTGAAATGGCTGTCGGAGCATCGCCTGCAGCGGGATCGGCGGGAGGAAGAAACCCCGCTGCGCCTGGAAAGTGATGCAAATGCCGTAAAACTGGTCACCATGCACAAAAGCAAAGGTCTGCAGTATCCGGTGGTATTCTGCCCTTTTACCTGGAATGCTTCCAAACCCCGAAATGCAAAAAATGGCCCGGTTTTTTTTCATGATGAAAAAGATGGAAAAAAACTGACAATGGATCTGGGAACCGATGCACTGGCAGAAAACAGCCTGGCCGAAGGGCGGGAAAATCTGGCAGAAAATCTGCGACTGCTCTATGTGGCCCTGACCCGCGCCCAGCACCGCTGTTATCTGGTCTGGGGACGGTTCAGTACCGCGGAAACATCTGCCCCGGCCTGGCTTTTTCATACATCATCAGACAATACAGACGGGGATATTCTTCAAAGGACGGCAGAGGCCTTCAAAGATCTGACAGATGAAAAACTGTTTGAAACAATGGAAAATCTGGCAAAATCTTCTCCGGGGAATATTGCCGTATCCCCTCTGTCTTTGGAAAAAGGAATTCCTTTCCGCTCCCCCCCGGCAGCAGAAGAAATCCTGCAGGAGCGGCTTTTGAAGAAAAGGATTGCAGACAGTTTCCGCGTAAGCAGTTTTTCCTCCCTGGTAATGGAAAAACCCTACAGCACGGAAATCAGTGATTCCGATGCTGCCATCCGGGAAGTGGAAAGCATTTCCCATGCCCGGAACAGAGAAGAGGAAACAGCGGAAATCAATATTTTCAGTTTCCCCAGAGGAAGCATCGCAGGCACCTGCCTGCATGAGATATTTGAAAACCTGGATTTTACAGAAAACAGCGAAACAGAAAGAATGATAGGGGAAAAGCTGGAAAAATACGGTATTGAAACGCATTGGACCCCGGTATTGCAGAAAATGACTGCCGATGTTCTTTCCCTGCCCCTGTCCGGATCCCCGCAGTCGGATACAGGGGATTTTTCCCTGTCCGGTATCCGGCAGACAGAACGTATCAATGAGCTGGAATTTTATTTTCCCCTCAAATCTTTCACGCCCCGGATGCTACAGAAATTATTTGAAAAAGCAGGTATAAACAGCATCATGGGAGATTTTCCCCGGCAAATCGGCAAACTGAGATTTTCCGCATCCGGCGGATTTATGAGAGGATTTATTGATCTGGTATTCTGCAAAGACAATCAGTACTGTCTGCTGGACTGGAAATCCAATTATCTGGGAGATCGGCCGGAAGATTACCATAAAGATTTGCTGGCCCGGACCATGCGGGAAGAATATTATATTCTGCAATATCATATTTACAGTCTGGCCCTGCACCGTTATCTGAAAATACGGATTCCGGATTATGTCTATGAAAAACATTTCGGCGGGGTGTATTATCTTTTTCTCCGGGGAATTGATCCGGCAGCCGGAAAAGATTTCGGTGTGTTTCAGGACAGACCCGCATGGGAGCTGATTCGGGAAATGGAATCGCTTTTCTGCGGATAAAACAGAGGGCGCGGATAATTCATTTCTTATTACTGCGGACACCGAAGAATGTAATAACTTTATGTGCCAATCCCTTTCAGAATAACGTAAGGGGATTGATAATTGATTACATTCAGTAGATCGAAACGTTTCCGGAGGAGTGCAGAAATTGTATTTCTGCATGGGGCAACCGGGCGATGCGGCGGTGCAGAAATACAGTTTCTGCACTCCGGGGCAGCCGTAAAACCGTATCCGGGGGAAACTTTTCGATCTGCGGACATTCTTTGATGTCCGGGACAGTAACTTCAGACTGCCGGAGGAGAACCGGGGCCTATGCAGTATGCCCCGGCAGCAGAAAATCAGCGGAGCTGATCCGGCACCGGTTATTTTTTTTTTCCGGAAAGAACCGCCAGCATATCCGTCAGTTTTTTCATTTTTTCTGTCTGTTTCAGCATTTTTTCCGATGCATTCAGGGATACCCGGGCATCTGCCGCGTTTTTCCGGGTAAAAGAACTTGCATCTGTAACGGCCCGGCTGATCTGCCCGGTACCTTCGGACTGGGAACGGGAGCCTTCGGCAATTTCCCCCACCAGCTCAATGCTTTCTGTAATCCGGTTCCGGAGCCGGGAAAAACCGCTGTCTGTTTCATGCAGCAGTTCATTTCCCCGTTTTACCTTATCCACGGTATCCTGAATCATTTCCGCTGTATTTCCGGCAGCCCCGGCACTGCGCATGGCAAGGTTCCGGACTTCCTGCGCCACCACCGCAAAACCCGCGCCGCTGTCCCCGGCCCTTGCTGCCTCTATACTGGCATTGAGGGCCAGCAGATTGGTCTGAAATGCGATTTCATCAATATTTTTGACAACGCGTGAAATTTCTGCGCCCGCGTTCTGAATATCATCCATGGAACGGGTCAGATTTTGCATAGAACGGTCGGATTGATGAACCAGCTCCTGTATTTCTTTCATACAGGTATCGGCCAGCCGGGCATGATCCGCATTTTTCCGGGTCATAAGCGATATTTCTTCCACAAATGCGGCTGTTTTTTCAATTGCGGCGGCATGTTCCGCGGTCCGGTCTGCCAAAGAGGCACTTACCCGGTACACCTGCTCTGAAGCATCTGCTGTCTCCTTTGTTCCCATCTCAATACGGTCGGACACTTCCCGGACAACCCGGACGATATTTCCCGCAAAACCGAAAGCCAGTCCCATTCCCAGCAGAATCATCGTAATCCCCGCCAGACTGATAATATGGAAAAAATGGTCCATCCTGTCCATGATCTGTTTTTTTGAAAAAATGATTTCCATATATCCCACTGTTTCACGGGCATCCTTCAGGGGGGAAAAGAAGCGGATCGCCTCTTTTTCCTCCTGTACCAGTATCCGGCTGCTTTTTCCGTATTCAGCCCCATGTTTTTCCGCGGATTTGCTGCCCCCGGCAAAACGAAGTTCTTTATCAAAAACAGCCACAGACTGAATCAGATTTCCTTCTGTACCGGGGCGGAGATTTTCAATTGTCTGCGCAACGGATGCGCCCTCATCCAGAAAACGAACCTTCATTCCCAGGGCCAGATTTTCCGAAAGCAGACGGACAATAAAATCGGAACCCGCGGTTTCCCGGATAATATCCGCTGTGAGTTTTTCCAGACGGTAGGGCAGAATCCCCAGGATAAACAGCAGCATAAGAAATCCCATGCAGAATGTCAGGGCCATCAGCCGGAAACGGACGGAACTTGTATTGATTCTCATCGGATATTCCTTCTTCGGATTCTTATCATGGCAGGGGATATCCATTTTTTCCACAGGATATTTGCAGGGGCGGATATTTTCCGCCCCGATAAGAAATTTACAGAATATTTTTCTTAAAACATCAGCCTGATACCGCCGAAAATCCACTGGCCGGGCATGGCGTACCCGCCTTCACTGTAATCTTCGTCAAACAGATTTTCCGCGCGCAGCCACACATCAAAGTTTTCGGAAATATTATAGGATACTGCCGCATCCACAGTCGTCACACTGTCCTCTTCCCACAATGTCTGCTTGAAAGCGGAATCATAAAGGGGGACAATTTTTTCATCCTGCCAGATGACACGGAACCAGATCCGCAGTTTTTCCAAAGGGTAAAGCGATGTGGTAAAGCTGAATTTGTTTTTGGGAAAACTGGGTTCGCGCAGCCATTTTCCGCTTGTGCTGTCTTTATATTCCGGATCCGCATAGGTATAGGCCAGGCCCAGGCGGACATAGGGGCAGGGCTGATAATGGACATAGGTTTCAATCCCCTCGCTTCTGCCTTCCGAACCGTTTTCATAGCGGAGACTGTAAATGACCAGATCATCAAAATCAATGTGAAACCAGGTCAGACCGAAGTTGAGGGAATTGTCAAAAAGAAACTGATCCACCCCGATTTCATAACTGATGCTTTTTTCAGGTTCCAGGTCCGGATTGCCGGTAGGAATCCGTTCGCCGTTGAAAAGATAACCGCCGTACACCTCATACAGGGCCGGGGTACGGTATCCTGTACCCGTATGCCCGTGGATTTTGGTGCCGAAATCCTTGAAAATATAGGCAGCGGACATTTCCCACACGGTTTCGGAATCAAATTTTTCATGGTCATTATAGCGTCCGCCCGCATCCAGCAGAAGGGAATCATTCAGAAATGAAAAACGGAGCATACAGAAGGCATCCCAGTAATCCCAGTTATAGGAAAATATCCGGGAATCGTAAATTTCCTGAAAAGCATTCAGGGGTTCCCGGTTTTCATAATCCGATTTTTCATAATCCATTCCCACAGTCAGGTTCATCCAGTCTGTAAAACGGAGATTGTGCTGCATTTCCAAATAGCTGGTATCTCCGTTATACTCGGATTTATCCGCGGATACGGAAGAATTGAAATAATGTCTTCGGGTTTCACTGTATGCGGCTTTCAGACTGTAATCCCATACGGAATTTACCTGGTGGGCAAAGGTAAGACCGGCCAGAAACAGACTGTTTTCCGTATGCTGATCTTCTGCCGCCCGGTTTCCTGTCAAACGCTGCTGTGCATCCAGTCCGGGGAACTGTGCATGGAGCGGGGCCTCGGTATCCGAATACAGGCTGTTGAATTCCAGTGATATGCCATTGCTGAATTTATAACCGGCTCCGGCACTCAGTCCCTTTTTTTCATAATAATAATCATGGGAGCCGCTGAAAGATTCTCCGTCCGTGTCATAATACAGGGGATTGATATCCAGATAAAAATTCTCTTTTCCGTAGGCGGCACGGGCCGAAGCAAAAACCGTATTGTTACTGCCGATTTCATTGCGGGAATCCAGCACAAGGTCCTGATTCCATTTGGCGGGAATGATATTGATGACACCGCCCATGGCCTGGGAACCGTAAAGGGTGCTGTTGCTTCCCTTGAGCACTTCAATGCGCTCAATATCCTCCCCCGCATAAAGATCCTGTACATAGGAGTTGAAAGAATTCAGAATATCCGTGGCATCCTTTAAGGGAATGCCGTTATACTGAAACTGGGTGTACTGGTATTTGGCCCCGCGCATATTGATCCGGGAAATTCTGCCCGGGCCCCCGTTCCGTTTCAGATACACCCCCGGCACATTGTCTATCATTTCCGGCAGAAAATACTGCCGGGCATCTTCCATGTCTTTGCGGCTGACCACACTGATACTTTTGCTTACTCTGGAAAGGGGAATTTCCGCGCGGCTGGCCGTTACGACCACTGTATTCATGAGATCATCCAGAGACATCTGCACCAGTTCCTCGGTTTTGAGTTCCTGTTCCGCTGCAAAGGACAGCATGGGGAAAATCAGAAAACACAAAAGAGATACCCCCCCTTTCAATCGGAAAAAACAGCCCTGTCCACTCCCTTTTTTCATAGCTCCTCCTTTTGATATGATTATCCCTAATCAAAAATACGATTCCGCCTTTCCGGGACAGCGACTGATTCCCGGCAGAATTATATATCAGAAGGTTGTGGAAACCTTCAGTATGGCATGATCCCAGGGGATGTCTTCTTCTTTTGATGCCGAGATATTCAGCAGAATTCTGGGTTTCCCCCCGCTGATGCCGACCCCCAGGGTAATTCCCTTCTGAATCAGGCCCGGCAGCCCTGTGATGCTGAGCACTTTTTTTTCCCTGGTATAGCGGATCACCTCTTTTGCCAAATCAGCGTCCCCCACATACAGGACTGTCGGCGGTTCTGCCGGAAAATGCTTTCCCTCGGTGACTTCCGTCAGTGAGGATTTGCCGATTTTCACACCGATTACTTTTTTCAGTTCCCGCGCGAAATCACTGCCTTCCATGACATGCACACGCACCCCCCCTCCAATTCCCTGATGAAAGGACAGAAGTTTGACGAACAGCGCGGCCTGCAGGGGAGGCGGGGCAATACCCGCATCTTCGGCAGAAGAAGCAGCAGCAAAGCAGAAAAAAACAGTACATATGCAGAGGGTTAAAATTCTGTTTGGCATCATTCCTCCTTTGGGCGGATGAAAAATATATACACATTCATTTTCAGGATATGAATTCAGGATCCCTGGATCGGAAAGTTTCCGGAGGAGTGCAAAAATTGTATTTTTGCATGGGAGCCGGGAACCGGGGTCGTGCAAAAATACAATTTCTGCACTCCGGGACAGTCACAAAAACGTATCCGGGGAAAACTTTCCGATCTGCTGAGGATATGATCCATTCCTGTCTGATCCTGTCTGAATCCGGATTATCTTATCATATTTTGCGGATTATTGTAAATGAAAGGCTTTTTACTTTGTGTATTTCTTTCCTGCTGTATCTGCAAAACACCTTCGGGGGGGCAGAAAACAGAAAGGGCTCCGTCTCTGTCGGTTCGCAGTATCCGGCATCCCAGTGCTGTATAGGCTTTGATAACCTTTGCAGGGGGACAGCGGAAACGGTTTTGCCATCCGGCAGAAATGATGAGGATTTCCGGATTTACCTGCCGGACAAATGCCGGAGAATTGGATGAGGCGCAGCCGTGATGGGGAGCCAGCAGAACCGTGCTGGCGAGTTTTTTTCCGTGGATTTTCAGCAGCTCCTTTTCTGCTCTGATTTCAATATCCCCCGGAAAAAGAAAACTGTGACCGCTGAAAGACAGACGCAGAACCAGGGAGGTGTTATTTTCTTTGTGCAGCCATTTTTCTTTTTTCCGCATTTCTGTCAGATTGCGGGGCGGCCAGAGTATTTCTGCTTTCACCCCCCGGATCATCCGGGAGCGGGGCAGGGTCTGAAAATCGGGGAAATGGATCTGTTTTTGCCGCACAATTTCCATAAACCGGCGGTAATTGCTTCCTTCGGCCCGGATGCCGCTGTACCACAACTCTTTTACCCGGAAATGCTGTGCAATATACAAAAGCCCGTTCATATGATCGCTTTCCGGATGGGACAGCAGCATATAATCCAGTGTCATGATTTTTTTCTGCCGCAAAAAGGGAGCGACAACAGCGGCTCCCATATCAAAGGCTTTGTTATCATAAAATCCGCCGCCGTCAATGAGCATGGTTTTTCCGCCGGGAAACTCTGCCAGGACAGCACTGCCCTGCCCCACATCCAGGACGGTGATTCTCAGTGCTTTGCTGCCAAAACGCGTATGCAGCCAGTATGCCGTATCTCCGGCAAGCAGGATGAGGGAAACAGTCAGCACCGGCAGGGCATATTTCCGGAATTTTCCGTTTCTTCCGGCAGCGGGAAACAGTGTACATGCAGACCAGAGCAGCATGTAAAAGAGAAAAATTTCCAAAACCGTGGGGCCGAAGGTTTTCATGGCTGTCAGCGGAATATCCGTAAACAGGGGCAGGCATTTCAGGGATAAATCAAGAAAAAAGGCACTGCTCTGTATGGCATATGCCGCCATATCCGGACTGAGCAAAAAGAGAAAAACTCCAAAAAGTCCGGCGGGAAGCACCAGAAAGGCAATGAGGGGAATAAAAAGCAGATTTGCCGCGAGACCGGCTATGGAAAACTGATGAAAATAATACATGCTCAGGGGCATGGTTCCCAAAATTGCAAAAAAAGAGGATTTGAGGGCAGCAGACAAATAAGGGAAAGCCGTGCCCAATATCCTGCTTTTGAAGCGGAAAGGCGGGAAAAAATCTCCGGAAAAAGCGAAAATAATCCACCATACGGCTGCAAAGGAAAGTTGAAAAGAAATGGAAAACAGGGTGGGCGGATGAAGGATAAGAATCAGCAGGGCCGCCCCTGCCAGGGTGTTGCTGCTCTCCTGTTCATGGTTGAGCACAAAGGCCGCAATACACAGAGATACCATCATCATGGCCCGCTGTGTGGCCGGGGACAGACCGGAAATCATGCCGTAGGTCAGCAGGGGGAACAGGGACAGGAAGGCTGCGGTTTTCTGTACCGCATCCGAAGGCGGAATCCGGGGAATCCGGTAGCCAATGGTACGGAATATAAAAAAGGAGATAAAGGATATCATGCCCATATGCAGTCCGGAAATCGCCAGGAGATGGGCAATGCCGGAGCGGACAAATTTGTCCCGCAGCTCATGGGAAATTCCGCTTTTATCTCCGATAAGCAGTGCCAGCAGCAGGGATTGGGCATCACCGCTGCTCTGCTCCCGTATCATGCGGGCAATGCGGCTGCGGAAGCTTTCCAGAGAAGAACGGAAACTGCTTTTCTCCTCATGCCCGGTAATTCGGAGACTTCCTTTGCGGGCATAAGTGGTACAGTGTATGGACTGAAAGGCCATATAGCGTTCATAGTCAAAACCGCCCGGATTGCTGAAATTCCGGATGGATCGGATTTTCCCGGAAAAACATATCCGATCCCCGGGTGAGGGAATTTTTTCATTCACAGAGGCGGTTACGCGCAGACGACCCGATACTTTTTTATGCCCATTCCCCAGCGATTCGGGGATAAGCATAAATTTCTGCCGGTTTCCCAGTATGCGGGGAAGGGTGCTGACATATCCGCAGATATGCTGATACCTCTGATTTGCATAGCGGGATATATCATTTTCAGGAAGAGAAGGGGTTACCCAGTGGGAAAGGGAAAGGCATCCCAGGCAGAAAAAAAGGAGCAGTGGAGAAAACAGGGCAAAGCGGTTTTGGCAGATGCAGACAATGATCCCTGAAGCAGCAGGTAAAGAGAGGACAGCGGACCAGGGGATGAAAAGCGGAAACTGTTCTCCCGTCAGAATGCCGCAGATAAAACTGAAAAGAAGGGGAATAAAAGGGCGGAAAAAGATCTGCGGCTTTTGTATATCAGAGACCGGACACATTTCCGGAAAGATTTTATCTGACCCGCTGAATCCGGGCACCCAGTGCAGAGAATTTCTTTTCCATGGCCTCATAGCCCCGATCCAGATGGTACACCCGGCTGACTTCGGTGCTGCCTTCGGCCACAAGCCCCGCCAGAATCAGGGAGGCACTGGCCCGCAGATCAGAGGCCATGACCGGTGCGCCGGATAATGTCGGAACGCCTTTGATAATGGCCGAGTCTCCGGATATCCGGATATCGGCTCCCAGGCGGTGCAGTTCACTGACATGGATGAAACGGTTTTCAAATATGGTTTCGGAAATCACACTGAGCCCTTTGGCAACCGACATCAGCACCATGAACTGGGCCTGCATGTCCGTGGGAAATCCCGGATAGGGCTGGGTTTTGATATCCGCACTGCATATCCTGTCCGGCCCTTTGACGCGGATTTCCTTATCTTTGACAATGACTTCGCTTCCCGTGAGCTTCAGTTTGTTAATCACGGCCCGCAGGTGATCCGGTTCGCAGCGGGAGATGGTCACATCCCCTTTGGTAAGGGCGGCGGCCACCATAAAGGTGCCGGTTTCAATCCGGTCGGGAATGATCGTTACTTCCGCGGGATGAAGTTCGGATACGCCGTTAATTGTGATGACAGAACTTCCGGCCCCCTGCACATCGGCCCCCATGCGGTTGAGTACATCCGCAAGAGCTGTGATCTCCGGTTCCCGCGCCGCATTGCGGAGCACAGTTTTCCCTTTGGCCAGCACGGCCGCCATCATGATATTTTCTGTTCCGGTGACAGTGGGCATGTCAAAATAGAAATCATCCCCGACCAGCCGGTCCGCGCTGGCTTCCACATATCCGTGTTTCAGTTCAATGGAGGCTCCCAGCCGGGCCAGTCCTTTGAGATGCAGGTTGATGGGGCGTGCGCCGATGGCACATCCGCCCGGCAGGGAAACCCTGGCTTTTTTCACACGGGCCACCAGAGGGCCGAGAACCAGCACAGATGCCCGCATTTTCCGCACCAGATCATAGGGAGCCTCGGTTTTGCACAGGCCGTCGGCCTTTATTTTTACAGTATCCCCTTCGGTCTGAATATCCGCGCAGAGATAGGAAAGCAGTTCCTTGATGCTGTCAATATCCCGCAGTTGCGGGACATTATGATAGATATTCTGCCCTTCCGTAAGCAGGGAGGAGACCAGAATGGGCAGGGCCGCATTTTTGGCCCCGCTGATGTTTACCTGTCCCTGTAGGGGGACACCGCCTTCAATGATGATTTTGTCCATAATTTAATAAGGTTTTATAGTCTTTTTTGCCAATTTTCAGGATTTCTTTTCGCATGAAACACAGCTAACACCATGATAATATGACCTTTTATTTCATAATAAATTGTGTATGGAAATCTTTTAACAAGAGCCTTTCTTGAATTTTTTAAGGCTATTGGGAAAAGTTGCGGATTTCTTTGTATTCTTGAAATTGTTTCGTCAATACAACGCATAAATTCAGTATCAAGGCCATATTTTTTCTGTGCATACCATTCAACAGCTTCGCTCATTTCCAATTCTGATGGTCTCGTAAAAAGTCCGAAAATCAGGTTTTGATACATATTAACACTCTGATTTTATTAATAGCGATTTTTGAAATTTGGACTTTTTACCGGTTCATCAATTCTGCTTCAGGTAAAAATTTTACAAACATAATTCATTGACTTTTTAATGATTTTTTTGAATCTGATTAATGTTTCTGTTTCCAATAATCATTTTTTATCTCATTCCATGTTCTTCCCTGTTCAGGATTGGCATGAAATGAATCAATTCTTCTGTTTAACTCGGTATATTGTTCTTTTGTCAATTCAGGATATTCATCTTTTGCAACAATGCTATCCCAAATATCTTCTACAATAAGTATCTTCTCTGATATATCTAAATTTTTTATTTCATCTATTGCTGCCTGAGAAATATTCATAATCAACCTCCGGTGTTTTTTCCTGTAGGGCAAGCACAGGCTTTTTCGTGCCCGCCACCCCGGAAACGGTGGGATGCCGTTTCTACGATAAGTTACTGATGGCAGGGAAAGTATGAACTTTAATATTCAAATTGAGATTCTGACGCAATACATTTATAATACTGGTTAAATTGTTCATTGTCGGATTTCCTCCGGCTGACAGCATACGATGCAGACTCTTCGTCGGCCTTTCTGTCTCAATTGCAAGTTTTTCAAAACCAACCGTTGCTTTTACAAGTTCTCTCAGTATAATTCTTGCGGTGGACGGTTCACCATTAAGAAAGAGAGAAACCGCTTCGTCAAATAAAGCTGCCGCAAATGCCGGATCCTGCTTCAACCGGTTGTTGATTGTATCTTTATAATCTTTAGTTATTTGAGACATTTTATTTCCTCTTAGGTTCAGCAGTCTTTTTTCGCTTTCGATATTCTTTGCATAATGATATTTGGGTAGTGGGTCAAATCCCTTGAAAATCCCCCTCCCCCTGTGGGAGGGGTTAGGGGAGGGGGAAAAATAACAATCTGTAATTAAAACAGTTTTCACCCTCCCCCTGCCCCTCCCTCAGGGGAGGGGAGACCGTCATCAACGGATTTGACCCACTACCGATATTTGAAAGATTCCCAGACTCCAATCGGGCTATGGCAACGGATATTTTTGCAGCGGCAGCCGGGTTCAGGTTATCAAACCATTTCTGATAAGGACTGGAACCATCCTCTCTGACATATTCCTGAATTTTCATAAGAACAGGGTAACATAGATGTTACCGGCTGTCAAATTATTCCTTTGGATCATTTATTGCTTTTTTAAAATTTACATTGGGTTAGCCATAGAATATCATCTGAAGTGCCAAACTTTCAGTTTGGCACTCCGTTTCAGATAATCAGAAACTCAGCGACAACTGGGTTCCGATTTCGTAGGGGTTGGCATCATTGGGGGAATCCTGTGTGGTGGCTTTGCCTGCGAATAAATATGCGCCCACAATATCCATTTTCAGACCCTTTACCAGTTCCACGGTAAGTACCAGATCCACTTCGGTTCCCAGGTAACTTTCCCCATTGGCACCGGCAGGGGCATTTCCTTTGCTGTATTTTTCCCCGTTGAGCACATAAATGTCCTCTGCCAGAGCCGCATACCAGACATCCAGTCGGTAGGAAACATTGCTGAGGGGGTTGAAGGTGACACCGATATTGGCGGCCATGATATTGGAAATCTGATCGCCGGGGGAGTTGTTGGAGTATTCGTAATCAATGATTCCATAGCCCATGATTTCTGCCCAGTAGTAGGACTGCCCACGGGGAACCCAGAAATTTTCCTGATCCGGGTCTTCTCCGTCATCCCCGGTGGCATAAAAAAACTGGCCGTGAATATCCCCTTTGCTCATAGAAATACTGGCCCCCGCGGCTGCCAGCCACGCGGAAAAGTCCTGCTTCCTGTTTTCTGTATGAAAGCTTATATCCCCGCCCTGGTAAATACCGGTACACCAGAGGGAAAATCTGTCAAAATCCGCATCCAGATTCAGACCGGCATACCACAGATTCACTTCTTCGGCATTATCGCCGAAAAAGGGAGTGCCCTCCTCATCTGTCCAGTTTTTGGCATCGTCTGAATAGATATACATGAAAAAAGGATTGATTTGCCAATTTTCTCCAAGTCTGAAGAGGGGGGTGAGTCCGTAGTAATCCACATCATAATCATTGGCATCTTTTCCTGCCCCGCCTTCATAGGCTTTGAGCCAGAAAAACTGTATGTCTGCCAAATCAGACTGGTATGTGATGGCGGCTCCGGCAGCATCATCATCAAATATGAATCCCCGGCTGAAAACAAGTCCCTGAATTCCGGCAGTGATATTGATTTGAGAAATATTAAAATCCGCATAGGAGTTTTTGATTTCAAGCACAGTGCCGTCTGCTCCGATATCCCCCAGTTCCGTGTCTCCCCATTGTGCACTGAATTCAAATTTATTTACAAATTTCAGGTTTTCATGGAATACCGCTGTGTAATAAAGACGGGCCTGCGTATCCACAATACGCATATCTTTATCGCCGATCCGATCTTCTCCGCTGAAATTCTGATTGCTAAAAAAAAGCGTGTACCAGTGACCGCCGAACTGGTTTTCCACAGCCGATGAGGGGGAGATCGGAATAAGAAAAAATATGCCGGTAAGAAATACAAAAAACAGCTTTTTCATGCAGTTTCTCCCAATAAATATATCTTCATAAAAAAAACCGGAAGAGACAGACTCTTCCGGTTTCTGATTTCAGACTATATCAAAAAAATAAAACTTAGAAGCTGAGGGACAGTTGTGTACCAACTTCGTAAGGATCTGCTTCATCCGGATGATCCAGTGTTGTTGCTTCTCCTGCGAACAGATAAGCACCGACTACATCAAGTTTCAGGCCTTTCATCAACTGATAGGTAATTTTCAGATCCACTTCTGTTCCCAGATAATTCTCTTCGTCTGTGCCAACCATAATATCTTCCGCCAGCGCGGCGTACCATACATCCAGTGTAATACTCAGTTTGTCCGTCGGTTTAATGGTTGTTCCGATATTGGCAGCCATGATATTGGAAATTTTATCAGCCGGGGAGTTATTGGAAACGATGTCATCAAATATACCGTATCCCATAAGTTCAGCCCAGTAATAAGACTGACCTGTAAACTGATTCTGAGATACGAAGAAGAAAGCTTCATAATCTTCGTCTTCATCATCATCACCCGTGGCATAGAAGAACTGACCATGTACATCCGCAACACCAAAATTCACTTTACCACCCACAGCAGCCAGCCAGGCAGACACATCAATTTCATTTCCGCCTATAAGATCTATTGTTCCGCCCTGATAGATTCCGGTCAACCATACAGAAGCTGCATCAAAGTTCAAATCTACATCAATACCCCCGTAGTAAATGCTGTATTCTTCTGCATTCAAATCATTTGCCTTTAATTCGGGTGTGGCTCTGTCCTCATAGTTGATATATGGATTCCAGCCGGACACGTCATCAGAATACACCCAGGCAACATAGGGATTCACTTTAACCATTCCGCCGCCCAAATTAAAAGACGGAGCAAAGGCATAAAGATCTACATCCATATCATTTGCGTCCGGTCCTGTACCGCCTTCAAAGGTTTTAATCCAGAAAAAAGGAAGACTGATACCGTTTCCCTGAAAGGTTACAACAGCACCGGAAAAATCATCAGAGAACAGGAAACCGCGGGCCAGTGTTCCGCCCTGAATACCGACTTTGGCATTTACAGGACCGAGATTGAAATCCGCATAGGAATTTTTGATCTCAAACTTTACACCGTCTGCACCGATGTCACCGAGAACTGTGTCACCCCATTTGGCATCAAATTCAAATTTGTTGACAAATTTGAGATTTTCGTGAAAAACAGCCGTATAATACAGCCGGGTTCGGGTATCCACCAAAGACTGATCCTTTGCTTCAGTTTCATCTTCACCGGTAAAATTCTGGTTGGTGTACATCCGTGTCCGCCAATACCCGCCGAACTGACTTTCCATTGCCCATGCCGGAATGGTAAAAGAAACAACCAGCAGTGCTGCCAATGCCAACATACCTAATTTTTTCATCTTAAAATTTCCTCCTTAAACTTATGTAATTGATATTCACCTAATAATTTTTCTCAAACCTGATAATTTTTCCCCAAAAAATGACTTTGTTTTTCACCTCCTTTTCGGAATTATATAATTTACATATTAAGTCCACTTGCCTTGATAAACAATATGCCGTAATGCTGTCAAGTTTTTTCTGTCTGAGCATGGAAGGGAAAGGCAGACGGGAAAAAGGGTGCGATGTATTAAATATAATATAATACAAACAGTTATTGATGATTTGTCAAATATTTTCCCGGCGGAAGGCAAAGCGGAAAAAGATGATGAAAAAGCGTTTTTCTCCAGCGCAGAAAGATTTTCGGAAGTGAAAGTACCATGAAACAGATTTTTTTGCAATATATCCTCTCCTGAATGCAGATTTCTGGCGTGCTAAGGTTTATATGAAAATGCAGGGTGAAAAACGGGATGATGTACGCCGGACACCGGAATAAGCGGAGTCCCAAACAGAAAGTCTGGGAGTGAAAAAATAGCGGTTTTGTTGCCAAACTTTCAGTTTGGCACTCCTTTGAAAAAACTCAGTTTATGACGTTTGAAAACATATGGGGAATCCAATAATTTTTTTTCCTATGGCCCGGTGAACCCGAAAAAGCACTATCATGCCCGCGGGAGGAATTCTGCCTTGACAACAGCATATTCAGCGTTTATAAAGAAAACTTATTACATAATAATCCGCATGCCTGCACAATCTGTCTGAAATATTCTGAAATATATATAATGTTTGATGATCCCGTAAAAAGTCGGAAAATCAGGTTTTGATACATATTAATGGGCTGATTTTATTAACAGCGTTTTTTGCAATTTGGACTTTTTACCGATTCATCAATGTTTCTCTTTTAAATATACCCTGAGGTACATATGCAGCCTGTAAGCGACATCACAGCATTATCCCCCTGGTCACCCGGTATTTTCAGTCTCACCGTTTTCGGAATCATTGTCTTATTCCTGATTGCTTTTCTCCTTTTTCTGTCTTCCTGGCTGGGAGAAAAGAAACCCTCTGAAGAAAAACAAAGGGTGTATGAAAGCGGAATTATCCCGACCGGTTCCGCCCGTCTCCGCTATCCGGTTCCCTTTTTCCTGGTGGCAATTTTCTTTCTGCTCTTTGATGTGGAAGGGGCCTATATTTTTTCCTGGGCTGTGGCATGTAAAAGTCTGGGATGGGCCGGATGGATGCAGATGTCCTTTTTTATACTCATATTACTGCTCGGACTGGTCTATATATGGCGCAAAGGAGCATTGGATTGGGGGCCGTTGCTGAAAAAATGAAAAATCTGAAAAAGCATATGGAAAAAGGGATGGGAGCTGGGGATATGGTGCTGAACTGGGCACGTTCCCGCAGTCTCTGGCCCATGTTTTTCGGCCTGTCCTGCTGTTTTGTGGAAGAGGCCACGGCCATTACCTCCCGCTATGATATTGCCCGTTTCGGTGCGGAAGTCTTCCGGCCCTCTCCCCGTCAGGCCGATCTGCTCATTGTTTCCGGTACGGTTTTCAAAAAAATCGCGCCCGTGGTTCTTCGCCTTTATGAACAGATGCCCGAACCCAAATGGGTGATTTCCATGGGGTCCTGCTCCAATACCGGGGGCATGTACGATGTGTACAGCGTGGTGCAGGGCGTGAACCAGATTCTGCCGGTGGATGTCTATATTCCGGGATGCCCCCCGCGGCCCGAAGCCGTACTCCGGGGGCTGAATCTTTTGCAGGAAAAGGTTTTTGAAGAAAAACCCGTCCGCTCCGTATTCCATCTGGGAGGCGGAACACAGGGAACGCAGACCTCCGTTCTCAAAGACGGGGAAAGCAAATCCCGTGACCCCCGCGGCCCCGGTATGCAGGGCATTCCCATCCGGGGAACATCGGCCATCCCCCCCCTGTTTCCGGAAAGCCGCAGTGATCTTATGTGGACACCTCCCGCGGCTTCTGTCGAACTGAGTGAACAGGACAAAGGCATTGCCCGAAACCTGAAAGAGCGTTTCGGAAATTCCGTCCGGCAGACCGGAACCACCTCGGATATGCCCACCTTTCATGTGGAAAAAGAACGTATTAAGGATGTGCTGCGTTTTCTGAAAGATGAACCCGGTTTCCGCTTCCGGAGACTGGAAGATCTGACGGCCATAGACGAATCCGCGCGGCAGGAAAAGGGAAATCCCCACCCGGATTTCACCCTGGTGTATCACCTGCTCTCCTTTGACAGGGCCTCCCGCATCCGCCTGAAAATGCCTTTATACGGTGAAATCCCTTTCACCCCGACTGTGACGGATATCTGGCCTTCGGCCAACTGGTACGAAAGGGAAGTATATGATATGTTCGGTGTCCGCTTTGAAGGACACCCCAATCTGCAACGGATTCTCATGCCCCAGGACTGGGAAGGGCATCCCCTGCGGAAATCCTATGCGGGACGGGCCACCGAACATCCGCCCTATACCCTGGAGGACGCGAGGAAAAGACAGCCTCTGGATGCGGCCATGTTCGTAAAACAGGGCGCGGACGGGGAAGAACTGATTCTCAATGTCGGCCCCCACCATGTCAGCACCCACGGCATTCTGCGCTATGTCATCACCCTGGAAGGGGAGGAAATCCGGCAGATGGCAATGGAGATCGGCTATCACCACCGGGGAGCCGAGAAAATCGGGGAACGGCAGCACTGGCACCAGTTCATCCCTTATACAGACCGGGTGGACTATCTGGCCGGAGCCTCCAATAATCTGCCCTATGTGCTGGCCGTGGAAAAACTGGCCGGTATCCGCATACCGGAGCGGGCGCAGTGCATCCGTGTCCTGATCTGCGAACTCTTCCGCCTGAGCAACCATCTGCTCTTTGTGGGAACCTTTGCCCATGACCTGGGGGCCATGACCCCCACATTCTATACCTTCCGGGAACGGGAAATGATTCTGGACATTGTGGAACTCATCACCGGGGGCAGGCTGCATCCGTCCTGGTTCCGCATCGGCGGAGTGGCCGCGGATCTGCCCGAAGACTGGAAGGAGAAGGTGGATGCTTTCACAAAGATATTTGAAGAAAAAATCGGGGAATACGAAGCCCTGATTACAAAAAACGCCATTATCAGAGCCAGGTCCGTGGGCGTGGGCCGTATTTCCTTAGACGATGCCATGGAATGGGGGGTGAGCGGGCCGAATCTGCGCTCCTGCGGGCTGGACTGGGATCTGCGGAAAAAATTCCCCTATTCGGGTTATGAAAATTACGACTTTGAAGTGCCCACAGCCATCGGCGGAGACTGTTATGACCGCTACCGGGTGCGGGTGGAGGAAATGCGCCAGAGCCTGAAAATTATCCGCCAGGCCGCGGCCAATATGCCGTCCGGTCGGTATAAATCCGATGATTACCGCTATATTGTGCCGGACAGGAAAGATATGCTCAAAGATATCGAAAGCCTGATTCACCATTTTGTCAATGTCACCCGCGGCCCGAAAATTCCCAAAGGCGAAGCCTATATGTCCTGCGAAATCCCCCGCGGGGAACAGGGCTATTATATCGTCAGTGACGGCGGCGCCAACGCATACCGGATGCGCATCCGCACCCCCGGCTTCCCCAATGTGCAGGTAATGCCCATGCTGTCAAAAGGCTGTAGCATTTCCGACCTCATCGCCATTATCGGTTCCGTGGACTATATTCTGCCGGATATTGACCGATAGATCAGGCAATAAGGCAATACGGATATTTTTTTTGAACCGGGTACATATCAATGTCATTGACGTAAGACTCCCCTCCCTGAGGGAGGGGCAGGGGGAGGGTGAAGCGGTTTTAATTACAGTCCCCTGCTGCCACCTCCCACCGGGGGAGGCGAATATTCTGCTTAGGTCAATGACATTGGGGTACATATACTGCACACCGCCATATTCTGAAACCACGAACCACACGAAAAACACGAAATTTTCGTGTGGTTCGTGTATTTCGTGGTAAATAAGATACGCAAATTATGGCAGTGCTGAGTATAATCAGGAGGACAGATGATGAATATTGAAACACTGGAAAATGAATTATTCCGCTTGTCTCCGGCAGAACGGGCATATCTTGCCCAAAAACTGCTTCTCAGTCTTGATTCCGTAACGGATGAAGATATCCGTGCGTCATGGAGGGCTGAAGCTGTCCGACGTGCCCGCGAACTGGACAGCGGTGAGGTGAAACCGGTCAAAAACGGACTTTTAATTCAGTCTGTCAAAAAACCAAGACAAAACTGGAAAAAGGAATTTGACAAAGTTCTGCAAATGAAAGAAATGAATCAGACAGACAGTGACTGGCTGGATGCCCCTTTGGTGGATAATGGGGATTGGGAGTGGTGAAACAGAATGTTCACAGATTCGATATTTGGTTGGTACAGTTGGACCCTGCACAGGGTTCTGAAATTAGGAAAACCAGACCATGTGTTGTAATTTCACCGGATGAGATGTCATCCTTAAAGACAGCGATTGTTGCGCCAATGACTTCCAAAGGATTCAGCTTTCCAACCAGAATTCAATGCTTTTTTCAGGGAAAAAAGGGCCTGATTCTGCTGGATCAGATGAGAGCTGTTGATAAATCCAGACTGACTGAAAAACCTGGTGTAATTCCAAAAAGCATACAAATAAAAATAATCAATTGTTTACAGGAGCTTTTTGCATTATAGGGATGACGATTTCACCCGTCTGAAAATTGTGATTCAGATTTTTGTCAATCCTTCATGCCAAATAGTAAGGAGGCAGCGATGAACTGGCAGCAGATTTGTGAAAATCCGCAGTTCCGTGATCTGCCCTATAAAATTGAACTCAATGAAAGAGATCAGATTATTTTGTCTCCTGCGGGACTGGCACATGGATTTTATCAGTTTGAGATCGGCAGAGTTCTTCACGAAATAATGCAGGGACAGGGGAAAATTGTCACCGAATGCGCTATCCGGACTCCCAAAGGTACAAAAGTGGCGGATGTGGCATGGTTTTCAACAGAACGCTGGCATCCGGTCCGGCATGAGTATGACAGTCCCATTGCTCCGGAAATCTGTGTGGAAATGATTTTTCCTGCCAATACAGATTCGGAAATGCAGGAAAAAAAAGCCCTTTATTTTGAAGCCGGAGCAGCAGAAGTGTGGTTCTGTAATGACGGGACGATGATTTTCTACAGTAAGAATGGGGAAATAAATAAATCTGCATTGGCAGATCGGTTTCCGGATACAATTTCAGCATGAAGTAAACTCATAATCTCCCAGTACCGGTTGCAGTATGTGTCCGGAAAATGGCTCATACTGCCTTTCAGGGTCTTTTAAGGGACTGATTGGTTTAGATAAATATAAATATTCTCCGGTCTTCTGACTTTGGAAAAAATATATGCCTAATTTAAAAAATAAGACCCTGAAACCCAATATGAGCAATGCGGACGGGGCAAAAAGTCGCTCCGTCTGTGAGATTGCGGTTATGGCAGAATAATTTGCAACTTTATAATTTGAAAGGGTCATATATGAGAGTGGAAGAAATCAGGCAGGAAATAAACCAGTTGGATATGTCTGACAAAATTTTGCTGATAGCAGACGTGTGGGATTCCATTGCCCAAAGCAACGGGGAACTTCCAATGCCCGAATGGCAAAAAAGGGAGCTTGATCTGAGATATAAATCGTATAAGTCAGGCAAACAGAATCTTCATGACTGGGGGGCAGTCCATGAAAGTCTCAGGAAGAAATGCAGTTGAGACTCAGATACACCGACAGATCTGCAGATGATCTTGAACTGGCATTCTCATGGTATGAAAGACAGAGAAGGGGACTCGGTTTTGAATTTCCTGAATGTGTTGAGGCTGCTTTGCGAAATATTATGAGCAATCCTGAAATGTATCAGAAACGTTATTCAAATTTTCGCGGATGTGTTGTCAGGAGATTTCCGTTTGTGATTTTTTATACAGCGGATGTGTTGTCAGGAGATTTCCGTTTGTGATTTTTTATACAACTGAGCCGGATGAAACAGTTATTTATTCGGTTTTTGACAATCGGCAGGAACCCCAAAAAAGACCACAGTAAGGGAGTTCGAAAGAAATAATCTACCCAAAGTAGGTCGGGTTAGCGAAGCGTAACCCGACATTCAGGCTGAAAAACGGGTAGTTTATTTGTTGGAAAGTCCCTAAGAAGAATGATACCTGCCAACGGAGAAAAGCGGACTTAACGCCGTTTAACCAGAGCGTTCCACCGGACAGGGCGGACAAGCCGGTGAACTTGCTGTTAGGGTGGGCAATAATTAATGGGGGAAATTGTTATTTTCGGAGAATCTGATTTGCCAATGCTGACGATGAAAGGAACTGGATATACTGGTAGGAATTATTCTGTTTATCATCTTAAATCCGCATCAATATTTATTGAAAAGGTAAGGGACATTGAGAATAATTATACCGTAAATTCAGTCAGCGGTTCTCTGATTGAAGAACATAGAACCAGCGTTGTGGCTGCGACTTTCTTTATATGTGCATCGTTAGAGGCAACAATTAATGAAATTATACATACTGTTAGCAGTGAACATTATGACAATGAAGGCGACAGAAATCTGATGTTGTCATTTATTGATGTATGGGAAGTTATTGAAAAAGAAAAATATCTTCCTTTTCTTTTAAGAGATAGCAATGTTCTTGATAAATACCAGTATGTTTTAAAGGCATTAAAGAAAGAGGTTTTTAACACGTCAATATCTCCGTATCAGGATATAAGTAACTGCCTGTTTTTAAGAAACGCTTTGATTCATTATAAAATCGATGACCATAAAACACAAAACAATATAAGAAAGAGAATAGAAAGCAAAATTAAGAAATACGGTAAGCACCCTTTTGTTTCTGAATCTGCAAATTTTTTCCCTTATAAATGTCTTTGTTATGGTTGCCTGAAGTATTTTTCTGAAACATTTATTTCATTCACTGCTGAATTCCATGATAAGATAGGATTATCATGGATGGCGGAACAGCAAAAAGAAATTCTTTTAAAAGGGGTGGTGATATGAAAATAACAGAGTTAATCACGCATTTGAGAAAAGAAAACTTGCGGGGACTTTGAGGTATGGGTTGAGATGGAAGTAGGATACGGAGAAAAAGAATACAGGTCAAAAAGCGGCAGTCGCATTCACTCACCGCAAATATTTGATGGCATTTTATATCATCAATCAAACGACTCATATCTTTCAATTGTTTAAAGTTGAACTTTTTTTGTCATGGTATTATTCCTTTCATGAATAGGGTAATAATTTATTGAATAATATCATAATATAACTCCTATAACAATTTTTTTTGAAAGAGGATTAATATGAAACTTTTTATCTATAGAGCTTGCGCATAAACTTTTTAATGTATGAAATAATTATATATTTTTGAAAAATAGCTGAAAATAATTTGCAAATCGCATCATCAAATTTAATGTTTTTTTGCCTTTAAACGTCATTTTTGACGAGTAGAGACATGAGATTTGCACAAAAAACTTGTTTTTATTTTGTTTATTATAAACTATTTTAATAGGTTAAAAGTTTATACGTCTGCTCTATACTTTTTCAACTATATTTGTATTGATTTTGCTGGTTACTCCTACAAATATTCAAGCTCAACTTTACAAATGGAAAGATAAGAATGGAGTAACACGGTATTCAAACATTCCGCCTACAGATGGAGAAACTCAACCGGAAGTTATTGGCGGGGAAATAAAACACTCAGACGAATATTACCAACAAGCTGAACAAAAGCAGTCGCAAGAAAAAGAACAACAACTAATTGAAAAAGAAGCAGAAAAACAGGAAAAAGAACAAGAGGAAAAAATTGAAGATGATATTGAAAAAAAAGAAAACAGATTTAATTCTGTAAATGAAGGGATGAGTAAGGCAGAGGTATTAAAATTATGCGGTCACCCTGATCTACGTGAAACTTCAAACGTTTATGAGAATGGATATTTTACAGAAGATTGGACATATTTTTTAGACAATGATAAAATGCTTGTTATTAGATTTGGTACTTGGGCAGGTAAATCAAAAGTAAAAAAAATTTTCTCGAAATAGACCTTCATGATCGAGGCGTTCACCCCCGATGATGAAAATTTTTGCCCTCGTGACCTTGTTCCAACGCTTTGCGTGGGAGTGCAGACCGTCCCGTGACCTCATACGTGAAACTTGAGAACGATATAAAAACAGAATAAAGACATACCGGACCGGTCATTGCAGGGGACGGGGCTTCACTGTTCCTTTGCCGCATCGCCTGCTGAGTTTTAAAATACCCGGAGAGGAGATTAAAATGCAGACAATTACTGTATCAGTAAAGAATGAAGATATAAAAGACAGAATAATATGGTTTCTGAAGCACTTTGAAAGTGAAGGTGTTGAGATAATGCCGCAGGAGGATATTGAAGATTTGAAGCTTCTTGCTGCAACAAGAAAGGAAAAAAGTATTCCTTTTTCCGAGTATCTGAAAAATGAAAATTAATATCAGGGAGAGTGCTGTAAAAGATTTGAAAAAGATTGGCAAAACCGATAAAAAGCGTATTCACAGTAAAATATTTGAACTGCAAAATTTTCCTGATGTCAGCAATCTGAAAAAATTGACTGATTTTGAACCAGCTTACAGAGCAAGAATCGGAGACTACAGAATTTTATTCGATATAGTCAATGATACGGTTGAAATCGGTCGCATTCTGCATCGTAAAGACAGCTATAAAAAAGCCTAACCCGTAACGTGAGTTCGACGAGTTTTTTATAATTTATTACAGACTGTTAATGTCGAATTAAGTGGTTAAGAGACAAACAGCCTTAAGGAAATAACAGATTAAAATGTCAACATATATTTGCAATTTTATGTTTGGCACGAAATTTGCTTACAGGATAATATATTGATTTTTAATCGTAACTCATCGAACTCACGTTAACCCGTATGGATTGAACCGACCTGCCGACGCAGAGGCATAATAAAAAATCCCTGAAAGAAATCTGATATTACTCAGGAATTTCAATCAGGGATGCAGGTCGGATTCAATCCGGAGTTCAGGAGGCCCGGTCTCCGCTTTGGCACGATATTTGCTGTACGGGGATTGCTTCTGGAAACTGTTTATACTGTAAATCCGGGAAACTGTCTTAATGATAATGGGAAGAGGTATTCCTCTGATGTAATCATAAAATACAGCATACCGGGACTGAAAGCAGATGTCAGTAAGGTAAAAAACGGTAAATAAATCCGCCTCCCGACGGCTTACCCGGTTTTATACGAAATATGCAGTAAATACATGTGGTAAGCTGATTCCTGCCGCACAGCGGCTTACCTGAATCCGGCGCTCCAGCGGATTCGGTTTTGCTCTGCTACGCTCCGCAAAACCGAACCGCTGAGCTTATTGTCGGAAATGTCTATAAAAAAATGAAAGCAACAGAATGTGTTTGAATCTGTTTTAAAAGAAATCAGAGAAAAAGTCCGTACCCGCACATTACATGCTGAAGAAGAGATGAATGATGACGGACTGGCGATTTTCGATGTTGAACATTGCCTGCTTACGGGTGAAATCATCGAAAGACAAAAAGACAGGAGAATGGAAATATCTTGTTTCTGGGGAAACTTTCAGAAAAGACAAATCTGTTGTTGTCAGCAAACAGAGCCTTACGGGCAGTCTGGTATGATTAGGTGATTTCCGGAAAAGGTGATACCAAAGGAGTGCCGAACTGAAAGTTTGGCAGTGTCCGGCAAATGACAGTCCGGTCACAGACTTTCAGTTTGTGACTCCTTCAGAGACGCTACATTCATATTCGAAAATCACCTCAGTGATTCATTCAGACGCAATTTAGCCGGAATACTTAACTGTTCAATAACATAAACCACCTTAAAAGCAGAATGTTCTATGAAATTTCAATTTGATTGGGATACGGATAAGGCCGATAAAAATATCGGAAAACATAATGTTTCATTTGATGAAGCAGTGTCAGTCTTTGATGATCCGATGTTAATAGCAGTAATTGATGATGAACATTCAATTGACGAAGAACGATATATCACCGTTGGTTTGTCAAAACATGGAAGACTTCTGATGGTGGCACATACAGATCGGGAAGGTCAGATCGGGAAGGACGAATCCGGATTATCAGTTCACGTAAGGCAACCAAAAAAGAGGAACGATTTTATGCAGACTCCGAATAATTATGATGATTACGAACTGCGTGATGAATATGACCTGTCTGAGATGACAGTTGTTGCAAAAGGCAGGTATGCGGAGCATCGGCGGACAGGGAAAAATGTGATTTTTACTTGATCCTGATGTTATAAAGGCTTTTCCGACAGATGAATCTGTCAATGAGGCTTTGCGTCTTGCCATGCGTCTTGCTATGATTCCGGTTGGTTGCAATCTGAATTTGAAAAATATCTGAGGACTGCCTAACCCGTCGCTCCTTGTGCCAAGATAAATTCGAGACATCGGGAACAAGCCGAAGGCTTGTTAAATTTGTCATTATTACCCAGCGGGTGAATGTTTTAATACTCTTTTGCGAAGCTTGCTTCAGCAACCGGGAATATA
>JAABRU010000047.1 GCA_011390755.1 Desulfobacteraceae bacterium | reverse complement strand
GGGGCTCTGCCCCGTAACGCATTTTTCCGGGGCTCCGCCCCGTACACAGTATGAGGCGGAGCCTCACCTCCGGCGTTACGGGGCGGAGCCCCGTAACGAGTCCGGGGAGAGATTTTCATGCTTCGCTGTGAGTCATAACTCATGGCCGTTTATATGAAAGTAAAAAAGTGTGGGAATTTATCAAAATTTGATGTTCCCGTAAATATCAAATATCGCCAGTGCTCTGTCAGTATTTAAATGACGGGGTAAAGCACTCATGTAAGGGCGTATTGCACACGCCCCGGATCTGCGCCGGACGGGCGTATGCAATATGCCCCTGCAGAGGGAAACCGGCATTTTCGGTCAGCCACCGACAATCCGGAAATTCATTTCCGGGAACCGGTTTTCTCACATCCCTGTAACAGGCCGGAGCAGTTCGGGATTGCTGAGGATGATAAAATCTCCGGCGTTTTTTGCCTTATCCGGAAAATCCGGAAAATCCGCCAACGGCAGCACTGTAACAGTCAGAAACTTTGTTCCCGGACGGTAGCGGACAAGATGTTCGGGGATTCCCAGCCCTTCTGCGCTGTGAAACTGACCGTTGATATGGACAATCATCGCCTCCGGGGTTTTTTTCAGTTCCTCCGCAATGGCATGGGCCATGCCTGCATCCCATAAGGACTGGGCGGCCAGCAGATTTTCAAACTGCAATTCCCTGTCCGGAGCCGTTTCATGGGATTCTGTCTGCGACCCGGATGCATGGAATTGCGGCATTTTATGCCCTTTTTGACGCATTTCCGTCCGTTTTGTTTCAATATCCTCCCAGAATTTACGAAATTTTTCCCGGTAGGCCGCAGAAGCCTGTGCATAGGGCAGGGGCGGCAGCCAGGATTTTGCCAAAGGGGAGAGGGCCGAAAGGGATGCGGGACCCAGACGGGATACCCGGTTTACATATCGCCCCGGTGCATTGGCGGCAATAAGGGGAAAAGCCTTTTCTTTGGCAAATTCCACCAGGGGCCGGTAATCCCGTGGGTAATTATGCCAGGGCCGGGCATCATCCAGAAAATGTTTTTCAGTGATCATGCCGGAAAGATATTCATCCAGCACCGGCTGTGTATCCTGCTCAAACATTTCCGCGGACAGGCGCAGGGGACGGGGTTTTTTTCCGCTCTGTTCTTCCTTTTCCTGACAAAGCAGAAATGCCTGTTTCAGGATTTCGGCCTCCATAAAATGAGCCACCGGGTCACCGTGGCTTTCTCCGATAAAGATAACCTGACAGTGCCGGGCGGCACGGAGGATACTTTCCATATCTGCGGGGTTTCCCGCCGCATCAAAAATCCGGTAATGTTCTTCTGTAATTTTCACTGCCTCTGCCCGCATAAAAGGATGCCTCCTTTGCTGCGCGCATCCGCCCGGCCCCAAAAACAGCAAAAGCAGGAAAAATGCGCAAAGGGGTTTCTGTTTCATAAAATACTGTCCTCCAATGATTTTCGCAGAATTTTTTCTTCCACCTCTCCGGCAGGCAGGGGGACGCTGAAATAATAACCCTGACCAATGTCGCAGCCGATGTTGCGAAGATATTCCAGATGCCCTCCGGTTTCAATTCCTTCGGCCACCACCCCCATGTGCAGATCCTGTCCCAGTTTGATAATGGAACGGATCATGGTTCTGCTGCGGATATCCGCGTCCTCATCCGCGCCCAGTTTGCGGACAAAAGACTGATCGATTTTCAGATAGTGAATGGGCAGCTGTGCCAGATAGGACATGGAGGAATAACCGGTGCCGAAGTCATCAATAGTGGTGATAACCCCCAGAGCCTGAAATTCCGCCAGTCGCCGACTGAGAACATCCATATCCCTGCTGACCATGCTTTCGGTCAGTTCCAGTTCCAGCCGGTGGGGCGGAAGTTTGTACATGCGGAGGGCTTTTTTCACAGTTTCCGCAAAATCTTCCTGAAAAAACTGCACCACAGAAACATTGACCGCGATTTTCAGTTCCCCGTACCCTTTTTTTTCCCATTCCGCATTCTGGCGGCAGGCTTCCTGCAATACCCAGGTACCGATGGGAATAATCAGTTCACTTTCTTCGGCAATGGGAATAAATTTAAAAGGCGGAACCCGTCCCATTGTGGGATGATTCCATCGTATCAAAGCCTCAAACCCATGCAGGACATCAAATTCCAGATCATACTTGGGCTGGTAATAAAGTTCAAAATTACCGGCATCCACAGATTTCCGCAGCTCATTTTCAATTTCCAGACGTTCAATCGCGGCCTCATTCATTTCCGAAGTAAAAAAACGGAAACGGTTCCCTCCTTCGTTTTTTGCATAAAACATGGCCGTATCCGCATTTTTCTGCAAACTCACGGCATCCTTGCCGTCATCGGGATATATGCTGATCCCGATACTGGAACTGACATAGAGTTCCCGGCCCTCATGGGAAAAAGGCAAAGAAAAAATACGGATGAAACGCTCTGCCGCGGCCGAAATATTTTCCCGTTTCTGAAAAGGCGCGCTGATATACATAAACTCATCACCGCCCATGCGTCCGAGAAATCCGCCCTCCTCCCCGCATTCTCCCAATCGCCGGGTTACGTCCAGCAGAATGCGGTCCCCCGTGAGATGTCCCAGAGAATCATTGATATATTTGAAACGATCCAAATCAAAAAAGAAGACCGCGATTTTATCCTCCGGGACAGTGCGGCCGGAAACTGTACTGTCCAGAAATTCTGCCAGGGCCGCGCGGTTGGGAAGTCCGGTCAGCACATCATGACGGGCCTGATGTTCCAGTTTTGCTGAAAGACGGTTGCGCTCAATGGCAATGGCCGCGAGTTTTGACATGGCATCCAGAAAGGTCAGATGACTTTCAGAAAGTTTCCGGATATCCGGATAAAACAGGGATACCGTTCCCAGTATCTGTCCTTTGCCGGAAATCAGGGGCTGGGAACAGCAGGATTGTATGCCGTGGTGCAGTGCCTGTTCCCGTCTGCCTTCCCACAGACTGCTTTCCCGGACATCATCCACAATAATC
>JAABRU010000046.1 GCA_011390755.1 Desulfobacteraceae bacterium | reverse complement strand
GTCTCCGGTATAGGCGGCCATGGCAGCGCAGCTTCCGGTTCCCGAAGCCACCGGCTGTCCTTCTGTCTGCTGAAAAAAATCCGGCAGATTTTCAGATGCGGCCTGAATATAAAGCTGATCTTCCTGCAAAAAAGTAAAAAAACAGAAAACGTTCGGATTCTGTTTTTCAATAATCCGGATCAGGTATTCCATAATGTCCTGAAGGCGTTCATTGCGTATAATCATTTCCAGGGCCCGGTTCCGGTCCGCTTCCAGGTATTCTGCCAGTTTTCTTTCACTGATATCCTGCACGGCTCCGATGAGACGGCGGAATTTCCCTTTTTCATCATCATCCGGCTTCACCAGCTGCTGCAGATAGCGGATGCCGCCGTCCGGCAAAAGGATGCGGTGATCCGTGCGGAAAGGGACCCCCAGACGGCGGGCCTGTTCAAAAAGATTTTCCACATTTTCCTTATCCTCCGGATGTACCGTCTTGTAAAGGGATTCACAGGACAGAATGCATCCCGGGGCCGCACCGTATATCCGGCAGGTTTCCTCAGAGCAGCAGAAGGTGCCGCTTTCCAAATCCAGCTCCCAGCTGCCCATGCGGGCCACTTTCTGGGCTGCGGCCAGACCGGCTTCGCTTTTTCTCAGTCTTTCCACATTCCGCCCCGCGCGCAGCATATACCGCACCCGCTGAATCAGGATCAGCCAGTTGATGGGTTTGTTCATAAAATCCGTGGCCCCCAGATCATAGGCCGTCTGAATGGATTCCAGATCATCCACCCCGGTAATCATAAGGACAGGCAGGTTTTTCCCTTCTTTGCATTCCCGCAGTTTTTTACAGGTTTCAAATCCGTCCATTTTCGGCATTTTCACATCCAGCAGAACAATATCCGGGGTTTCCTGCAAAAAAATATCCATAGCTTCCTGACCGTTTTCCGCTTCCCGCACATCAAAACCGGCCTGCTCCAATGCTTCCGCTGCCAGCAGACGCACGGTGAAATCATCATCTGCCACCAGTACCAGGGGATTTTTCTGATTCATTTATGCCTCTTGTGATGAAGGAACAGGGAACGGGGATTTCATCCCCTTCCTAAAGTGTGTATCATTCGACCTTGCGGTAACAATTTAATATTATATTTTTTATATCAAGTATGATGCATCGGTAAAAAGTCCAAATTTCAAAAATTGCTGTTAATAAAATCAGTAAATTAATATGTATCAAAACCTGATTTTCCGACTTTTTACGAGATCGTCAGGTATATATGAACAGAAAATACCGCAAAGTCATTTGGCACATGCTTTAATATCTGATTTCTGTTTCAAAATACGCTTTTACTTTTTCAAATTCTGCCTGCATGGATGCAAAAAGGGCCTGCGCGTTTTCCTGTCTTTCTTCCGACTGCCCGTTTTTGCCGGTGGCTTCCATTTCCCGGCACATTTCAAATAACTGCATGGCCCCCACGTTTCCGCTGCTGGATTTGAGACTATGCGCGGTTTCCACAATGGCATGGGCATTGTTTTCCGTCACAGCCTTTTCCATCTCATCCAGAACTTTCGGGGTGTGTTCCAGATAATATCCGATGACTTTTTTCAGAATATCTGCTTTGCCCTCCTGCTGCAGGGAGCGGATATTATCCAGGCGGGCATTATCCACAGGGGGCATTTCATCATCCGAAAGGGATTGTGCGGGAAAAGGGGAAATGTTTTCCGCACCGGCTTTTTTTTCTGTCAGCGCGTCTTCGGAAATATCCGCGTCTGCATAAAAATCCTGTCTGCTGTTTTCCGGCTCTTTTTTCCCCGTATTTTTCCCCTTATGCAGCACGGAAGACCATCGGTTTACTGCAGCTTCCAGAGCATCGGGCTGAACCGGTTTGGCAAGATAATCATCCATTCCGGCATCCAGGCACAGTTTTCTGTCTTCGGGCGAGGAATGGGCTGTCAGCGCGATAATTACCGTATGCCGGGGCGGCCGCAGACCGGTTTCAAATTTCCGTATTTCCGCAGTGGCCGTATAACCGTCCATAATGGGCATCTGGCAGTCCATAAAAATCAGATCAAAGGAAAAACTGCGAACCATCTCCAGGGCTTCTTCCCCGTTGGATGCGGTTGCTACCGTGCAGACCATGTTTTCCAGCATTTTCTTTGCAATAAACAAATTGATCTGGTTATCTTCCGCCACAAGCACATGCAACGGATAAACTGTGGATTCGCAGACAGGTTCTGTTTCCCCCTCTTCTGCCGGAACAGATCCGGTTTTTCTCAGCATGACCCTGAATTCCGGAACAGACCTGGCAAAAACTGTCTGCAAAAAAAAAGAAAGTATCCATGCTATGAGACAGAAGAGGAAAAATGCGGAAAGCACAGTGCGCAGGTATATTCCCATGCCCTGATAAAATCTGTCCATTCCACCGCAGATATAAAGAGTTCCCAGTTCTTTACCCTCAAAGCGGATGCTTTCAAATACATCATATTTCTCATCAAACAGGGGAATACCTTCCAGATTTCCTTTGTATTCTTTTTGCATGAGGGAGTGCAGTTTTTTTTCTTCCGGTTTTTCCGATTCCCCGGGCGCATGATATGCAGCGAAAAGTTCTCCCTGCTCCGTATAGATGGCAGCCTTTCGGATCCCGGGTTCGGCAGTGAAAGAATTCAGCAGTTTTTCCCCCTCGTCCCGGTCGTGAAAAAAAAGGTGGGAAACCGCATTCCGTCCTGTGATTCGGGCAACCGCGGACAGTTCTTTCAGTATATCCTGCCGGAAAACGTACAGTTCATTCAGAAAAAAAAACAGGGACATCATACCGAGAATCAGCACAGCATTGAAAAACATGAGGAGGGTCAGTTTTTTTCGTATGGACAGAGATGCAAGAAAATGCCGCATCAGTTTTTTTCTCCTTCCGAATATTTGATGAATATGTAAAAAATCCGAAATCCGGGTATTTCAGCAGTTTAACATGCTGATTTTACTAAATCTGAATTCTGGAAAAATGACTTTTTACCGGTTCATCAATATTTCACTTACAGACCTGCCGGTTTTAACCTGCATTATTCACACGTTTTAGTCTCTGGCAGATAAACTACTGATTATTTTGCTTATAAGAAAATACGGCTTCAAAACTCAGTTTTTTGTGTCTTCCTGTATTTACTGTAAAAAACTGATTTGTGAATAATTCAGGTTAAGGGATACGGCAGGAACAATAGTCCGCCAATTTTTTCTGATGCCTGTCCCCATAAATCATATGCAGTACGACCCGGCAGCGGAAATGCGTAGGTCAAAAGTATTTGCCCCTGCCCCCCCCGCCCATTTCCGGATTATTCAGGGGATAATCCTGCGAAGAATTTCTCCCACACCGTTTAAAATAAATACCTGAAAGCCGTTGGGTCCTGCCTGCATTTTCAAATCATTGATATGCATGGCCTGAATTTCGTATTTTTTATTATCATTCAAAGCCATTTTCCCCTGGCATCGCCGGGCCTCCTCTTTTTCACCGAATGCCGGGATAAATGAAACACCGTCTTTTTGGTAATACTGACCAACAATCTGTTCATTTTCCCCCGGATTTTGAATCAGAACCCACAGCCATCCGGTTTCACTGACCGGTTCTTCCCCGCTTTCCGTATTCTGCGCATGTTCATTCATAAGGTTTTCCTTTGTTCACAGTTTTTTCAGCTAATTCAACAGTGTAGATACCCTTACAGTTTCCGGGAGAGGGCCAAATCCGTTTCATCAGGGGATTTGGACCACTGCCGCATTCCGCAGGGGTGTACTGCATATGTCGGTAGTGCTTTGTCAAAGTTAAACTGACGGGTTATGTCACTTCCTGCAGGGGCGCACTGCACAGGCCGTAAAGCCGCTCATACCGGGCGTATGCAATACGCCCTTACGGTTTGGCAGATGTTCCGGATACCCGTCATTTTAATGTTGACAGAACAGTAGTGGGCCAAAACCGTTGATAAGGTCTCCCCTCCCCTGAGGGAGGGGGGGGTGAATCAAGGGATTTCATCCACTACCCATATGTCCTCAGAGAACCGGGCAGTTCGTCCCTGCAGGAGCCGTCATGCAACGGTTGATGAACCCGTAAAAAGTTAGATTTTTGAGTAGTCGGTCAAACCGGTTGATTTGAAATTCCCCTCCCCCGGCGGGATGGGTTGGGGGAGGGGGATTCAACCAATTTGACCCACTAGCGATTTTTGAAAAACAATGTTAATAAAATCAGTATATTAATGTGTGACAAAATCTGATTTTCCGACTTTCTGCGAGATCATCAAAGGTTGACAGTGCAAAAATATTTCAGTGAAAAAGAGTGTCAGGAACACTCTCTGCATTTCAGATGTCCCTCTGCCAGTCCGATATATATGTCCGCAGGTACCTGAAGAATATCTGTAATATCGGGAGACAGCTCTTTTTTCAAAGTTGCGGGAATACCCGTGACCAGATGGTAAGGGCCGAATTCTTTGCCTTCCGGCACGACAGCATTGGAACCGACAATGGAACCTTTTTTAATAACCGCGCCATTGAGTACGGTGGAATGAATACCGATCAGGCAGTTGTCTTCCACCGTGCAGCCGTGAACGACCGCGTTGTGACCTACGGTAACATTATCCCCGATAATGGTCGGTTTTCCTTCATCCGCATGGAGGGTGCTGTTGTCCTGAATATTGCTGTTTTTTCCGATCCGGATGGCATCCGTATCTCCCCGGATGACCGTATTATACCATACACTGCTGTTATCGCCGATTTCCACATTTCCGATAATGGTGGCATTGGGGGCGATAAAAACATTATTGCCGATTTTCGGTTTTTGTCCTTTGTATTCCAGAATCATTGTTTTTTTCCTTTCTTTCTGCTCTGTCTGCATTCAAAGCACAGGTTCAGTAGATCGAAACGTTTGCCCCGGATACGGTTTTACGACTGTCCCGGAGTGCAAAATTATATTGCTGCACAGCAGCAGCTCCCGGCTGCCCCATGCAAAAATACAATTTTTGCACTCCTCCGGAAACTTTTCGATCTGCTGAGGTTCTTCAGTATTTTACAGGCCCTATTTGCATTCGCGGATATCTGCGGCGGCAGTTCCATTCCGTATATCAGTCCGCATATCAAAAAGGAACAAATTAACACATCTTTATCAAAAGGGCAATACAGAGAAAATATTCATATTTTTTCCTGCTTCCCCGCAGTCTGTTTTTTTCTGTTTACTGCCCAAAAAATGCTTGCGTTTCTGAAACACATGTGTTAATTTACATAAACAATACACAAAGCAGCAGGTAGTGCTCTGTCAGGTTTTGAATGAGGGGTTATGGTTTGACCCAATTAGGCAGATAGAAATTTTATGGCGTTAAGTCGCATTCCTGCTGAGATACCGGGTAAGCTTTTGTATCTCTTTAATTGAGTCAGGCCATAGGCGATTTCCAAATATGAATGCATCGCTTCCGCAGGAGTTATAAACGGAAAGTCTGTAACCGGACTGCCGTCCGGTCAGGCACTGCCGGACTTTCAGTTTGGCACTCCTTCGGTATATTTTTTTCAGGAAATCACCTTATGCTACTTCTGCAAGGGGGCAATGCTGCTGCCTTAAGCAAAACCGGGGTCTTCCGGAGCCTATTGCATAGGCCCCGGCGACCGGAGGAAGGGCGTATGCAGAAAAAATGCCATCCGTCATTTTAATGTCGGCAGAACAGTAGTACAGCACTTTTTAAATCCGTACCCCCCTCATGACTTTAACAGTCTGATTTTACATGATCAGCCAACGTCATAAGGGGGGTGACGAACTTACGAAGTGGTGTAGTAGTGGCTCAAATCCGCTGATTTTATCTGTAAGGAGGTTCATTACAGATAATTGTTTTGAATGGAAACCGGGTGTAAAAAGGGTTTCTGTTTTTTTGTCCTGAATGTTAATAATTATAAACAACAGATTGTACAGGGAGGTATCGGATGAAAAGAAACACTGCCGCCAATTCCGGACTGGAACGTTTGCTTTCTGCCTACCGAAATGTTTTCAGAATTCCGGAGAATCTGAACCATTACAATGAGCGTGATTTCAGAATTGCAGAAAGAAAATTTGTCAAATACGCCCTGAAAAACGGAATCGGTATATGAAAGGTCCCCACATTATTGTACATCCCAACAGTATCATCCTGCCCTGGCAGACATATAAAGCAAAGGAGAAATCATATGGATATCAGAGACGAACTGACCCCGACAATTTTAAAAATGAGGAATCTGGCCGACACATTTTTCTGTTCTTCGCCAGAACACCGCATCCGGTCTGAGCAAAGCAGCATATCCCATCTGCTCAACGGTCTTGCCGATGAAATCGAATCGGCACTGGCTGCATATCCCCCTGAATCACAGGGGCTTGCATCCTGAAAATCCGGCATATGCCGTTATTTTTGCCGCTATCCGGGCAATTTGTTTTTTTTTATTCCATCCGCTTACACCCGCCCGCCATTGTCGGACAGTTTCAAACCGGAAGGCAGTGTCCATTTGCTTTTTTGATAATCCCGTCCGCCTGCACCGCAGAAACGCACAATCATGCGTTTCTGCATCACAGTTTAAAAAATATCAGTAGATCGAAACGTCTCCGGAGGAGTGCAAAAATTGTATTTTTGCACGGGGTAACTAGCCGTTTTTGTGCCCGGAAAAACCACATTTTTCAGGCACTGTGCAAAGAAATTATTTACGGAATAAAAAACATCCATTAGAATCTTTAAGAAAGCATAGTGTTCTGTCAACATTAAAATGACGGGTATCCGGAACATCCGCCAAACCGTAAGGGCGTATTGCATACGCCCGGTATGAGAGGCTTTACGGCCTGTGCAGTGCGCCCCTGCGGGAGTGACATAAGCCGTCAGTTTAACTTTGACAAAGCAATAGTGACAAATGACGGATTTCAGACTTTCGGAGGGGAAATGGAATATATACTGAATACCACAGAGGCCCGCATTCTGGGCGTACTCATTGAAAAAGAAATGTCCACACCTGATTATTATCCCATGACCTGCAATGCCCTGCTCAATGCCTGCAATCAGAAAACAAACCGGGACCCGGTAATGGAACTGGATGAGTCCGCAGTATCGGAAGGGCTGCGCAGTCTGCAGGACCGCCGTATGGTCTGGCAGATCAGGCAGCATAACAGCCGGGCCTTGAAATACGAGCACAATCTGAAAGATATTTTCGGTTTTTCCGAAAGAGAGCTGGCCATCCTCTGCGAACTTTTGCTGCGGGGGCCGCAGACAGCCGGAGAACTGCGAGCCCGCACCGGACGCCTGACCGAATTCGGGGCTCTGCATTCGGTTGAAGTCTGCCTGGAAAAACTGATGAAGCATGAAAAAGGGCCTTTTGTCATCCGCCTTTCCCGCAGACCCGGGCAAAAAGAAAACCGCTATGCGCATCTTTTCCATGAGCATTATCCTGATGAAGAAAGTGAATCCTCCCCGCCGGACAATACGGGAAAGGAAGAAAAAAACAGCAGCGGGGAACGCATCAGAATTCTGGAGGAAAAAGTGTCCTTACTGGAAAAGGAACTGGCAGAAATGAAAGAGCAGTTTCTGTCTTTCAGAGAAAAGTTGGACTGACAGGATTTTATCCCGGTTGACTTGTTTCTCCGCTTTTGATATTGCAGACCAAAATTTTTTTACAGACCCAATCTTTTAACAGAAAGGATAAACAGACAGATGGAAAGAACCTTATCTATTGTGAAACCGGACGGTGTTGCCCGCGGACTCATGGGGGAAGTGGTCGGCCGCTTTGAAAAAGCCGGTATTACAATTGCCGCCATGAAACTTATTCACATGACAAAAAAACAGGCGCAGGGTTTTTATGCCGTGCATAAAGAACGGCCTTTTTTTGACAGTCTCACGGATTTCATGTCTTCCGGCCCCTGCCTGGTTATGGTGCTGCAGGGGGAAAATGTCATTGCCAAAAACCGGGAACTCATGGGTGCCACCAATTATAAAGATGCGGCCCCCGGCACCATCCGCGCGGATTTTGCCAATGATATAGAAAAAAATATCGTCCACGGTTCCGATGCGCCCGAAACTGCGGCTTTTGAAATAGGATATTTTTTCAACAGTTTTGAAATTGCGGGCTGATGTCTGACAGAATCCGCCTGGAAAATATTGCCATTGTGCTGCATCAGCCCCGTTTTTCCGAAAATATCGGGGCAGCGGCACGGGCTATGCGGAATATGGGAATCCGCCGACTGCGCGTGGTGGATCCCCATATGTACGATTTTGAACGGGTGCAGCGCATGGCCACACACTCGGCCGCGGATGTGCTCCGGGATATGGAAATCTTTGACAGTCTGGCCGATGCCCTGGCCGAATGTGAGTATGTTGTGGGAACCACTGCCCGGCTCGGGGGACAGCGTGTAGTCAATACCCCGCCCCGCATGGTGCAGCAGCTGATTCCCATATCACAGGAAAACCGCATTGCCTTTGTATTCGGAAGGGAAGACAGGGGGCTGTCCAATGAAGATCTGCGACTCTGCCACTCTCTGGTAAATATTCCCACCGCAGAATTTTCCTCCCTCAATATGGCCCAGGCCGTAATGGTCATCTGCTATGAACTTTTTACCGCCACACTTGCGGGGAAAAAAACGTTTGTCCCCCGCATGGCAAACCGTTTTGAACTGGACGGTATGCTGACGGATCTCAAAGATGTGCTGATAAAAATCAGTTATATCAATCCGGAAAATCCGGATTACTGGATGAACCATATCCGCAGTTTTTTCACCCGGATTCAGCTCCGGGCCAGGGAAGTCAGTATTATCCGGGGCCTGATCCGGCAGGTCAACTGGTACGGAGAAAAAAGGTACCGGGACGGCCTGGAGGAGCAGAAAGCAGCAGATAAAACAGAAGAATGCACCCGGACATAAAACACAATGCTGCTGCCCTAATATCTGAGGAGTGTCAAACTTAGAGTTTGACATGCTGAAATTATTCAGAAAAAATTCTGACAAACTCTACGTTTGATGAACCGGTATACAGTTTTACGACTGTCCCGGAGTGCAGAAACTGTATTTCTGCACCGCCGCATCTCCCGGCTGACCCATGCAGAAATACAGTTTTGCACTCCTCCGGAAACTTTCCGAGCTACTGTTTTTCCCTTATCAGTCCGTTCTCCAATCCCTGTTTTTCCCCATTTCATTTCGGGGCAGTTTTTCTCCCAGGCGCAGATGCAGCGGTATTTCGGCTGTATGCAGATGCTGCTGCATCCAGCCCCGGAGTTCCCGGATGAGAATATCTTTTTCCCTGTCTGTTTCCGGAACAATAAAAGCCTTGAGCCGGGGTATTTCCCTGTCTTTCATGAGGCGCACCGCACAGTCCGCCACCAGGGGATGCGCCCGTATTTTTTCGGCCACGGTTTCCGGATACACATTGATCCCGCCGACCTGCACAGCGCCGTCACGGCGGCACCGGACATAAAAATGCTTTTCATCTTCCCATTCCAGCAGATCCTCAGCAGGAAAAACGCGCTGCTTTCCATTGGGATATGTTCTGACAAGGAGGGTATTTTCATCCGCGGGAAATGCTGCAGGATGCAGATAGGAAAAAAGGCGGAAGGGCTGTCCGGTTTTGTGGCGGTATCCGATTCCGCCATGTGCGGAGGAACCGTAAATTTCGCTGAAACGTGATATTCCTTTTTCCTCAATGCGCCGGATCAGCTGCGGGGGCATGGGTGCGGTGGAGCTGACACCTTCCACATCTTCGGACAGACCGGCTAAGGAACGTTCCAGAAAAGACCAGTGCGCGGGAAATGAAATGAGCAGATCACCGGGGCGGATCCCGGCTGCCGGAATGCCGGTTCCCGTATCCCTGCCGTCTCTGACCTCAATTCCCGTTTCAGCTGGTAAAAGCACAGTAAAAAGAAATCCGTAGATATGATGGGCCGGAACAAAGGAAAGAATGCGTTTCCTGTTTTTGAAAATGTCCGCCAGCTCACGGATTTCCTGCATCATGTCTTCCATCCTGTGGGAGCGGGGAAGCGGTTCTCCGGTACTGCCGGATGTGCGGAAAGTGATTTCTTCCGGAAAATGTTTCCGGGAAATGGCAACCGTTTCTATCCACTGCCCCATTTTTTTGAAACGCAGCAGATTATCTTCCAGACCGCTTTTATGGAGATGAAAAAATTCCGTTACCGCGGCCGCCATTTCCATGATTTCCATGGAGTCCGTGTGCCAGGGCGCGTCCGGAAATACCGTATCCCGCGGAAAATCCGTATCACTGTCCCAAGTGCCGCGCATCCGGCGCAGTTCCGAGCGCAGCAGATCCCGGAGTATCCTGTAAATCGCATCTTCAGAAAGCAGGAAGGATTTCATTTCTGATTATCTGACCATCCTTTTTACCAGAATCCAGTAAGAATCACCGAGAATGGCCTTTTTCATATGCACCTTGACTTTGGTGGGTTTCATTTTATAATCAAATTCATACTCAAACAGGGTGCTGAGATTTCCTTTTCTGATCCCATCTCTGAAGCGTCCGTAAAATTCTTCGGTTTTGGTGCAGGGGGCCACTTCGTTGAAAAAATTTTTTCCGATAACCTCTTCGGGATTGCGGCCGGTTATTTCCCCTTCTGCCACATTATAGGAAAGAATGGTTCCTTTTTCATCCACCTGAATTGCGCCAAAGGCCAGACTGTTGATTTGCCGTTCACTCATGCGTGCCAGTGTATTTTCAATATCACGGGCATCAAAATGTATTATTTCCATATTTTCCCTCTCTTTCTGATTTGTGCAGGAGTTACGCGGTTGAATTTTAACTGTTTGAATTTATTGTGTGCCTGAAAAATTGACAGTCAATAAAAACAGCAGATTATATTTCAACTGCGTAACTCCTATTGTGTTTTTCCGGAATCTTTTTTGATGAATCGGTAAAAAGTCCAAATTTCAAAAATTGCTATTAATAAAATCAGAGTGTTAATATGTATCAAAACCTGATTTTCGGACTTTTTACGAATCCATATTTTTTCCCATCCCAATTATTCCCGGCAGTGGGACAAATCCGCTGATTTTTCCCTGTAAGGGTGTACTGCATACGCCCCCGTACAACCTGCTGAGGGGTGTATGCAGTACGCCCATACAATGGGAAATCCCATTTCATCAGCGGATTTGACCCACAACCCTTTTTCTCTGCGGAGCAGCAAAACAATCAAAACTGTTTCGCACCTGCCCCTTATCCTAGATCCCTACTGTTTCGTCAAGATTTCCCTGAAGGAAATTGCATATTGTCCGTTTTTTATTTTCTTACAGTACAGTAATATATGACAATGCTGCAGACCCTTTTTGAAAAAATATTTCCGGACAGATAAAAATATCTTTTACTCCTTTATACCCTTGACAATAGACTCCTGATTTTATACTTATCAGCGGATATATTTTTACGGAAATGATGACCTGTGATGATCCGGGTCTGACATTTCCGGTTTTACAGATTTTAAGAAAATCGGTTTGGGGTTTCCCGCATTTTGGGCTGAGGAACCAGCACGGCAGCATAAATATGCCGGTTTTCATCTCCTTCAACCCGGTCCGCCCCAATCATTGTCAGCAGATCGAAACGATTCTGTTTCCGGTCGGCTTTCAGACTCCCCTCCCTGAGGGAGGGGGCAGTACAGCTGACTGCAGGAGCGTATTGCATACGGCCCCGGACCTGTGCGACGGGCCTATGCAGTACGCCCTTACAGACCCCGGTTTTGCTTACGTCAGCAGCACTGCCTCCCGTGGAGAGGGGGAAATTCAGGAAGTTTCCGATCTGCTGATTATCTTAAAAACTGTATCAGCATCTTTTTTTATTATGAGGTACTGGCAGCTTTGTTTCTGTGTGTTCCCGGTTTACAGTTAATAATATAATCGCTGAAACGCTTTTCAGACGCACAATTTCAACCCTGACAGTACAGAGTCGGTTACGGACAGGTAATTATTAATTTCAGAGAGGAAAAAAATGAACATTTTAATTTTCGGACCCAACGGCAGCGGCAAGGGAACCCAGGGAACACTGATTAAAGACAAATTCAATATTGCCCATATCGAATCCGGTGCAATTTTCCGTGAAAATATCAAAGGCGGAACCGAACTGGGAAAAAAAGCCAAAGAGTATATTGACAGAGGCGACCTGGTTCCCGATGAGATTACCATCCCCATGATCCTGGACCGCCTGAAAAAAGATGACTGCAAAAACGGATGGCTGCTGGACGGATTTCCCCGCAGCAAAGTACAGGCAGAAAAACTGGATGAAGCCCTGAAAAAAGACGGTATCCGGCTGAACTATGTTGTGGAAATCCTGCTGGACCGCCAGATTGCCAAAAACAGAATCATGGGCCGCAGGCTCTGCGTCAATGACAACAATCATCCCAACAATATCTATATTGATGCCATCAAACCGGACGGCGACAAATGCCGGGTATGCGGCGGCGAACTTTCCGCCCGTGCCGATGATCAGGATGAAACCGCAATTGACAAACGTCATTCCATCTATTATGACGCGGAAACCGGAACCCTGGCATCCGCCTATTATTTCAAAGCGCTGGCAGATGATAAAATGAAATATATTACAGTTGAAGGCAAAAATCCCATTAATGAAGTAAGAGAGGAACTGCTTTCCAAACTGTAATTTTCATGCGACCTTCTTTGTGATTTTTTCCTGCGGGTCTTCTGCCGGGGATAAAGGGAATCGTATCTGCGGGGCGGCCGGGTCACTGGTCGCCCCGTTTTTTTATTATACAGAAAAAATATGTGAAAAATTAGACGGTTGACAGAAATCCGTTTTTGCTGTTATCAGCAGCATCAAATACAGACCCCGGTTTTGCTTACGTCAGCAGCACTGCCTCCCTCAGGGGAGGGGAGAGTCTTAACTTAGAACCTGTCCGAAAACCTGTCTTTCGGTATTCTGAACCCCTGTTTTCACCGGTTCCAAAAACCGGTTTCGGAGGTTTTCGGATAGGTTCTAAATGGCATTGCCCCGGGGTGTATGCAGCAATACGGCCCGGCAGACCCGGTTTTGCTTAAGGCAGCAATATTGTGCCTGAAGGGGGGGAAGTCCTGCAGCATCTGTCCGCTGATTACAGAGATTTATCCGGATACATTCGGGAGGAAAATACATGGCAACAGTTTTTTATGTGGGAATTGATCTGGGAACCAGCCGCACATCGGTCGCCACATCCACGGGCAGACGGCTGTCCACCCTAACCTGCGTCGGATATCCGAAGGATATTATTTCCAGAAAACGCCTGAATCAGCCCTATCTGCTGGGGGAAGATGCTTTGGAAAACCGTCTGGCCCTGAATATGATCCGGCCCCTGGCCGAAGGAGTGGTCTGTGAGGATGAAAAAGCCCTGGAAGCCACCGGTCTGATTCTCCGGCACATTCTCCGGGAATCCTTACCCGAAAAAACAGAAGAAGACCAGATTTATGCGGCCATCGGGGTTCCCGCGCAGGCCAGCATTAACAGTAAACGGGCAATTATTGATATTACAGAGGATTTTGTTGATAAAATTCTGATTGTCAGCGAACCTTTTGCCGTGGCCTATTCCATAGACTGCTTTGATGAAACACTGATTGTGGACATCGGGGGCGGCACAACGGATCTCTGCCGTATGCACGGTTCCATCCCGGAGGAAGAGGATCAGCTTACCCTGAAAGTTGCCGGAAACTTTCTGGATGAACAACTTTGCAGGGCTATCCTGGAAAAATACCCCCATGTGCAGCTCAGCCCGCAGATTGTCCGCCGTATCAAAGAAAAATACGGTTATGTGAGCGATGTCTCCGAACCCGTAATTGTCACCCTCAGGGAGCAGGGAATTCCTTCGGAATATGATCTGACCGATATTCTCAGGGAATCCTGCCTGAAACTCACCAATCCCATATGCAGTGCCATACAGAAACTGGTGGGCACTTTTGATCCGGATTTTCAGGAAAAACTCCGGAATCATATTATCATCGCTGGAGGCGGTTCCCGACTGAAAGGCATTGACCGGGCAGTGGAAAAAAGCCTGAAACCCTACGGGGGAGGAAATGCCGCAACTGTGCAGGATGCCGAATTCTGCGGTGCTATCGGTGCGCTGAAAATGAGTATGGAAATGCCGGAAGAATATTGGGAAAAAATATAATGCTCCTGTCTGAAACAGCGGATGTTTTCCGGATATGCCGGGGGAACAGATGAATGAACCAGATTTCAAAAAAAAAATCTGAGCAATGCGGACAGGAGGATAAATCCGGCAGTTATCCGGGAAAAATTCTGGCCGTTGATGATTCTGCAATCAATCTGAAAATTCTGCAGAGAATTCTCATTGAAGAGGGCTATCATGTCCGGGTGTGCGACAATGGAAAAACAGCGCTGGAAATGCTTGCAGAAAAGCGGCCGGATCTGATTCTGCTGGATATTATGATGGAAGAACCGGACGGATATGAATTATGCTGCCGGATCAAATCTGAAAAAAAAACCCGGGATATTCCTGTGATATTTATCAGCGCGCTCACAGATTATCCCCATATCGTCAAAGCCTTTGAAATCGGTGCTGTGGATTATATCAGCAAACCTTTCCGCAAAGAAGAGGTGCTGGCCCGTGTGCGCGCGCATATGAATCTTTCGCAGATGCAGAAAAAACTCCGCAGGCAGAACCGGCGTTTGCAGCAGGAGATTCGGGAGCACAGCCGGACGGAGCAGGAACTCCGCAGGGCCAAAGAAGCAGCGGAATCCGCCAATCTTGCCAAGAGTCACTTTATTGCAAATATGAGTCATGAAATACGGACTCCCATGAATGCCATCCTCGGTTTCAGCGAGATTCTGCTGCATGAATGCGAAGGAAAACATCACCGTTATTACATCAGCAATATTCTGTCCAGCGGCAGACTGCTGATTTCGCTCATAGATGATATTCTGGATCTCTCCCGTCTGGAATCCGGCACAATGCTCCTGTGCTGCGAAGCCGTTAACATACAGAAAATAGTGCATGAGATATATAATCTGTTTCTCGGTCCCGCCCGGGAAAAAGGGCTGAAACTCACCTACCGGATTCTTTCCGACATTCCTGATCTGATTACCGATCCGATACGGATACGCCAGATCCTGATCAATCTGACAGCCAACGCCGTCAAATTTACGGAAAAAGGGCATATCAGCATATCCCTTGACGGAGACTTTGCCGGGAAAGCAGCAGATCGTTTTCATCTGTATATAGAGGTGGAAGATTCCGGGATTGGTATTCCCCGGAATCAGCATGAAAGGATTTTTGAAAATTTTCAGCAGCAGGAAACACATAAAAGCAGGAAATACGGCGGAACCGGCATGGGGCTGTGCATTACCCAAAAACTCTGCAGAATGTTCCGGGGAAGACTCCGCCTGCAAAGCCGGGTGGGAAAAGGCAGTATTTTCCGTGTGGAACTGCCGGATATTCCGGTTGCCCCGCAAAATCAGGACCGGCAAACTTTCCCCCTCCCGGATTTTCGCGGAGAAATGCTTGAAGTGTCTGCCGGAAATTCTGGCGGGCCGGAGACATTTTCCTGTATTCCGGCACAGGACAGGCGCGGGGATACACATTCACCCGAGCTGTTCCGCATTCTCACAGAAGAGTATCTCCCCCGCTGGAAGCAGAACCAGGAAATCTTTTTTATTGATGATCTGGTTGATTTTGCAAAGGATCTGCAATCCCTGTCCGAAAAATTCAATTCCGCACTGCTTTCCGCATTCAGTAAAGAACTGATCCTGTCTCTGGAGATGATGGATGTGGATCGTATCGAAAAAATGATGGATCGGTTTCCCGACATTCTTCATCTTATCAGCCAGTCCCTTTCCTGTGAACCGGCTGAAGGCTGAATTCAGCGGAGTGTGCCGGGCTGCCTTACGCTCCGCTAACGCCCCCTAAAGTATTATCAGTAGATCGAAAAGTTTTCCGCCGACCGGTTTCAGAACGGTTCCCGGAGTGCAAAAATTGTATTTTTGCATGAATGCCCGGCAGAAAACGCTCCGTTTTACCCATGTTCAGCGGTGCAGAAATACAATTTTTGCACTCCGCCGGAAAGTTTTCGATCTACTGATTATTGATGAACCCGTAAAAAAAATCTTGCTGCATTATATGGCGATTATCAGAGCGATTACACACAATATATTGCGCTGAAAAATTCAGGTTTTGACTTTTTACGAAACCATCATTATTAGCAATGCTGTTTAAGACTCCCCTCCCCCTGCCTAAGGGAGGGGAGTCTTAAGGCAACAGTATCGCCCGCCGGGGAGGGAGTTTTTTGCTTAAGGCAGCAAACATTGGGCTGGGGTATCAGAGTGGGGGGGAAGCACAGCGGAACCCGCCCCTGCTGCTATACCATATCATCGGGAATGTCTGCATTGGTATATACTTTCTGTACATCATCGCAGTCTTCCAAAGCCTCCATCAGTTTCATCATCTGCTCTGCCTCTTTGCCTGTCAGACTTACGATGTTCTGGGGCAGCATGGTTACTTCTGCTTCTGTATACGGAATTTCCGCTTTTTCCAGGGCCTCTCTGACACTTTCAAAATCATCAGGTTCTGTAATGATCTCAAAACTGTCCCCGTCCTCCCGCACATCTTCGGCACCGGCTTCCAGCGCCACTTCCATCAGCTGTTCTTCATCCGCGGCATTTTTTTCAACATTCAGATAACCCTTTTTGTCAAACATCCACGCAACACAGCCGTTTTCTCCCAGATTACCGCCCCTTTTACTGAAAATATGCCGGATTTCCGCCACGGCCCTGTTTTTGTTATCTGTCAGAGATTCCAGTAAAACTGCCGCACCGCCAGGGCCGTAACCTTCATAGGTGTTTTCTTCATAACTGACACCTTCCAGCTCCCCTGTTCCTTTTTTAATGGCCCGGTCCATATTGTCTTTGGGCATATTTTCGTTTTTGGCCGCGGCAATGGCCGTGCGAAGCCGGGGATTGGCAGCCGGATCGCCCCCGCCGATGCGCGCGGCAATGGTAATTTCCTTAATCAGTTTGGTAAAAACCTTTCCCCGTTTGGCATCCGCTGCCCCTTTTTTATGGCGGATGGTTGACCACTTACTGTGTCCTGACATATATGCCTCCTCATTCCTTTTTCCGCCCCAGACCGATAACAAATATTTCCTTGCTGGCCTTGCGGCTGCTCTGGGGTTTGAATATTTTGCATTTTGAAAATTCTTCTCTGACCTGTTTTATAAATGCTTCAAAATCAGGCCCCTGAAAGATCTTGCAGATAAAAACGCCCCCGGGCACCAGCACTTCTTTTGCCAGCAGAAGAGCGGATTCGCAGAGAATATAGGAGCGGGCCGAGTCCGTTTCTTTGTGTCCGGTCGTTGAAGGGGCCATATCGCTGAGCACCGCATGATAATCCCTGCCGATGAGCGTCATCATCTCTCCGCCCGCTTCCAGCAGATCCCCGGTATGGGTTTTCACATGGGGCGGCAGATTTTCCGTCACTTCTTTCAGATCAATACCGACAACCTGTCCTTTGCCGCCCACCAGCTCTGCGGCATACTGCAGCCATGAACCGGGAGCGCATCCCAAATCCAATACCCTGTCCCCTTTACGGATCACATTATTTTTACTTTGAATTTCCTGCAGTTTGTATACAGAGCGGGCCGCGTATTTTTCTTTTTTGGCTTTTCGGGTAAAATGATCTGCCCATCTGTTTTTTCCGGATTTTGAAGACCGACGTTTCATATAATTAACTCGTTTTTAAGTCAAGAGAGATAGTAATTGTCTGAAAAATAAGTTTACTGCCCTTTCATTTTACACCTTTTTTTAACTTCTGCCATAAGACTGCGCGCTTCTGCCTGCCTGCTGTTCCATACTTTTGCGCAGCAGTCCGCAATTTTTTCCTTCATCTGATCCGCGGGCGGCAGTTCCGGATAAATTTTCAGACCGAAAGCATCCGGATCAATCTGTTCAAATGACAGTGCCTGATTGATTCGGCATTCACTTCCCGAACCGCAGAAAGTGCTTCCCCCGGTGATATTCTCCCTGATTTCTGTTTCCGGGCGGAAGCGTTTGAAATAACGCAGGGTCTGCCCCGGGCGATTTTCTTTATTGATTTTACTTATTTTTTCATTGATAATCCGGCACATTCCCATAAACACCCGGTATGCAGCATCTGTATTTCCGGGATCATCCTTTGCCAGTTCCTCTGCTTTTTTTCCATTCATATATTCGTCACAGAGTTTCTGCAAAATCCTGTAAGCATGAAGCAGGAGTTTCTGATAAACACCTTTGGCCGTAAATGCACCCGGCATTTCTTCGGGCAGAAAGCGGGCCGGGAGTTCCCTGTCCAAAGGAAAAATATTTTTCTCCGCCCCGGCTAAAGCGTAAAACGCCTCCAGTTCTTTCGTATCCACGGCCAGATAAGCCAGAAAACGGGCCGCAGTTTCCACCTCTGTCTCTTTTTCCCGAAGTGCCTGTGCGTATTGCTGCAAAACCCTGATGGCATCTTCCACCTCCCTGCGCTCTCCGAAAAAGCTGAAGGCCATTTCTGTCAGCACCTCTTCTGCCAGACCATCCACATAATTTTCCCGCAGTACCATGATTTTCTCCGTATCTGTTTATGTTAAGATTATAAATCATGAGAGTCTGACAACTTACAACAGAAAAAATGAGAGTGCAAGATATTCTGCCGGGATTTTATCATCCGGAGAATCAAAGACAGGAAAGGGGGCTTCCAAAGACCCGGTATACCGAAAAGTTTTCCCGGATGCGGTTTCACGGCTGTCCCGGAGTGCGGAAGCCGTATTTTTGTCCGGTCAAACACAAAAAATTTATTGACCTGCATATTTCCCTCCTTTATAGTGCATTGTTTCACTTAAAATTGCAGGTCTGGTTGGCGAAGCGTAACCCGGCAGTCCGGTTTTGCCGTGAAATTCATCCTCAGTTTCATCTGAAACAATGCAATCGTTTTTCTGTGTACAATTTGCAGAGAACAGGGAACACTTATCAAAAAAACAAATGCGCTTGTGTACTGCCTTACAGGAACTGAAATCCCATGAAAAAACCCGTAGTGGAATATGCAGACTGCAATCTGTGTCTGGGATGTGTTGCAGTGGCCCCTTCGGTTTTTGTCTGTAATGATGCAGGCTTTATCCATGTGGCGGATGCCGAACCGGGCTGCTGCTATCCGGAAGATGCGGTGGATGAGGCCATTGCAATGTGCCCCAAAGACTGTATCCGCTGGGAGGAGGAAAAATCTTTATGAAAAAAAATGCATTGTTTGTGTTTAACGGAGATCCCCTGTGTTTCATCCATGTGCTGCTCAATGCACTGGATATGAAAGAAAAAGGGGGTGATGTACAGATTGTTATGGAAGGGGCATCTGTAAAACTGATTCCCGAATTGAAAAAAGAGGATCATCCCCTTTACGGTCTGTGGAAAAAAGTCAGAATTGCAGGACTGCTGGCCGGAGTCTGTGAAGCCTGTTCCCGGAAAATGGGGACACTGGAAAACGCGAAAGAGCAGGAGCTTGTGCTTTTGAATGATATGAACGGACATCCCTCCATGAGCCGTTTTCAGCAGGAAGGTTATGAGATTATAAGTTTTTAGGTTATTTCCTGAAAAAATACTGCAGCTTCCCGCCGAAAGCCTCTTTCCCGTTCCCGCGCGAAGCGCGGGGAGACTTTCATATAAACGGCCATGACTGACGGTCACAGCGAAACATGAAAGCTGCGCGGAGTGCGAAAATGAAGGCGGAGGCCGGTTTTTCGCAGACACTTTCATATAAACGGACATGAGCCGTGACTCACAACGAAGTATGAAAATACACCGTAGAGACGCACGGTGTGCGTCTCTGCAGAAGACGCACGACCGCAGAGACGCACGCCGTGCGTCTCTACAGTGTGTAGGTTGGGTTAGCGAAGCGTAATCCAGCAATATCAAATATTTGTGTCGGGTTACGCTTCGCTGACCCGACCTGCGGTGAAAGACTTTCATATAAACGGCCATGACTGACGGTCACAACGAAACATGAAAGTGCCATACCGTAGAGACGCACGGTGTGCGTCTCTGCAGAAGACGCACACCGCAGAGAGACGCACGCCGTGCGTCTCTACAGGGGACTTTCATATAAACGGCCATGACGGGACGGTCACAGCGAAGCATGAAAATGCACCGCAGAGAGACGCACACCGCAGAGACGCACACCGTGCGTCTCTACAGGGGACTTTCATATAAATTTACCACACTCTGATAAGTCGGAAGGCATTGCCATATACCTCGGCCTCCACCTTCAGGTTTATTCCTTTTTTCTTTTTGAAGAGTTTATTGTGATATTGTTGGGGGATCAGATCCTTATCTGATGTTTCAGCTTTTTTCCCTTTCCAGACGGCTGTGAGTTTACCGTCATTGGGAGTGTATTTAACAAAGGCATTTTCCCATATTTCGGTCTGCACCGGTTTTTCCGCAGGTTTGGGGATGGCCGGGGCCGAAATTCCGGTTTTTGCTTCCGGAACAGAGGGCGCTGTAAGATTTTCCGCTGCACTGTAAAAAAGATCATCTGCCGCGGGCTGAACCAGCACCCAGCCCAAAGGCTGGGACGGCAACCCGTCTTTCATCGCCAGCCGCCGGGTTTTGGGGAAGACCGGAACACCCGGTTTGCCCAAAGGTTTCTGTCTTCGGACATCTGCCAGCTCTCTTTCACTCATCCAGTCCCCGGTCATGCCTTTCCAGCCGCTGCCCCAGGCCATGCGGACAATAAAAGTTCCCGGTTTTTCTGCCAGACCGTCAATACCCTGCATCAGACTGTCATAAAAGGCCGCAACATGGTTCTGCCCGTAGCGGGCAAAGAAGGCTTTTTCCCCTTCTGCGATGTTCCGGCTGTGGGTGTTGACCGCGCGGGCCAGGGATTCAAAACTGTCCAGTCCTTCTGTCGGCGGAATGGGCCAGAGTCTGCTGACCGGAGCCGAAGGCAGAAAAGAATCCAGTTTGGCCTTTACATAAAAACGGGTTTCACTTTTCAGACTTTCTGCAAATATTCCGTTTGCATCCTGAAAGCGATCCAGGGTTCTTCTGCCGGAGAAATCTTTCCACCCGGCCCGGTCTCCGTTCCGGAGATTGAAAAAACGGATGTCGGATACCTGAAGGTTTCCATCCCCGGCAATTCCCGGACTGTCGCTGATCTGCAAAGGCCGCAGGAAATCATTGTGGGGCTGACCCTCCAGGGATTTCACTGCTTTATCAAAGCTCCGGAAATCCGATGCCGATGGCAGTCGGGACCGATCCAGTCCCTGCCACAAGGCCGTGCGGATGGCTCCTTTCAGGCTGCTTCCGGCCAGAAAAGGACGGCCATACGCGTCTTTGATGAACCGCCGGACTTCATTGGGAACTGTATCGGGGAAAGTCAGACGGTATCTGGGCAGCACCGAAAGACCGTAACTGCGGATAAAACTGCTGATGTCCATACGCCCCATGTCAGACAGGGCTTTGGGATTATCCTGTAAACTTTCCAGAACGGCTTCCAGATCAATGACTTCCAGCCCCTTTTTGGAAGGTAAATAATCCATCTGCACCTGCAGGGATTCCCCGTCCCCCACATGCAGGGGGGTGAGCAGGATGATTTCCCAGGTCTGTGAATGTTTTTTCATGATGTCACCTCCCGCAGTTCATCCGACAGCTTACAGGGAAGGAATAAAGCCCGGAAATCCCTGGGCGCGCTGTGAGGCAGTTTGGCAAGTTCTTTATGTTTTGCCTTTGTTTCCCCGGTCAGCATTTCCACCACCCGGCCTTTGGGTTTTCCGGAAAAGCAGGAACCTTCGGTAAATACCCGGATGGGGGGCCTTCCCAAAGTGGAATTCACCACCCATCCGGAACGGGTGTTCAGCCCGTAGGCACTTCTGTGCAGCAGTTTTTGCAGGTTTTCCTCAGGGGGCGGAGCAGGATTGTATAAAGACAGCAGGAAAGCACCGTCGGAATTTTTCACTGTTGCCGGTGTCCACTCTTTTTCCTCTGCAATTGTAAAATGCCCCAGCCCGCTGTTACGGTCGGCCCCGATGCCCGTATCGCCCAGATAATCCAGCGCTGCCCGCAGTTCTTTCTGCTTTTCTTCGGGAACATCCGCGGCAAACCACAGCCCGCAGTCTGCTGCAAAGAACTGAAGACCGAAGAAAAACAGCCCGCCGTCCGCCTGCATTCCCAGGCGGTCCACGCTCACCCGCTGCCGTTCGTCAATTTTCCAGAAGAGGCCAGCGGGGATTTTTTCCGCTGCGGAAAAGGCAATGCCGGGGGATGGCTGCGAGACATCTTCCGCCCGGATTTTTTTCCCCCCCAGCACCTTTTCCAAAAGGCTTTGGGAAATCCAGCGGATTTTTTTCCGTTTTTTCCGTTCTGCCGGGTCTGCCCCCTCCCATATCTGCCAGAGCGGCATGGGGAAAAGCAGGGTATTTCCGATATAGGGAAAAGCCGAACTGAGACGGAAAGGGGGATCCAGGAAATCCGGAGCCGGGAATATATCCGACCATGCCAGGCACATGGCCGCGGACAGGGTATCGGAGCGGATGAATTCCTCCGCGCTTTCCGGTTCTCCCGATCCTTTGGAATCCACATGCAGTGCAGAGAGAAATCTGAGTTTGTAAATACGCATAATCTCTCCTTATGGCTGATTTTTCAGTTCCGGAGGAATATCAATGCTGAAGTCCTGTGCAGAGTTGCTTTCCCGGTAGTCTTCCGCACTTTTGCGCGTAATCTTTTCCACATCAAACTGCACCCGGCCGTATCCCCGGCTGCCGTGTCCGCCCAGGTAATCATCCTGCAAGAGTTCCATGCACTGGAAGAGCAGTTTTACATAATCTTCCTCTTTGTCTTCCCCGTAGAGATTGAGAACAAATTCAAAGTGGAATTTCGCACCCGCGGGAACCCGTTCGATCTGGCGGGGATTGGCCTGGGAAGTAATCCGGTCTATGGCCACCTCGGTTTTCACTTCCGTGAGGGGCATATCCGTATTCCGGGCAGCTTCCAGTTCTTCGGGATTAGAAAGCCGGGCATCCCGCACCACCAATCGCTGGGGGATGATATTTTCCGGTCGGTCGCTTTCCTGTTTGTCAATGGCCACACCGAAAAGGCGGGCGGATGCGGCTCCCGGATCAGTGGACGGTCCGGCTTTCCCTAACTTTGCGCCCTTTGTCAAAGGTTCTGCAAGGTCTTTGACATATTTCACCTGCCGGATTTCGGATTTTTCCAGGTCAATGGTCATTTCCCCCCGCACTCTTTCCAGCAGACTCCGCATTTTTCCCCGCAGAGATGAACCCGGAATATAAGGAAAATTGCTGATGGGATCGCGCACGACAATGGAATCTGCCCCGCCGATTTCCATTTCAGTGGAATTGCCGCCAATATGCAGACCGGTGATGGTTTTCAGGGTTCCGGACAGAAAAATTCTGCTTCTGAATTCAATATTGGAAATAGCGGTCATAATTATTTTCCTCCTTCTGCTTTATGGTAGGCCAGAATGGCTTCAAAGAAATTAAAAAAATTTTTCATCCGGTCATAATCGCCATCCACTTTGTCAATGGCATAGGAAAGGGAATCCACCAGGGTCTTGAATCCGGGGATTTTGTCTCCCCATCTTAATTTCTTGTTAAACCGTCCGTTGGCATAGGCCATTTTGGGCTTGAGCAGAATCAGGCGATTGTACATTAGCGGCATATTGTTTTTATCCAGAGACATTTCGATTTTTTTGCTGCTTCCGTAAATATTCCGAATTTGGGAAGTGGAAACCGATGCGCCTTCATCAATTCCCTTTCCATTTCTTTTTATCTGAATCATCTCCCCGGCAATTTTCTGTGCGGTTTCCACCAAAATTTTTGCATCATTTTCAATAATGATGGCATCAATTTCCTTCTGATATTTGTTTTCGCTCATATATCTTTCTCCTTCGCAAATCTTTCATTCTTTGCGAAAAACCGGCCTTCGCCCTATTTTTCGCACGATCCCGGAGTCCGAAAATTTTATTTTTCGGACATTACGCACTCCGTTTGTTTGCGAAAAAACCGGCCTTCGCCTTACTTTTCGCACTCCGCAACGCTATGATTTCCGATTCAGAAATTCCGTCCACCGCACGGGCATTTCCAGCCAGGCATGAACCGGTATTTTGCTTCTTTCCTCCCCGTCTTTGGGGAAAAGCGTTTCCGTCCATTGTTTTATCATGTCCTCATCTTTTCCATACCTTCGCCGCAGATGGTAGGCTGTGCGCCATCGCCAGGATTCATAGACAATATCCCGCCATGCCTCGGCAGGACTGAGATTTTTTTCCCGGCTGCGGTGCTGTGCCAGCACTTTGTTTCCTGCAATCATGCGGGAAAGGTAGGCAGGGAACCCACGGTTTTTCACCATTTCCTTTTCCAGAAATCCCCGGATTTCCTTTGCTTTTTCATAATCCTCCCAGGCAATGGGGGCCAGAAAACAGAACGCGTCCTTGTGCATGAAATTTTGTGCAATGTCCCATTCTTCCCGCAGAATTTTGGCTTTCTTTTCCGCTTCCCCGGCCATCTGCGCTCCTTTGTAAACAGGATATTTACCCCCCTGCAGATGCAGACCGCCGGAGATGGAAAAAACCGGGTTCATACAGCAGAATTCCCGGAATTCCGAGCGGATTTTTTCTGCCAAATCAGGTAATTGATGCCAGGAACCGATGATAAACAAATCATCCCCGCCCGCGTAAATGATCTGGCAGCGATCAAATTCCCCATTTTCCAGAATCCGGGGCAGGTAGCCGGAAAAGAAAAGGTTTAACTGCCGGGAAAGTGTCACCATGCGGGAGATGGAAGCCATGGGTTTTTTCCCGCTGACCGCTCCCCATCCTTTGTTCTTTCTTTCGGGAAAATGCAGTCCTTTGATAAAGACCATGCCCAGATTATCCACATCCATGCGGAGAATACCCATACGGGAAATGCCCTGGGATTTTTTGGCGTAGTCTTCAAAATCCCAGGGGTCCCCATTTTCATGAATACAGCGGTTTTTTTCCCATTTCCCGATATGCAGAAAAGAGACTGCCGCGTTGGGCAGATGAAGTTTTGCAAAGTTCATATCCGCATATTTTCCAAAGAATATGCATTCCCCCGGACTTGTTATATTTTTCAGGATATGTAAGCTGTCTTCCGGAATCAGCAGATAAGCTGTTTTCAGTTTTTCAATGAAAAAAAACCGCTCAGCAGACAGAGCCGCGGCTGTTCTGATTCGGATTCCCTCTTCTTTTGTTCCCCGAAAAATGAACAATGCTGCGGTATCCGTAATATTTTTTCCTATCATTTCCATTTCATGACAGGAATCGCAGCGGAGAATTTTTTCCCCGTCCCGCTCTCTTTCTTTCAAATCCCGGTTACTGCCGCAGACCCGGCAGTGCTTCGCGGGGTTATCTCCTGTCTGCGGTGCGAAAAAAGACACATCTGCCAGCCGCTCCCGGAATTTCTGCTGCCGGTCGCGTTCCAGGTCCAGGGCCGCTGTTTCCCATGCATCGTTCATTTTCCCCTGGGAAAACATGGGAGCCGTGACTTCGGCAATCCCCAGTCCGAAAAAAACATCCCCGCGGAATCGTTCCAGCAGCCAGTGATTTACTTCCGCCCGGACTTCATAGAGTTTTTTCTTCAGATGGGAAGGAATCAGCAGGTAAAATTTCCCCCCGGAATTATAGAGCAGGGCCGCCCGGTGCAGTCCCAGCTTATTCAGCAGATAATCCGAGCAGATACGGCAGAAATGCCCCACATAAAAAGATCGTCCCCGCAGCCCTTTGGCGGCCCCTTTGCTGCTAAGGTTGTAAATGAATTTCTGAATACCGGAAAAATCCCCGCATACCAGCAGCCAGCGGGGAATATCATCATCTTCCGGCAAAACTGTATGCTGCTCTTCCTTTTCCTCCCGGTAGAGATACAGGGCCTGGGCAATGGCCGCTGTGGTGCGCAGATGGTCAAAGAGACTGATATCCGGATGCCGCACATTGGTGGCTGAGGGAACACTGGCTGTATATTTTTCCAGCAGGGTCATAAGGCAGATCAGCAGGTCGGGCAAAACCATGTCTTTTCCATGATTTTCTGACAGGTTTTGAATATCTTTTATCAATCCTTCGCCCAGTTCACGATAGGCATCCACAATCAGAGATGTATCATCTGCGATAAGATGGGACCATCCGGACGGATCGGATACGGCCCCTTCCGCACCTTTCATTTCTTTCAGACCGGGTGATCTGCCATTGATATGCAAATCCTCCCCCCGGATTGGGAAAACAGATTCCCTGTCCGAAGTCAGGGGACGCAGGGGATAGCGGTAACGCGTCCGCAGGCAGTCTTCATGACCTTCCAGTCTTACCCGTTCCAGCACCGGTTCCAGCAGGGTTTTGCGGTGAATGTCCTTTTGATAATGCGTCCCTTCATCCCGTTCGGACGAAGACAGCCGGTCAGAAATACGGATGACCGCTGCCTCGCTTCCCCCTTCGGCCAGATGATGACCGGCGCACCAGTCTTTCCAGGATTTGTCCGGGGTATTTCTCAGGCAGTCAAATCTTTCCTCCAGCCAGTCACAGAAGGCACGCGTATGGGTAACATGCATATGGGTCGGATATCCCCCTTTTCGGGCTTTGGGGCAAAAGGCGAGATAAGTATCGTCTGTGCGGGCTTCTTTGAAAACCTCCCCCCGTTCCAGCAGTTTTCCCGTATCATGCAGCAGGCCCGCCAGAACCACCAAAAGCCTTTTTTTATTTTCCATATTCCTTCCTTTCGCGGCTGTCATTTTGATGAACTGTATCTGATCCCATATTCTTTCCTCTTCCTTTTGAATATATGTACGGTGCTGAAACCCGTTTTTTCCAAAAAATCTGAATTTTTTTGTCGGATAGACACTTATAGGTTTTAAAACGTCCATGATACGCAATCACAGCAAAAATGAAAGTAGGGTGGGTTAGGCGCTAGCCGTAACGCACCGTAATATCTACTGTTCGGTGCGTTACGCTTTGCTAACGCACCCTAGGGTGACAGACTTTCATATAAACGGACATGAGTTATCACTCACAGCGAAGCATGAAAGCTGCGCGGAGTGCGAAAATTAAGGCGGAGGCCGGTTTTTCGCAGACACTTTCATATAAACGGACATGAGTTATGACTCACAACGAAACATGAAAGCTGCGCGGAGTGCGAAAAATAAGGCCGAAGCCGGTTTTTCGCAGACACTTTCATATAAACGGACATGAGTTATCACTCACAGCGAAACATGAAAGTCTTTTTATACCGGACGCGGAGCGTCCCGCAGCCCGTTCCCGCGCGGAGCGTCAATGCCGTTAAGTTAAGGAAAGCCCCGAAGGGGCGGACTGATACAGCCCGGGGTGAAGCCGGGAATACAGGATAAAAAAAATCATAAGCCCTGAAAGGGCGGATTATAAACCGGTAATATTCCGGAAGCATTTTTTAATACGCCCTTTCAGGGCTTGGAGTATACTTTATTCAATATTCCCAGGGCTTTGCCCCGGGCTATACCAATGCGCCCTTTCAGGGCTTCCAAAAATGCCTTTTCCTTAACGTAATGGCATTGAGGCAGAGCCTCAATGCCATTACGTTAAGCCAAAAATTTCCCTCCCCCGGTGGGAGGGGTTAGGGGAGGGGGAAGATAACAGTCTGTAATCAAATGCTTTTATCACCTTCCCCTGCCCCTCCCTCAGGGGAGGGGAGTCTTAACTTAATGCCATTGACGCGGAGCGCGGGAGCGATCTTACAATATTTTCTCCGACTCCAGCAAAGACATTACCTCCTGCAGATGCTGAAAGCAGTCTTTCCCAAAAGATTCAATATTTTCTTTTGCTCCGCCTTTTGCTGTCCAGGCATGGTCGAAACCGTTGCGGTAATCGGCCAGTTGATTCGAGAAACCCCTTAGTTTGCTTTCAACTCCGATTTCTTTCATCTTTTCATAAAAAGGCATGATACGGTCTGCGTATTTCTGCTGATATTCTGAAAGTTTCCATTCATTTTCCGGGTACTGGAAAAGTTTGACAAAAGCTTCGCCGTAAGTCGGTCTGCGCTTTTTACGTTTTTTATTTTTCATGCCTTCCTGTTCAAAATAAATCATCACCAGGGAGGCGATGAATTCCCGCATCACCGTATAGGCCTGCATGTAAAGTCTGTGTTCCAGCAGCAGTTCAATGATTTTCAGTTGGACATGGAAATAGTCTTTGTCATATCTGCCGCTGGGCGGAACCCCGGTGCTCAGGGTTGCGAATTTGTCAATCACCAGATCCAGCAGGATTTTCCCGGTTTCCGAGGCGGTTTCCTTTTTCTTCCGGATCAGGGAAAGCGCGGCGCTGGCTTTTGCTGCCACATTGTTCACATCCACATTGCGGATGGTATTGGTGAGATCGTCAAAGGTGGAAATCACTTCCGGATCATTGAGCTCCCCGGCCTGAAAGTCCGTGGTCTGCTCCGCAGCTTCGGCCAGTTTCCGGGCATCGGCATCCTCCACCAGGCGGCTTACCCCGTCGGCCCATTCGTTAATCAGATAAAAATCCTTCATATCCACAATGGGAGCGTATCCGTACTGACCGGTCAGTTCAAAGACACCGTAATATACGGCATTCAGTTTGATATTCCTGGCTTTTTGCAGAAAATTCACAGCCGTGGAAAAGATGATAGAAATGGCCCGGTATCCGTGGGTAAGGTCAATAATCAGCTCATCTTTGGGTTCAATATGGGCCAGGATTTTTTCAAACCATTTCCATTGTCCTTCCGGTGTAAAATCTTCATCCAGAATCAGATAATGGGGTTCTGTTCCGAACTCCGCCATTTGGGGTTTGAGCTTTTTTTCAAAATGGGCATCATAAGATTTCTGCGTTGCCGCAATAAGAACCAGATCAAATTCTGATCCTCCCAACAGTTCCATTTCCGCGACCTGAACAAATTCGGTTTCCTTTGACAGTGTTCCGTTCAGTCCGTATATGGATTTCCGATATCCCAGTTCCCCGGCTTTCGGATTTGTATTTCCCAATCCCAAAAAACTCAGATACACTTTCCGCATATATTCCTCCGCATAATGCAATTATACTAACCGATCCTTTATTATACTCAAGAAATCATTCGGCGTAATAATTTGAATTTCATTATAGTTTTTAATATCCAGCAGATGATGGTCACCGGTAACAATTGAGAAGTGCGCTGACAAACTGATTGGCATCAAGAACCACGCGGATCATAACAACTGCTCATTCTGCATCTGTCTGCGTTCAGCATCTTTGGCAGATTTGACGGCTTCTTCGATAATCTCATCCAGTTCCTCATCACCGACTTCTGCCGCAGCCTCCTGAAAAGCCGTCACCTCTTCATAAAAGATTTCTTTTCCGGATGAAATTCTGCGATATTTTTCTATGGGAATAAGAACAGCCAGAGGAGTTCCTGACCGTTCGATAATATAATCATTTCCAAATGTAGCCACTTCATTCATAATCTGTCCCAGATTCTGACAGACTTGGGCGGCAGAGATTTTTTTCAGCATATTTCATCCTCCTGCTGTATGTCCGTATGATTCGGTATAATCATAACTATTTTTTTTATTTCAGAAGTCAAATCTTTCTGCTGCGATCCCCTTCATTCACCGTATTTCCGGAACCGCTGATGCCGGAAATGATGGGTCAGTTTTATGGTGCCGTCCGGGCTGTGCTGCTCCTCGGCCTCCCGTGCGGTTGTGGAATATACGGGAATCAGCCCGCTTTCAAACGCGTATTTCACCATGAGCCAGCACGCGCCGAAATCCCCCTGGATCAGTACATAATCCCCCGCGCGGGCATGTTCCGAAAGCCATTGCCGCACAGGTTCCAGCCGGGGGCCGATCTCCGCCAGTTCCGGCGGCACATTGCCCCAGATTTTTTTTATGTCTTCGGGCATGGTCACAATACTTTCCGCTCCCAAAGAAGCACGGGCATCGGCTTCCTGGGCCGGGGTGAAGGTGTGACTGAAGATAAGAAACAGTTGTTTTTTCATGATTCATATTGCCATTCAGTTAAGAATTTGCCGGAGTGCCAAACTGAAAGTTTGGCCGTATTTTCCCAATCATTCAGATCGTTCCCACACTCCTGCGTGAAAACGGGTGAATATTATAAATGTTTACCCAACTTATCCAGCACAAAAACATTCCCCTCATAATGACCGAAAATCCGTTTGGCATCCTGATCGGCCCATGCGTCAATTTCATGAGTGGACGGCGGTTTGGGGTTTCCTTTCAACTGTTTGAGATCAAGAGATTTGATATGATCTTCCCCCTCACTTTCCAGATAACGGGTAAGATCATCCACTTTGTTATTGACCATGCTGCGCCGATTCGGGGACAAATCCCGGACAGAGCGCAGAAAATCCGGACCGTATTTCACTCTTTCACAGGGAGACGGATACACCACATCACGGTAAATCTGTTTTTTTGTCTGTTTCCAGACCAGCTCGCCCCATGCGGAAAAAGCGGTCTCTCCTTCCAGTTGCAGAATAAAAATTTCGGGAATACCGGAAATATCCGATACCTTCAGTCCCAAATTCAATCGCCGGAAAGAATGCAGATTTTCCCGCACAACAGACTGTGCATCCATTCTGACCGGCAAAGAAGGAATCCGGAGCAGATCGGCTGTTTCAAACACATACACACTTTCATCCGCGTAAAAGGCGGCCAAAGTCTGTAAAAACCCCTGTACACTTTTGAATCCGCCGGTCAGGTTGAAAACAGTATGATGGCTTTTTCTCCAGTCTGTGATTTCCTGCTCGCACCATTTCACAATTTCGGAAAGTGCCAGCTGAAATGCCTGCAAATCAGCAGTCTGCAAATCCTTCTGTCTCCGAATTTCCACAGTTACGCCTTTGGAACGGAGCCATTCTTCGGCAACCCGGGCGGTCATTTCCCCCAGCCAGGTATCGGTGCAGAGCAGCAGATGGTAATCATTCCCCTCCGCAAAACCGTGCCCCGTCAGTTTGATAATACCGTTGAGTTCGGCAGACATGCGGATGACATCATTTGTATCTGCATCCGCCAGTTTTTGGCGAATATAATGCTCCCGTTCTTCAAGCAGTGATATTTCATTTTGGGGAATCTGATTCCGGTTCTGCACATTGGCATTTTTATTGATAATACTTCTCAATTCCTGGGAAACACCATTGGTCAGCAGACTGGTTCCGCAGGGGGATAATACAAAAAAAGGTTTATTCATGGGATTCTCCTTGATTCGGTAAGGGAATATCAGGATTAATCGGGCTGATGCTGCTTTGGCAGGGTGTCGTGATGCGCCCTGCCTTCAGAAATTATACTGATCCAATTTTGGTTTTTCCAAAAACAGACACAAAATCTTATAACATGTCCGCCAAACAGTTGCGGTTGACAGTTGAAGCAAATTTAGTGCCTGGAAAAACCTAAATTGGAATAGTATACCACACTTTCACCAGCCGGAAGGCATTGCCATAGACTTCGGCTTCCACTTTCAGATTTATTCCCTCTCTCTTTTGGAAGAGTTTTTTGTGATACTGTTGGGGAATCACTTCCTTATCCGATGTTTCGGCTTTTTTCCCTTCCCAGGCGGCTGTAATGACACCGTTATTGGGTGTGTATTTGACATAGGCCCCTTCCCAGATTTCGGTCTGTGCGGGTTTTTCCGCAGGTTTGGGGGCGATGAAACGTCCGTAACCGGCTCTTGTTTTTCCCCCGATTCCCCATGAACTGACGGCCTCAGAAATCAGAAGCAGAATCAGTTTGTTCCAGTAGGCCGGACCTCTGATACTAAAAAGAAAACTTCCGCTGACAGCAAGAATTTTTACCGGAATGGGCTGCTCCCAATCTGCCGGGGGAACAGTTTCATTTTTTGTATAATAATCTGTATGATGACAGTTGATGATTTCAATGACAAAAGGAGTCATCCCCGACTTTTCGGGAACCCACCAGGCATCCAGAAAATCAATTGCACCTGCTGAAGCAGGGATACCCTCTGTATCCGGATTTCCGAAAACCATTTGATGCAGTTTCCCGTCTATTTTCCAGTCTTTTTCCGCACTGCCCCATACTTCATCCGCATAGTACGCGCAAAGTCCTTTCAGGGAAGAACCGGGAATCTGGGGAAATCCATAAATATGATGAAGACTGGCACCGAATTCCAGGACAGAAGCATTGCCCAGGCCGATAAAAAGACGGTCTTTTGCCTTCAGACGAATTTTTTCAGACCAGGGACTGTCTGTTTTCAATCCTTCTTCCCAACGATCAAAAGCATGTTTGTATAATGTGAAAGTACTGTCATTTCCGTTTATATTATGGACTGCTTTATACAGCGTTTTATCCTTTTCCTTATGATCGTTTTCATCCTGATAAGGATGGTATTTGAAAAGGGACAGTCCCGGATGATCCGCTATCCTGTCTCCAATAATATTCTGCACAGACTGACGTAAGGCTGGAATACTCATTTCAGTTCCCTCCGCTTTCCACTTTCAGAACGCTCTGGGCAAATCGTTTATGCCATTGGCTAAGTGCCAATATCTCTTTTGTCAGGCGTATATAGTTTGGCAGATTGCAATTCATCACATAATTGAACAGATCGGTATTAACCGGCATAACCTCCATCTGAATCAGTTCATTTGACAGATAGTTAAGATATTTTCGATGATGGTTTTTGTCTTTGGCTTTGTAGAATGCCAAAAATTGCATCAGTCCGGCACTTCGAATGAGTGTAGGGGCTGAATTTGCCAGTGTTCCGTATTCTTTCCCCAGCTTCTCACTATTTTCCAGTTCCTTAATATGTTCAAAAACCATCTGCGCCCGAATCTGATCCCTGGTCTGTATGATCTTTTTCATTATTCCTCCCCCTGTCCTGAATAACGGATTGTGCAAAGCCCTTTACCGTTTGTTGCCATTCCACCCAGTTGCAGTGTCAGAGGATTTGTTGCATATTCTTTCAGAATTTCCAGGGCAGAAATTCTTTTTTTGGTATATGAATCTGTTGCCCCGATAATACCGGAGAGAATACTTTCCGAAGGCAGACTTTCTTCATACCAGAGTCCGCCCTTTTGTACCGTCCCCTTTTTCTTATCCATTTTGATTCTTGCCGATACCGGAAGAGAGGTAAGGCATAAAAAAGAGAAAATATCATCCGGAATCAGCGACATTCTTTTTTGTACAACATTATCTGCCCATTGTTTTTCAAAAATCAGGTTGCGCAGAGATTCCGACCAGGTTTCCCATTCTTTATTATTATCCGCAGACATATCCAGATCTTCCAAGAGCAGATTGCCATCCACCAGATTCACTGAATTTTTTGTGACAATCGCCCTGTTGTTATCGGTTGACGGAATTTCGGCAGGTGCTTTTCCCCCGGCATGGGACAAATCAGAGGCAAAACGGTGTAAAATCAGGGGACAGGTGACATAGGAAAAAACTCCCGCAAAAGAGCGGACCGGCATCAGCAGTATTCCTGCATCGCTTATCATCAGTGCGGAAGCGTGCGGATCATCTTCACTTTGCGTAAAATCCGGACCGAAAGCAGCCTTCTTTATTATTTCTGTGCTGCTGTTTCTGCTGTGATAATCCCGCAATACCCCTTTTATAGTGGAACCGGGGATAAAGGGAAATCCGGTGGTACTTTCTTTGGCCGTCGGCAGATCAATATCTTCGACCCCTTGCCCGATACCGCAGTGGATGTTGCTTAATGCCTGTACAAAATATATTTTTTTCTTCATGAATTCTTTTTCCATTATATTCATTCTCCTGTTTACATTGATTCCGATCAGATTATTCAGGCATAGAACTTAACTGATCTCTGAAGTTTTATTCTTGATTCCAGTTGCCTACAAGCATCCGTCCCCATCCGTCTTTCCGATCCTGTTCATTTTCACACAGACTGAGATTCCACAACTGTTCCGCTGCCTTTCTGACATTGACACCGGGTTCTGTTTCGACAAAATACACGGCTCCGGCAGGAACCATTTTCCGCATGGCTTTTGGGCCTCCCATTTTATTTCCGACACTCATATCCCATCCGTGAAGGGCCTGCCAGCGGGGAATACAGGCTGAACGCAGTCGCAGAGGAACATCTGTTCCCGGAACAGGGATAAATCGGTCTTCCTCCAATGAATGCAGAAGGCATTCCGGAGCCCATCCGCGTGAAAAAACACCGGGACTGTTCAGTATCAGACGCAGAAAAGGCTGTGAACCGATTTCCGGGGGAATGTCAGGCCAGGGAATTGTCTTTTCGCTCCATTCCAGGTTTACACCTCTGCGGTCCCCACCTAAAAAAGCCATATCCTGTTCCGGGAATCTGTCGGTATCTTCTACCCGGATACATGCTGCCAGTGCAGTCTCTTTCTGTAGACGGATACCTCCCGTATGAAACAATCTGGATTCAGAAGCACTACCGCTTTGGACATCAATACATACATGAATCCGGTATTCTGTATCCGGTCTCCGGATTCCCAATTCATCCATATCAATTTCTTTTTCGGAGATTTTTCCTTCCGTCAGCCAGTTTCGCATAAATTCCCATTTCCAGAACAGTGGCATTTCCACGGGTTTTTTCATACAGTCTGTCCGGGGATACATCCATTGAAGCCAAGGAATATCTGTACCTTCTTCACTGCTAAGGACTTGCGGTATAAGCGGTCTGACTGAAATTCCGGAATGCTCTCCCATATAAGCAATTGCGTCTGCCGGTGCAGGAAAACACAGCATCTGCTGTTCTGCATTCTGAATAAGGGGCAGAAACCATTCCATCTGAATATTCCGGATTTCCCGGATATGATTTTCCCGATCCCGGTCAAAATAATCATGCTGCCGCAGTCTGCCGATATAATGGCGCAGCATACCGATCACAGTTCCCTGACCGGGCCAGTTCAGAGAACCGGCGTGGGTATTTCCGGCCTGACCGAAAGGCCGTCCGTCTCTTAAAATCAGGGGATCTCTGAGCCTGATAACAAGATCATTCTTTTTCATATGGTCTCCTTTCCGGATTGCTTCACGGCATCTGCGATGAGACGGGTCAGAATCAGTTCATCGGCCAGATTCCTGAGATTATCCAAAGAACCGGCAGTTCGGATGATATCCGCGTCCATTTCTTTGCTCCCCCGTTTGGCTCTTTTTCTCTTCAGTATCCGTTCAAATTCAAAGGCCGTGGCATTGGCCGGTTTCCCTTTTTCCCATTTGAGTTCATCTCCCATTTCTTTTGCCAGATGACGCAGTTCATAGGCCAGTTTATCCGGCATAAGATCATGAAAATGATAGTTCGTCCAATCCGAAAGCCGTTTTACAATACCGGAATTCCATTTTGCACAGATGTTCAGGGGGACACCGCTGCGTTTATCCAGGATGATTGCCAAAGCATTGCGATCTCCCACATTCTTTGCCATTTTTTCAGCTTCTCTTGCCAGTTGGAGGGACATTCCCATGGGTTGCAGATGGTGCACCATGGCGATACCGATGGAAAAAGTGGGGATACGGTCTTCATCCGGCAGAGCCTCTTTCATCTCCGTGGCAAAATTTTTCTGAATTTCATCAGCACATTGGAGAACCTGATCCAAAGGGATAAAAGCCAGTACATCATCCCCCCCGCTGTATATCAGGCATCCGTAATGATTTTTTACAAGGGATTCACATGAAACCGCAAAACGGTTCAGGGCTTTGGAAAAATGCTGATGTATTCTGATATCTTCGATTTCATCTATCGTTTTGCCCATATTATCACCGTCTCCCAGCAGAATGGCAGTATAGGGGATCGGCCCCTGCTTTTCACCGGTTTCCGAATAGATTTTCTGAAGCAGCTTCAGCATTTCCTTAACCTGCGCCGGATTGCAGTTTTCATTTTCTGACAGTTCCTGCTGAAGACGGGATACATAGAGGCACTGGGCGGAAACTCCTTTCAGAGAAGACCGATGGTCCAGGGGGTGTATGCGTTGAATGATACCTGCCTGCTGTTGCAGAGCACTGCCCAGTTCTTCCATCAATTCATAAGTCTTTTTGTTTTTTACGGCTTTCCGTAAAAAAGGATCGGCAGCCAGATCCGAGAGACTGTCAAAATCCGGTCGCTGCTCTTCCCGGTCATTCAATCTTTTACCATGACGCTTGATCCAGCCGGGTGCATCCAGTTCTTCAAAGTCCTTAATCCCCATACGTCTTTTTTCTGATTCCGAAGGATTTTCCTGAAGAACAGATTCCCGCAATCCGTCCAGACTGGATTTAGGCCGACCTCCGCCCCCGCTTGTAGGGATGTCAAAAGCCTGTTGAAAATTACGCAGGGATTTCCGGGCAGCCAGAATTCGGTCTGCCCGCCCCCGGCTTTTCTGATATTCTCCTTTAATGAAAGGTGTCCAGGCTCCGTAGATTTCCAGCAGGTCTTCAATCTGTTTTTCAAAAATTGCTGGTTCTATCAGTTCCCGGCTTTTCTCAATAGTTTTTGTTGCGAGTTCTTCTTTCCAAAAAGAGAGAATCTCTTTCCTGACTTTATAGAAAAATGCCCTCGGATCATCACAGGCAACTTTGACCAGCAGTTTATTGGGCACTTTGAGATCGGAATCTGTTTCCAAATCTTTTTCTGATTCCGGTGCCGGAAAAATCAGTTCTGCCCCATTCTTTCGCAGGGAACGGGCAGCCTGTTTCGACAATTCCGAAAGCAGGTAGGAACCGAACCACAGGTCACGGAGTTTGCGGGCCGCTGCAATAAAATCCTGCACCGGACCGACAGAAACCGTCATCAGGTATTCTTTCATTTTTCCCCTCCTGTACCCAAAACTACCGGTTTATTTCGAGAATCCAAATAATTAAATAATGCTGCATAAGGGTCTTTTCCGGAAAGCGGAGGCTTATTCCGAAGTTTATTCTTAGCCATAGGGCTTGCATGTGAAGGTAAAACTTCTGATTTTCCTTTATCCCCTTCTATGAGCCAGTCACATGGAAACGGTGATTTCAGTTTCAGACAAATTTTCAGTCCGGTTTTGTCATTCAATTTGAAGATTTTCAATATAAACGGACTCGCCCATCGTTCTATCTTGGAACCGTCTGATTCAAGGCCATAAAGCGTATATTTAATATTTTTGAATTGTGGAAACAGGAACTGTATGGGAAGACCGTATGCTCCTCTAGGGAAATACGCATCTTTTTTCGAGATACTTTCTGGATTAGCATCAAAATCCCGGATAGACTTGGATTCAGGCCATATGCTTTTCCCATACGGACTTTTTTTACCAGTATTTTTATCTATCCGGTATTGGCGAAAATTTTGATATTTTTCAACCCATTGCTTCCAATCCCCATTAATGTCTGGTTTGGAAATTTGAAAAGACTGCATTAGTAATTCAGAATCGATCAATGACGGCCATTGCGGGGTAATATTTTGATCTTTTTTTAGAACGATTTGATGTAACCATTGAATGATTTCCTCCCGGTTTTTCCATCCCGGCCAGTTCGGTGAATAGACAGTTCCCATTCCCCGGCGGGTTCTGGCTCCCAGACCTCCGAACAGTATCCACAGTTTTAGACTGTTTATAATGTCCTCTTCAAATACCGAATCGTATGAGACGGACAGATGGAAACCGCCCCCCTGAATCATTTCAAATGATGAAATATCCCTTCCCTGTTCGTCTTTAGAACCGTCCAAAGGAAAAATAACATATTTGGGCAGTTCCGTATCTTTTGGTTTTGTATCTTTTTGATATGGAATGGTTTTCCAGTTATTATTGAAAATCTCAACCGAAACATTCACTTTTGAGGCTGATTCGGTACAACCCCAGATGTCATTTTCTTTTTTTCGCAGTTCATTAATATCTGAACAAACCTGAAACGTTCTCCACCAAAAGCGTAATTGTCCCCGTATGGACTGCACACGGATGGGCATATCCCGGTCAACTTTCAGAGATTGCGTTCCGCCGCCAAGCATCGGGGTTATCAGGGTCAGATTTTTGATCTTCAGTTCCCGGTATCCCTTTCTCACTTTTTTGTTCGGAGAAATGACAGGTGGTTTTGGTGCATTTTGACTAATTTCCCATTTCATTTGATTCTCCTTTGTTTTATTGGGAGGGTCCTTCTATAATCCTGTTACGGTGCTGAAACCTCTTTTTCCAAAAAATCCGGAAAAATTTTTCAGAAAATTTCCACTTTCCCCAGCCCCATGGATGCATTCTTCCCGATATGCAGCAGTCGGGCGGCCATAAACCATTGCCGGAGTTCCGGTTCGGCAGACTGGATTTCGGCTTCTCCCAGCAGTCCGCCCATGGGCATTTTTCTTTTCTGGGGGTTGGAATAACGGTACAGATCATGCCATCGGAATTTTCCCTTTACATTGCCGTTGAACTGAAAATGCTGCTGTATTTCCAGCCAGCGTTCCTTTCCCAAAGGCTGCCCCGTATGAAAAAGACAGTGCAGAGCTTCCAGTCTGCGTACCAGAGTACTGAAACAGAAATTCCAGTCCATGCGGTCCAGGTATTTTCCTTTCTGCCGCAGCCGCAGCGGGGAAATGAAACGGAGGCGGAGTGTTTCCGTATCTCCGGATTGGGAATTCAGCCAGTCCCGCAGGGGGAAAGGTCCGTCTGAACCCGGATGCTTTTGCGCGTCTGTTCCCATCTCTTTTATGCTTCCGTCCGGCAGTATTTCGCTAAGGGAAATCAGTTCATAGGGATAATTTTCTTTTCCGATACCGGTCTTCTGCCCCTGCACAAAGGCCTGCAGGACAACCGGCAGAAAGCGGGAGCAGCTGCCGATGAGGGTGAGGGTGATTTCCTGCATATTTCCGGAGGAAGCGGGAAAAATAATATAACCTCTGGGCGATTCCCGCAGACCGGAAAACGGGGTCTTTTTTTCAATGAGCAGAAAATAGGGGCAATGTTCCTTTACCGCGCATTCTTTGCAAAGAGGGCGACGGTCAAAGGGGCAGACCAGCCGCTGGATCTCCCACCCCAGCAGTCCCCGCCAGGCCGAAGCCGTATAAGGGGGCAGTTTGGCATTATCCGCAACGTTCATGCGGAAACGCACCTTCAGCACGGGAAGATCGCCGAAAAGACGGACAAGAGACAGTGATGTGTTGTTCTGCTTCATTTGTAATCTCCTTTGAAACCGGGGTTTGGGTGCCGGGTGCCGGGTTCTGGGTGCCGGGTGCCGGGTTCTGGGTTCTGGGTGCCGGGTTCTGGGTTCTGGGTGCCGGGTGCTGGGTTCTGGGTGCCGGGTGCTGGGTTCTGGTTGCTGGGTTCTGGGTTCTGGGTGCTGGGTGCCGGGTGCTGGTTGCCGGGTTCCGGGTGCCGGGTGCCGGGTTCTGGGGGCCGGGTTCTGGGTGCCGGGTGCCGGGTTCCGGGTGCCGGGTGCCGG
>JAABRU010000344.1 GCA_011390755.1 Desulfobacteraceae bacterium | reverse complement strand
TTCAGAGGAAGTTATAACTGAAAAATCAATATTTATTCTGCCGGGATTTGAAATATAAAACCACTCCCATAAGGCCGAAAATATAGCCGATTCCCCCAAAAATTTCGCTAAGGCCCGGGCCTTTCTGCTCCAAATCCGCCATCATTTTCATCAATGGTTTCATCTTCTTATCCAATGATTTTTCCACAGATTTCTCAATAAGAGACTCAAGTTCTGCTGTATTCGGTAAGGGAAATGCCACTGTTTCGCGTTTGACTTCTCCGGACGGAGAAAGAGATGCATCTGCCTGCGGATTTTCCGCAGTTTTATTCTCCCCGCTGCCGGATGCAGCTTCATCTGCCAATTCCTCTATGGGAATCGTCCATTCCCCTTTATGTCCCATTCCTGCAAGAAGTTCAATGCGAATTCCGCTTTTCCGGAGAATGGGAAAAGAAAATTCTCCGTTGTCATCTGTCTTTGTGCGCAAAAGTTCATTGCCTTCCAAGTCCCGCACAATGAGATCTGCACCTTTGGCTTTTCTGCCGCCGCTGAATTTGCTTTCTCCGAAAACCCTGTCTCCTTCCACCCAGGCAAACACCGTGACTTTATGGGCCAGTGCATTGCTGTGCAAAAGAAAAAGAGCCAATATGGCAAAACATATCCTGACAAAACAATTCCGCAGCATCCTTATCCTGCTTTCCGGCTTCTGAACCCTTTCCATCTCTATCCCTCAACCGCTTCCGGCCTTTTTTCCGCCACAGGGATATCATCCTGATTCCATACGGGTAACAGCTCCGGTCGCACTTTTTTCAGAAAACTGATGCAAAAACCAGCAATCAGTCCTTCAATCACCATTACCGGAAGATGGGTTATGACGACGGCAGATGCCACTTCCAAAAAGTTTTCCTCTGTAAACATAAGGGCAGTCCCCACAATGATACCGCTGAGAAAAACAGAGAAAAAACCGCAGGCAAAGGCAGCCGCAAAGGAAACCGGATCTTTTTTATGAATGAAATATCCGAAAAAATAATGACAGAGTACCGCAGGCAGGGCCATGATAACCGTATTTACCCCCAGTGTTGTGATTCCGCCAAACTGAAAGAGGATTCCCTGCAAAAGCAGGGCGATGAGAATGGCGGGAAAAGCGGCCCAGCCCAGCAGAAGCCCCACAATTCCGTTGAGAATCAAATGGGCACTGGATGGACCGATGGGCACATGAATCAGGGAAGCCACAAAAAAAGCCGCAGACAGGATGGCTGCCCGGGGAATTTTTTCTTCTTCCAGTTTTTTTAATCCCATTGCCGTTCCGGCAACTGCCAAAGCCATACCGGAAATCAGAACCGGTGCGGAAAGAATCCCTTCGGAAATATGCATAAAAACCTCTTTCTTTATTAGGGGTCAGGGAACAGGGGGTGGGGGATAGGGAACAGAAAAAATATTCAGTCCCTGTCCCCCGACTCCTATTTTTTATTTTGTTTTCCAATCTTCAAACTTCACCCAGATGACGGCTCCGAGTTCCACCCCTTTTTCTTCCTCCCCCTGCTTCAGTTTGAAATCCGCTTCATTCAAAGCGGCAAATCCCCACCATCCGGCTTTGGGGGCAGCATAAATGAAAACACCGTCTGCATCTGCTTTAAGGGTCTGTGTTACCATATAATCTGTGGGAGCTTCGTATTTATTTTCCGCATTATAATATTCCACTTCCACTTCCGCATAAGGAACCGCCTTACCGTCCATTTTTACGATTCCCCGGAATACATTCCCGGCATAAAGTCCGTAAGGTTTGGAAAGGGGTACAATTTCGGTTTTCAGGCCGATTTCCGCATCCCAGCCCTCATCATCCCCGAAGGATGTGACCACGGTTTTGGTATAGTGAATGATAAAAACATCTTCCGCTGGTTCCCAATAGGGCTGCGGTTCCATATAAAACATATATACACCCGGTCTTTTGATTTGATAATCCGTTTCCCATGCCGTATGCGCCATCACTTTCCCCTGTTTCAGACTGCCCAGCAGATCTTCTGTTTTACCATTGGCAAGAACCGAGAAAACCTTCGGTTTTTCCAGATCCATTCCGATCATTTCAAAGGGATGGGAAAAAGATGCACTTACTTTAATTGTGCGTTCATCATCCTGCATGACCATGGAATCTGAGGGAATCACCATACCGTAATGTGCCAATGCAGGAACTGCGGAAAGCAGCATCAAAGTGAACAGAAACGTCTTAATTCTTTTCATAAAAAAATCCTCCAAAAACAAAAAAACCACGGGCATTGTGATACCTTCCTGGTATCAATCAGATCCGTGGTTTGGTTTATATAAAAAATTATCAATAAAATAAACTGTTTTGGATGTACAGGCTTCCTGCCTGCATTATTTATTCCGGTTTTTTATATCAAAAAACGTACAAAGTCAATGCAAAACACAGGATTTTCTGAGGGGAATTTTTTGCAGTTTTGTCAAGGCCGGTCTTTATTTCCGAAACAGAAAAGGGAGAAGGTTTTGGCATTGAAAAAAAAAAAGATTCAGCGTAACATGTCGGAAATTGAGATATCAGAAACATAAGGAGATGGGACCATGAAAAGATTTTTCAATGTGTCCGGCCCCTGTCTGCCGGAAAAACATTATATGATTCCCTCCCACCGGCGAATCAAAGGGCTGAGGGAACTCATTGATCAGGAACAGTATTTTGTCATCCACGCGGCGCGGCAGTCCGGCAAGACCACCCTGCTGAAGGAACTGAGCAGCAGAATGAATGCGGAGGGAAAATATTATGCACTGTACTGCTCACTGGAGTCGGTTCAGGGCATTACTGATCCGGAAAAAGGGATTCCGGCTGTTATTTACACAGTACGAAAAGCGGTGCTGTATCATCCGTATCTTCCCGTAAAGCGTTTTGCGGATGAGCAGAACATGGATGAATTCAACATCGTGCTGGGAATGAGTCTCACGGAATTCTGTATAAAACTGGACAAACCCCTGGTAATTCTTTTTGATGAGATTGACTGCCTTTCCAACGGAACACTCATTTCTTTTCTGAGACAGCTAAGGGACGGATACATCAACCGGGACATGATTCCCTTTGTGCATTCCGTGGGACTGATCGGAATGCGCAACATCCGGGACTACAAAGGAAAAATCCGGGAGGAGCGGGAAACGCCCGGCAGCGCAAGTCCCTTCAACATTGTCACCAAAGCCATGACGCTGAAAAATTTCACAAAAGAGGAGGTTGCGGAACTGTATCATCAGCACACGCAGGAGACCGGACAGGTGTTTCCCCCGGATGTCACGGATTCTGTGTATCATTACACGCAGGGACAGCCCTGGCTGGTCAGTGCGGCCGCACGGGAAATCGTTACGGAAATTCTGGAATCGGATTACACCCGGAGGATACTTCCCGAATATGCGGAAAAAGCCGTCGAAGCCATTGCCCGGCGCAGGGACACCCATATTGACAGTCTGCTGGAAAGACTGAAGGAGGAACGGGTGCGGAGAATTGTGGAGCCGGTGATTGTGGGGGATGAAAAAGGATTTGATTTTACAGACAATGATTACCGGTATGTTCTGGATCTGGGGCTGCTGAAAAACGAAAAGGGTGTTCTGCTGCCGTCCAATCCGATTTATGCGGATGTGATGATCCGGAAACTCAGTTCCGAACCCCGGATGAGAATGGATTCGGCAGACTTCCCGCCTCCGGCTCCGGCCTATCTGAGCGGGGGAAGACTGGACATGAAAAAACTCCTCACCGACTTTCAGAACTTCTGGCGGGAAAATTCCGGGATATGGCAGGAAAGATTTCAGTATAAGGAAGCCGCCCCCCACCTGATTCTCATGGCCTTTCTGCAGAGAATCATCAGCGCGGGCGGCAGGACTGACCGGGAAATGGCCACCGGCAGAGGGCGGATTGATCTCTGCATTCATTATGAAAATCAGCGGTATCCCGTGGAAATCAAAATCCGGAGGGACAAATAGTGCGCTGTCAAAATTAAACTGAGGGGTTATGTCACTTCCTGCAGGGGCGCACTGCACAGGTCATAAAGCCGCTCATACCGGGCGTATGCAATACGCCCTTACGGTTTGGCAGATGTTCCGGATACCCGTCATTTTAATGTTGACAGAACA
>JAABRU010000045.1 GCA_011390755.1 Desulfobacteraceae bacterium | reverse complement strand
ACCGTAGGGTGCGTTAGCGAAGCGTAACGCACCGAACCGGAGATATTACGGTGCGTTACGGCTAGCGCCTAACGCACCCTACCTGCCTGCTTTCATGTTTCGTTGTGATTGCATATCATGGCCGTTTTATATGAAAGTGTCTGCGAAAAACCGGCTCTTCGGCCTTAATTTTCGCACTCCGCCACAGCTTTGACTCGTTTCCGGGCTCTGCCTGGGAACGAGTTGAACCCAAGCACCCAAGCACCCAGCCCTTTTTCATAATTCGCTGTGAATGAAATCTTATGACCGTTTATTGGAAAATCCTAAAAGAAATTTGACAGATCGGAAAATATAAAATATAAAAAATGATTCGGAAATTCTCAGTCATTCCGGAAAATTATTTCACTGCATGGTTTTCTCCCATGCAGAAACAGGGGAAAAAGAAAGGAACAGAAACAAAACAATGAATGCTTTTTTCAATCCCAAAGGAATTGCCCTGGTCGGGGCCAGTGCAAATCCCGCAAAAGGCGGATATGCCATTCTGAAAAATCTGATGATCGGTTTCAAAGGGGGAATTTATCCGGTGAATCCCCGCTATGGTGAAATTGAAGGGATTCCCTGCTATTCCTCGGTGCCGGATGTGCCGGACCCGGTAGACCTGGCAATCATTTTTGTGCCGGGAAAAAAGGTACTGCCGGTAGTGCGGGATTGTGCGGAAAGAGGCATCCGTGCTGTGATGATTGAATCCGGCGGATTTGCGGAAAGCGGTTTTGAAGGAAAGGCCATGCAGAAAGAGATGGATCGGATCGCCGGAGAGAAGGGCATCCGCATCTGGGGGCCGAACTGCATGGGGCTGGTGGATGCCGTCAACCGCCGTATTTTTTCTTTTGTATCCCCTGCCATATGGGAACATCTCATTCCCGGCAATGTCTCTCTTATCGTGCAGAGCGGAATGCTTTCCGGTGCTTTTCTCATTGACCGGATGAGTCACGGTTTTATGGGCATCAGCAAGGTCTGTTCTGTCGGCAATAAAGCGGATGTGGATGAATGCGAACTGCTGGATTATCTGATCCGTGATCCGGAAACCCATGCCGTGGGTCTGTATCTGGAAACCATTTCCGATGGCCGGAATTTTATGGAAATATGCCGGAATTCATCCAAACCGCTTGTTCTGCTCAAGGGCGGAAAAAGCCCCGGGGGAGCAGCGGCCGCCATGAGTCATACGGCCAGTATGGCCGGAGACAGTGCTGTTATCAGCGGGGCATTGGCCCAGGTGGGTGTGACAGAAGCCGATGATTTCGATCATCTGACCGACCTGTGCCGGACCCTGGCTTCTTATTCCTATGTGGAATCTTCCCCCAAAGGAAGAGTGGCCGTGCTTACATACAGTGGCGGTGCAGGCATTGTCAGTGCGGATTTTCTGCATGGGAAAGGCCTGGAACCGGCCTGTCTTTCTCCGGCAGCACTTGCATCGCTGAAAGAAATATATCCGGACTGGATGCAGCCTTCCAATCCGGTGGATCTCTGGCCTGCGGTGGAAAAAAGCGGCGCGGCAAAAGCATATGATACTGCTTTCCGGGCCATCTGTGCAGACCCCGGGGTGGATGCCCTGTTTCTTCATGTCTTTGCAGGCGGTTTTAATCTGAATATCGATCTTTCCGAAGCCCAAAAACTTGCCGGAGCCGCGGGGAAACCCGTATTCTGCTGGCTCATGGGAGACAGCGGGGAGGCAAAGGCATTTCAGATGAAAACCCAGGCCCTCGGTATTCCGGTGTACCGGGAAATCAGACGGGCAGTCGAATGCATTCACGCGGTGTTTGAGCGGAAAAGATTTATGGGAAGCGGTGCGCCCAGAGAAATCATATGCGATTCTTTCCGTGTTTCCGAAAGAGCCAATGAATTACTGGCCGGGGAAAAAGGCGTACTGGATGAATATCTTTCCAAAATAATACTGTCCGGCTGCAGTATTCCCACAGTTACCGAGCGGATTATTTCCGACGGGGAGGACGGTATCCGGGCATTGTCCGAAATCGGCGGGCCGCTGGTGATGAAAGGACTGATTCCCGGACAGATACATAAAAGTGAATCCGAACTGATACGCATGTGGCTGATAAGCGAAGCCGCGATAAAAGAACACCATAAAGATATCAGATCAAAGATCGGAGATACCGGCAAAGTGCTGGTACAAAAACAGATCAAAAGCGGTGTGGAACTTATCGCCGGATTGATCAGAGACCCGCAGTTCGGCCCCTGTGTCATGTTCGGTCTGGGCGGAATACTGGCGGAAGTCATGAAAGACCGGGTGTTTGCCTCGGCCCCCCTGACCCATGATGAAGCCCTGGATCTCATCGGCCGCCTCAGAACCCGGCAGATGCTTGACGGCTTTCGCGGTTCTGTTCCCCTGGACAGAAATGAAATGGCCTGTATACTTGTCAATCTGGGAAGACTGGGACTGGCTTTCCCGCAAATCCGGGAAATTGATATAAATCCCCTGATTATCTCCGAAGGGAAACCGGTGGCCGTGGATGCGACAGTGATACTGGAACCGCAGTTCTGATCCCCCCATTTCCCGCATTGCGGAAAGGGGCAGTGGGTCAGGACGGCTGATTTCCGGGAAAAAAAAAGCCGGAATGCCTGGGAAATATTATCTTTCCCATCCGGAATCCGGAAAACGGATTTCCCATATGCCGCAGAACTGCCGGGAAAAAGGATACCCGGCAGCAGGGCAGCAGGTGAAACTGCGGAACTGACCGGCCGCAGTTTTATTTTTCTGTATTTTTATAACCGAAAAAAGTTTCGGAAACGGCATCATGCACCCGGTTCATTTTCACCTGCAGCTGATCTGTGAATTCATGGAGTCCGTGCTCAAAAACAGCATGAATATCTGTAAAAGACAGCTCGGAACAAAGGGCTCCCATACGCTGTTCGGCTTTGTTCCGGTACTCTCCTGTCAGACTGCCGCTGATGGCGTGGAGGGATTCCCTTGCTACCAGAAGGCATCGGATAACCGACCGGGCAAAAAGGCGGTCGAACATGAGAAAACGGGCCACTTCGGAAGGGAAGATACGGCCGCACTGCTGCCGGTAGGCCTCCAGGCCCCCGGTCGCCCGCAGCAGGGCGGCCCACTGCACATCATCATAATTGGTTCCCACATAATTCGCACCCGGCAGCAGGGTAAAATATTTTACATCCAGAATGCGGGAGGTTTTATCGGCCCTTTCCAGATAACGCCCCAGGCGGACAAAATGCCAGCCTTCTCCGTGCAGCATGGTATCATTGGTCAGACCGTTGATAAGCATTCCCCGGAGCTGGATGGACTGGCAGAATTCATAGGGATTTTCATGAACCGCAGCCGGATATTTTCCCGTATCCTCCACAAAATGGTAAAAAGAATTGATCTGCTCCCACATATCTGCCGAAATAATCTCCCGCACTGTGCGGGCATTTTCCCTGGCAGCACGAAGGCAGGAAACCACAGAATGGGGATAGTCTGTATCAAAAAAAAGAAAATTGATAACATTTTCTCTGGAATAGTTTTCATAGCGTTTCCGGAATGCCTCATTGTCTCCGGTCACACTGATAAGTGCTCCCCATTCCTGTAAATGGTTCTGTGACTGTTCCAAATAAAGATGCCAGTTCACCTCTACGAAGCGGGAGATGCTTTCAGCCCGTTCCAGGTAACGGCTCATCCAGTATAAAGTATCGGCAACCCTGCTTAGCATATCATGAACTCCTCTGAAATTGTGATTGTTCCTGAAATCCGTTCTGAAATATATTTTCCGGTGTAAGGCTCGGTCTTTCCACTACCCAGGTATCTTTACTGCCGCCGCCCTGGGAAGAATTTACCACCAGCGATCCTTTGCGCAGCGCAACCCGTGTCAGACCGCCGGGCAGCACATAAACATCTTTTCCATACAGAATAAAGGGCCGCAGATCCACATGCCGTCCTTCAAAACTGTCCTCCGTAATAATGGGCACGCGGGACAGTCCCAGCGCTGGCTGGGCAATAAAATTACGCGGTTCGGCTTTGATTTTTTCGGCAAATTCCGCCTGTTCCCCCGCAGATGCGGAAGGCCCGATAAGCATACCGTATCCGCCCGATTCATTGGCGGATTTTACCACAAGCTCTGCCAGGTGATCCAATATATAAGCGCGGTCTTTCTTTTCCCAGCACAGATAGGTGGGGACATTGGGAATAATGCTATCTTCTCCCAGATAATATTCAATCATTTTGGGCACATAAGCGTAAATCACCTTGTCATCCGCCACACCGGTTCCGGGGGCATTGGCCAGGGTCACGCGGCCGGAGCGGTACACATCCATAATCCCGGGCACACCCAGCACGGAATCTTTCCGGAGAGTTTTGGGATCAAGGAAATCATCATTCAGCCGCCGGTAGATAACATCCACTCTCTGCAGTCCTTTGCTAGTGCGCATACAGACAAAACCGTCTTCGACAATCAGGTCCCGGCCCTCCACCAGCTCCATGCCGGTTTCATGGGCCAGAAAAGAATGTTCAAAATAGGCGGAATTGTAAATCCCCGGCGTAAGCAGGACAACCATGGGGTTCTGAACCCCTGAAGGCGCTACGGAATAAAGCATATCCAGCAGTTTGGTCGGGTACACATCCACGGGTTTGACATTGGAGGCGGCAAAAACTTCGGGAAAAGTCCGTTTCATCAGGCGGCGGTTGGCCAGTACATAGGAAACCCCCGAAGGGCAGCGGAGATTATCTTCCAGCACATATATGGTCCCCTTTTCATCCCGCACCAGATCCGTTCCGGTCACATGGCACCATACACCGCCCGGGGGATTGAGTCCGATGCAGGGGGGCAGAAAACCTTCCGCGGAAGTAATCAGCTCTGAAGGAACAATACCGTCCTTTACAATTTTCTGTCCGTGATAAACATCATCAATAAAAAGATTAAGGGCCTGAATCCGCTGCTGCAGTCCTTTTTCAATCCTTTCCCATTCCGAACTGTCCACAATACGGGGCAGAAGATCAAAGGGCCAGATTTTTTCATCTGCATCTTCATGTCCGTATACATTAAAGGTAATCCCCATATCATACAGGGATTTCTCTGCTGCGGCCTGGCGCCGCCGCAGCTCTCCTTTGGGAAGCGATTCAATTTTTTGTGCCAGCAGACGGCTTCCCGGCCGGGGACGGCCCGGAGCCTCGAACATTTCATCATAAAATGGACCTATGTCATATTTCTCGAAACTCATAATTTCCCACCTTTCTTAGGGGTGCATATGGATCAGAATATAATGAAACAAATGCCCGGAACATGCTGAAAATACCGCATTCCGGTTTTTGCCGGAACGGGGCGGAATCAGAATTCCGGACTTTTTACGGGACATCAGAAATAATATCTTACCCTTAATTCCATCCTGAAGTCATTCTGTTTTTCTCCGTATTCCGTATTTTCTTTTCCCCGGACAAGGCCCGCTTTCAGCCGCATCTCCAGATTGGTGATACCGCTGTAAAGCAGTTCCGGAGACAGGGAAAAACTGCTGTCATTCATATTGACAATGCAGGTTACAGACGGTGTGAAATAGAGAATATCAAAGGGTTCTTTCTGACTGACCCTGAAATACAGATAATCCTTCAGCGGATTTCTGCTGTACTTTTCACGGATATTCAGTGCCCTGTTCAGCAATGCATCATTTCCGTCAGAAAGATACGCATCGTATCCTTTGTCAGCAGATGAAAAAAAATCCTTCAGTTCCCCAGGGGAATAACCTGCTCCGTTACGAAAATATTCAATAATAAAAGTAGTGTCATATTCTGTCAGATAGCGGATTCCCAAAAGATAATTCTGAATATCCTGCTTTTTCTCAAAAATATTGCCCTTTTCATCCATGTATTTTTTCTGATAATCTTCAATATAGGCAAATTCCCCGTGTATCTCGAAATTCTCGGATATATTCCCGGAAAAGTCAATGCCGTACTGCCCTGCCCGGCCGTCACCCGTCATAAAGATCAGATCAATATCCGTGTCACAGAGCAGAAAATACGTCTTTGCCGCAAAATTCAGATGATGAATTTCTCCGAAATCATCATTGATATGCTCATAAACCGGAAAGAGAACAGGCGTAAAAGACAGGGTTTTCAGCACACTGTCAAAGGATTTGATATAATCCGCAGTGCATACAATAAAGCCCTCCAGACTGAGTTCCGGATCATCCGGGTCTTTGGGTCTGTCAATAAATGCCACCGGATTCCATGCATAGCCCTTGCCCCATTTCAGACTTTTTCTGCCCGCATCAATCCGCAGGGATGAAGACGGTTTTACAGAGACATAACCTTCATAAATGCTTGTTTTATCATCCCATCCTGAATATGTATAATTGACATCCGAATTGCTTCTGACGAAAAAACGGATCATTCCTGTTTCATAACTGCCTTCCATCTGAAGCCGGAAACTGTATTCTTCCAGACTGCTTCCTTCATCTTTATTATAAAATCCGAGTTTATACAGCGCAGATTCCTGATTCAGGCGGAAAAGCGAGGGGCTGAATTCCGCATATCCGCCCATATGATAAGGTTTTTTCTCTATTTCAGACAGATCAAAGGAATATTCCTCTCCGTATCCCGGATATTGAAAACAGCTTATAAAAAGCAATACAACGGCAAGGGTTTTCAAGACTTATTCCCCCTGATTTCTTACAGATTCCATACTGGGCATAAATGTCAGGGTAAACACTTCATCCCCGACCTCTCTTTTTTTGATTCCCGCAAACAGGATCACGGATCTGTAATTTTTATACAAAGGACTGTCGGTCTCAATCACAGCGGGTCTGACAATGCCGTCCCCGAAATCTTTGACATCTTTGAAATAAAGGGTCTTGATCAGCATATTCGCCTCTGTGAGGCACTCGATTTTTACAGGGAGCTTATTGGCTTTGTCCGCCCATAATTTTATCCGGTCATAGGCAACGGATTTGCTTTTTGCTTTCAGATAAAGCAGATACTCTTTTTCATTCTCTTCTTTTTTTTCAACATTGTATTCCGCAGAATAATCCAGACGCAGGATATCCGAGTTGTTGAATACACCGCCCACAACAGACTGGAGACTTGTGATCCGGATGGGTTTGCCGACATTGGGAATATAAAGCCACATATTATCGCCAAGTCTCAGGGTACTTCGCCCTTTTTCGCTTGCCGGAGAAAGAAAAAGCGAAACAATTTTATCGGTTCCTTTTTTCACTGTAAAGAGCACATACTCTTTTTTTTTGCCGTCCGGTTCAATGTTAATCAGTTTTCTGTAGGATTCATAGGATTCGGGATTCAGGTTTCTGTCAATTTCTTTCAGCAGCTGATCCGAATCATTTTCAGAAGCATAGGCACAGACAGCCGCTGCAAACATCATACATATTACCATAAATCTGAACATTTGGGTATCTCCTTTATATTTGAAAATTTTCTGTTATTTTTTTTGTAATATCCTGTCTGTCTTTAAAATATCCGTATCCAACCGCTGTTTTGGCTCCGATTCCCTTACGTTCAAAAATTTCTTTCAGCCAGTTGGCAGTTTTTTTCAGATAAGCGGAATTTTTGGATAAAAAAATGAAACGAAACCTTGTTTTTTCAAGGGTTAAAAAATTGACGGGGACGAGGTTCTGCCAGTCCGCGGGACAGGTTTCACCGTTGTAATATTCTGAATAATGCGGATTCATTATATCTGTGGCAAAGTTGACATTGCCAACCGGGAACGCATCCATAAAAATAACATTCCCTCTGATTTTCTGTTCATTATTGTCTTCAGAACCAAAAATTGGCACTTCATCTTCAAATTTGTGTTTATCTTCATCTTCGGCCTGATTTTTTTTGTCCTTTACCCAATGGTGCAGAACCCCTTTTACCGCACTTCCCGGAATATAGGGAATGCCGTAAATATGGTGAAGCGTCATGCCGGTTTCCAGCACATGACCGCTGCCAAGTCCGACAATCAAACGCCAGTCCGCTGCAGCTTCAATTACCCGGAAATCATATACTGTCCTTAAAGATTTCAGTTGGGATTCCTGACGGAATTTGAGAATTTCAATTATCTCCTGACCGGCTTTCGGCATTCTGACAGTTTTCGGATGTTCAATTTTGTATTTCTCTTTTTCCGGTCGGATCGTCAGGAAATGGGTATACCGCAAAGCGAAATTGTCAATTTCAGCAGGATTCACACATTTTTGGGTATCTGAAGGATGAAAAAATATTGTCATGAATTTTCCTCCTCCACATCTTCCATCAGTCCGTCAGCAAAGCGTCTTAACCAGTTTAAAAAAGAAATACATTCAACGGTAATCTGACGGTAATCATAGGATTCCATTTTAATGACACCCTCAACAAGTTCTGTTGTTTCCTTCAGACTCGGTTCTTTTTCCTGAAGCCATTGTGTCAGTTGCCGATAAATGATTTTCCAGCCGTCATCACGGTTTTTGATGAATGCCAGACTTTGCCCCAGTCCGTTGGTTTTAATCAATACCGGAAGTTTTTTGGCTCCGGATTTGTATTTCTTTTTGACATTCTCATGTTTCTTTTTAACATCTTTTTTCTTGTCATCCTTAATATTGTATTTTTTTATGAAATCATCCCAGATGGAAGCAGCATTGACAATCTCTTTGACACAGTTATAAGCTGTTTTTGCCCGATCCTGTTCAATTCCTTTGATTTTGCCTGCCATAGCCCTATCCTCCAATCCTGGTGCGAACCAGTCCCTTGCCAAGCGTTGCGTTTCCGCCGATTTGAATGACAGACGGCAGTCCTTTTTCAAAAAATGTCATGACCGTTTCCGCATCAGGGAAAATGTTAAGAGCTTCCCTGTCTTCAGGTTTCTTGTCTTCGGTGAAAAGAGGAGTCGCCAAAGCAAGCGCGTACAGGATTGAATCTGAGGGCAGATATTCCTCATACCACAGGCCGCCTTTTTCAACAGTTCCGGTTTTATCATTAATTTTTGTTCTTGCAATCACCTCTGTGGAAAGTGTTACAAAATCCCTGAAATCGTCATTGGATAAAACAGCAACATCTTTGCACATTTTGTCCCGCCAGAAATTGTATTCCCGATCTTTTGGCAGGACTGTTTGGGACAGCCATTTGCACAGTTCCTCACATTTTGGGTCAGGTGTAACTTCAAAGGTATATTCCTCCAGAACAATTTTCTTGTCTTTCAGAATCAGTCCTGACTGCAGAGGAACTGTATTTTCAATCTTATCCGGATTATTCAATGCTGAAATATCAAAACCTTTCACCAAATTTAAATCATTCCTGAACCGTTCCAATATATAGGGGCAGGTAATCCACGCAAAAACGCCTTTGACGGATTTGACCGGGAAAAGCAGCAGCCGGACATCTGTAAAACCCAATGCGCCTGCATGAAGATTTCCGTTATCGGGAGGACCAAAAGTACGGGCAATTCCCTGTTTCATATAATTGCCGTTGCTGCTGAACATGGGAAATTCTTTGATCAGTTCAGGCGGCAATTTTTCTTTCTGAGCCTCAAAAATTTCTCTCAGACTTCCTTTTAATCCTGATGCCTCAATTTTGGGAAAATCCGTATGTTTTTCTCTTTGAATGGGCAAATCCACAATGCCCAGATCACTGCCGCTTCCGGCATGAAGCGGGGTTTCCGCAATAAGAAACAAAGGCCTGGCGATTTTAAACATGAAAATCTCCTTATTTACAGGTTTATTTCTGTAAGTTTCTGGTCAGTTATCTTCCAGTGGGAATCTTTTTTATATTTATCCAGGTGATCAATTTTATACCATTTAATATTGCTAAAATCCGCATGATATTGATTATGCAGTGATTTGATTTTCTCTATGACAATCGGATTCATTTCAATATAACTGTATAAAACAAATTCCAATGTAACTGTTTTCCCCCTGTATTGTTCAGGCAGGCAGTTAAAATTTCCTTTTTCAAACTTCTTTTCTATTTCCCGGAATTGCTTTGCGGGTTTAACTTCAACAGAAATGATTTGATTATCCAATTCAACAAAAATATCAGATTCAAGCACAGCCCTTTTATTTTCCTCAAATATCCTGCTGTGAACAACCTTTGCGTCCGGATATTTTTCAACGTAATATTCAAATACTTTATATTCTATAATGTCAGATCTCAGTTTGGAATAATCATTTCTGAAACTCCTGCTTCTGATATTTTCAAACGCGTTGAGTATTAGCTTCCCCATCAGTGTCAGGAAAAATTGTCCGTTCCGATCTTCAATATGATCAGTTTCTTTTAAAGCTTCTATATCTTTGTCAGTAATCTTTGGGATTTTTAACAAATCCTGCTTTGACAAACCTTCTTCTTTTTTAAGAGATTTAAGAATATCATCGTAATATTCATCAAAAAGCGTAAAGTCAAAATCCACCGGTGCCTGCGGTATCCGAATCAGCTGTGAATTTGCTGCTGATGATTCTTCAAAGGTGTAATACAGGGGGATATTGTAAATCTGCCCCATGATTGTCAGATAGGGAATGGTGGCTTTGTAACCTCCGGTGATGTTGATTAGCAGATTATCCTGTTCTCTGTTTATAAAATTCGTTATTGTCTGAATCAGATTGCTCATTCCCGTTTGAATAAACTCCTGTTCTTCCTCCACCTGAAGACCCGGAATAAAAGGTTCAACGGTAACTTTTGTAATCCGGCTGCACCGGTTTTCCAGCCATTTGCTGTCTTTTATCAGTTCAGCGGCTAAAAGAGATACAACCGTGTCTGAAGGCAGCAGACTGACAGAAAATTCATTTTCCGGAAATTTTTCAGCAATCTTCAGAATACTGCTGATTTCTGCGCAGGCATTATCTGATTTTACAAATTTTTCTATCCCTTTTTTTAATGTTGCAATGCGGGATTCACTTTTGTATTTGCAGGCGCGTTCATTTCTGTCTTTTACTGTATCATAATTACGATTCCATCCACTATCGTTACCTTTGTGTTTATAATTGGAAAAAAGGGATAAGCCAACCGGAGCGATAATTCTCATTGCTGTCATATTTCCTCCAAAATTTACACTGTCCCGACCAAAACCAGTCCGAAACCTTCCTCGCCTCTCTGGTCAGAAAGGTTCTGATAATGAAAAGATTCAACAATATCCTTTGCCGTTGTGCTTTCTGATTTGGTTTCACAGTAATACACCGACCCGGCAGGCACTGCCCGGTACATGGTTTTGGGTTCTTTTTTTGCCAAATCCCAGCCCCCGACATTCATATATTTACCGATGGCCGCGGTGATCAGTTTGCACGGAATACCGGATGAACCTGTTTTTTCAATTTGCCGGCCCTGATTCCCTATTGTTGGTGTGGCAAAATAAAGTTTGAATCGTATCTTCCCGTTTTGTCTTTTTTGTTCAAGACGTTCTGCCAATTCCTTTTTGAATTCATCACTGTCCAGACAGGATTCTGTTTCAGATACGTTATAAGCAAAAGGTTTGTTTTCTCCGCCTAATTTCAAAATTCCCTGATTTGGCAAAGATATACCGGATACCTCAACACAAAGATGATATTTATCCGTAAATCGCATCATATCCAAACGATACAGCAAACCTTCTTTGCTGGTTAAGGTTTTTGCATTTCTGCCTATGCCGATTTTGGGTTCTTTTTTTAAAAATACATCCTGTTTCAGACATCCATAATCAGCACGGCAATCCAAAAGATAGTCTTTTATATCATTTTGATTTATAACGGCATTTGGCGGATATTCGACTTTCAGGTTTTTATGCTCGAATCTCAGCAAATTGGAATATGGTGCGTTAGAAAACAGGTCGGATGGTTCAAGTAAACTGAGAAGATATAATTTTTCACCTTCCTTTTCCTCAACAATATCTCTTGGAAGGGGGAAATAGATATGATATTCATTTGCAAGAAAAATTCCTTTTATTCTGAAACTGGCATTTTGAACAGAATCCTTTGTTCCAATAATTTCCTTAATTTCCTCAAAATTTTCAGACAGAAACGCCTGTAATCCGCCATTTTCACTGATGTATTCTGTCCGCAATGCACCATAGGCAGTTGAAGGAAAAGGCGGGAATATTCCGTCTGCTTCAGTTTGTTCCCCTCTGGAAAAGGGTTTGCCGTCCCGAAAGAAAAAAGTATCCAGCGCGGATAAAGTCAATTTAATGTTTGTCATGGTTTGTCTCCCTTGCGATAAAGTTGCAGACCTCAAGGAAACTGAGGAAATTTTCCAAATAATTGTCATTACGGTATGTAATGGCTTTTATATGATCAAACAAAGCTGCAATCCTATGCGCCAGACTTTGTGTTTCTTCTTTTGAAATATCTGATTTTTCCTTGAGCCGCGCCATCAGGCGACGTATTTCAGCTTCCACAATATCAGGCTCCATTCCGGTATCCTTATCAAACAAATGCAAAAATTCCTCTCTCAGCGAATATAGAAATTTATTTGAAATCCAGTATTTCAGAGCATGGCTGAGTTTTTTCATCAGTTGCATGTTCATTTCACCGTCATAACTCCATTTGAATACGGTCTCACAGATATTTCCCGAATGTTTCAGCAGCGTAAAGCCCACCGCATCTTTTCCATTAACTTCTTTTGCCTTTTTTTCCATTGATCTTGCCTGACCAAGAACAAGGGACAGGGGCGTTTTGTAATGGGCAATAGCCACGCCTGCGGAAAAACTGATTTTGTCATCCGAATCTTCAAACGGAAACTCTTTGGCAAGGGGATGGCTGACCTGTTTGTCAAATTCCTGTCTTAATGTAATCAGAACATCAAACAGATGATTCAGATTCACAAATCCAAGAAAATCATCACCTCCGGCATATACGGCTTTTCCCAAAAAGTCCCCTGTTTTTTGATCAGACATCGGATCTGTCAGACAGTTTTTTGAAAACCCGGCAAATTTCCCCAATGCGGTTGAAAGTGCATGATGAAAATCCTTCAACTTATTCTTATCTTTGATTTTTGAACCGGACAGCCATTCACCCATGCTGTCGCCGTCAAAAACGACAACTGCATAGTATTTGGAAAGTTTCAGACTTTTCTCATGGACAACATCCCTGATTTCCTTTTGCTTTTTCTTAATATGCTCTAATTGCTTTAAATAATCTTCCAGATCATGCTTTCTGAAATAATCTTCTGTGAGATTTTCTTCCAAAAAAAGCTGTTCATTAAAATCATCATCTTTAAAATCATCTTTAAATATTTTTGTGTATTGCTCCCAGAGAGCATGTCCTTCCTTATTCTGCTTGACTTGATATAAAGTATCCATCAGCGAAATCTCTGCCGTCGAAGGAAAGGATTTTTCTTTTTGGTAAAACCGTTTAGCGCAGCAGACAGCGCAAAGTCCCTCACCTTTGACAAACTGATGTTTCTTTGCCGGAATAATAAGCGGATTTTTAATATGTGTTTTCTTATCATCCGGTTTTCTTAGTTTATAAAACAGCACATTCCTTTCACCGCAAATCCCGCATTTCCGCCCCGGCGGTTCATCCAACTGCGTGAATGAACGAATATTTTTAACCGCTCCCAGTGAACGTTCAATTTCTTCATATTTCAGTAAATATTCATTTGCATAAGGCAAAGCCGCCCAGTAAACTTCCAGAAAACTGTCAATGTGTTTGTTAAAATCTGTATGTATGGCAATCCCATTTTCTCTCAAAGCCTTATGAGCCAGAAAATTGAATTCCCTTTTTACCGCTTCCTCAATGCGTTCCCCGACACCTTTGGGATCATCTGTTGATATAAGGGCGATAAAACGGTTGGGTTTTGAATCAATTTTGGGATTTGGAAAAATCAGACCGTCAGCACCAAGACAGTTCATGGCTTCCAGTTCTTTTATGGCAGTATCAATCAAATCAGAAAGAATCCGGCTTGCGGAATACAAATCCTGCGTTTTCCGGGCCTGGGAAATAAATGACTGAACAGGGCCGATGGTAAACAGAAATAAATAGTCACGCATAAAGCACCTCCATATTTCCGGCAAGATGTGTATTCAATTCCGCACAATACTGATGAAATTTTTCATCCGCATCCGAAGGGATCGGTCTGTTGTACCGGTCGCTTTTCAATCCCGCAGCATATTTTGAGGGAAGCCAGAGGATATAGCCGTCATAATGATCTTTCATTTTAACAATTTTCAGAAAATACGGTTTTGAATGTCTTTCTAAAAACGACTGATCATCTGTTTTCATTCTTCCGCCCACATCTTTCTGAATCACAATCGGAGAGGCAATGTACTGACGTTTTTCACAGGTATGGGGCTGGTCAAGTTTTAATTTGCCTGTTCTGTAAATTTCTCCGAGTTTGGCAAGGCATTCATCCCAACTTTTATATGCGTTTTTCAATTTGAAAATTTTCATTGGGTTTTCCGGATGTTTTGAAAAAGCCGTATAAGGTGGAATATTTTTGTTCCTGATCTGATTAAAAAATTTTCCATCAGGAAAAGGAAGCAGATAATTCAGTTTAATGAGTGACACTTGCTGCTCATCGGTTTCAATATTTATTTTCTTAATAGTGAAATTACCAAAACCATTTCTCGATTTGGCTCCGATACCGCCAAATGAGGATAAGAGATAAAAACTCGTGATGATTTCTTCCTCAACTGTTTTATCCGTAATATTCAACAGGACAGAAAACTCAGAACCTGCGGGAAGATATTTTCGATGAAATACATTCCCTTTCCCTTTCTGATAGGCATAGGTTCCATAAGCCAGATATTCCAGAATATTGATATTAAAAGTCCTTCCTCCGCTTGAGGCTTTGACCGGTCTTTTGGGAAAAGGTTCAAGCGTACCCTGCATTTCAGAAGGGGTTATCCGTACGGAAAAACTGCTCTTTTGCGGTTTTTTGCCGGAAGCAGTTCCAAATATCTTCCCTTCTCTATCTTTCATCTGATGCAACAAATCTTCCGAAGACATGTCATTGGAATTTTTCCCCCAATAATATGCCCTCCACCAAAACCGCATCAGTCCTTTGACAGATGGCGGACGCAGTTCAAACGGTTTCTGATCCGCACCGGATGTAAACATTGGTGTGACAGTTTCTATTTTAAATTCAATTTGGCTCATATTGCTCTCCGTTTATAGGATTTCTGTTCTGCGGCATCAAAAATATCTGTTTGTATATCCTTGAGTATTTCAATTGTTACTGTGAATATATTTTCTACCCGGCTTTTATCAACAGGTTTTTGCTTTCCATGTGCAATATCATTTCTGGTATCAACAAGAACGTCAATTATATTCATCTTTGTCTCATAGGGAGTACAGGGTAATCCAACAGAAATAAGAATTTCTTTGAACGGTTTAGATTTCAAATTCCATTGCGTTGAGATTTCATAAGGGATGATTGCCTGTTCGGACAATCGGTTAAGCATGAAATCAACTGTTTTGATATAAAAACCTGTTTTTCCAGTTTTCCCGAGTTCACGGCTTTCTTTTTTTAAAGCCAAAGCAATAAAACAGTCTTGGAGTTCATTCAATCTGAGCCTTTTTGAAGCGACAAATTTCAGATATAATTCAGCCGCTGATTTGATAAAACCTTCCCAATGGGCATATAATAACACGATTCCAGATCTTAAATAGGTTTCAGAGTCTGATATTTCAATGTTTTTTTTGAGGATACCAATTTCTTTTTCTCTCCAGGCGAGTTCCTGATCCAGTTGATCCAGAAATTTTTCAAGACTGACAGGTTTCATGTTTATCCTCTTTATGAACTGATTATTCGCTTTTCCTTTTCTGGTTTTGGAACCATTTCTTACCCAACTCCACCAACTGAATCACTTTTCCGATTGTATCTTCCGACTGTTCTGCCGCCTGAAATTCTTTGTTTTTCCATAAGGATTTAATTTCTGATTTCAGTGCATCCAGTTTTTTCTGATGTATTTCAGGCGTATTGTCAAACCAATCTTCAATATTGGACGCAATACCTATGGCAATCACATCAAATGCGGCAGGTGAAAATGCTCCGGAAAATGCCTCCTGAGAATGATCGTATTTTCTGAAAGCGTCTTTTCCCAGACTTCCGCTCAGGCATTGAAATGTTTTTTCAAAAATATCCTTTTCCTTTTCAAAATCAAAGGGAAGGCTTTTGGCAAGCTCCATCATTTTTTGTGTCAGAAAATCTGAGAATTTGTCATATTTCAGAATCTCTTTGCTGTCAGCATAACGCAATGCAAAAAAACACATGAGCAATTCCATGTCATACTTTTTATCAAAAAGATGATCCGGAAGATCGGTACAAATTTTAAAATTATCTATTATTGCCCGTTCTTTTTCAGTTAATTTATCTGTAATTGGCACCAGATTTTGTAAAAAATCAAAAAATTCTTTGTTGATCATAACTGTCAGAAAATTTCGGATTTCCTGTTCTGATAACGGCGTACCTCCCATATTGATTCTTTTGAAAAGCTGATAACGGGCATCATCCTCTTTGTTTTCTCTGATAATGTTGATGTCAAATTTGGCTCGTTTCAAAGCAATCCGCTGGGACATGGAAAAATACTGCTCCGATTCCCTGTCGCCGTCCCTATCTTCCTCATCCATATCCTCATTTTTCCACATTTTCCCTTCAAGAGAGGGGAGATAATCCCCTTTGGTGAGTTTCAGCGGTAACATCCGTTCCCCTGATTCATTTACCAGTATTCCCGCAAACTGAAAAACGGCGGATAATCTCTGAACCCCGTCTATCACATCCCAAACCCCGTTATCCCGCTGATATACGAAAATCGGCGGTATGGGAATGCCTACCAGAAGAGACTCAATCAACCAGGTTTTTTGCCGGTCAGTCCATCGGAAAAATCTCTGAAACTCCGGGTGCAAATCTATTTCGTCATCCCGGTAAAGAGACAGCAGTTCCCCCACAGACATGGAATAACTGTCTGTGAAAATGTTCTTTTTCTTTTTATCAATTTCTTCCTGAAGCGACATATCTCCTCCGGTTTGTATGTATTACCGGTAGTGGGTCAAATCGGTTGAATCCCCCTCCTGCCGGGGAGGGGAAATTCAAATCAACCGGTTTGATCCACTACCGTATTATTTAATTAAAATCAGCAGATCGAAAAATTTCCCCCGGATACGGTTTTACGGCTGTCCCGGAGTGCAGAAACTGTATTTCTGCACCGCCGCATCTCCCGGTTACCCCATGCAAAAATACAGTTTTTGCACTCCTCCGGAAACTTTTCGATCTGCTGAAAATTCCTGAATACATCATGACAGTCAGTATTTCTTTTTATTCCCTTCCGCTTAAAACAATCTCTTTAAATTCTTCATACATGCCGCAGCGCATCAATGGGATCCATCCTCGATGCTTTGAATGCGGGCTGAAGGCTGGCAATGACGGAAACAATGATGACCGTTGCGGAGATTGCCAAAAAATCGCCGGGATAAATACGGGTTGTCAGAACCAGTCCTTTCTGCATTCCAAAGTTAAATGTGATCTTTGATATATTCATCACCGCAACCACCCCGATTCCGATAATATTGCCGATGATTCCGCCAAACAGCCCCAGACAGAAGCCTTCGATGACAAACATGGACAGAATCTTTGAAGGCAGGGTTCCGATAGCGGAAAGGGTTCCGATTTCCCGTATCCTTTCATAAACCGCCATAATCATCACGTTCATAATGCTGATCAGAACAATGGCAATGAGCATGAGTTTAATAAAAAATGTCAGCATGTCAATCATTCTGGAAATATTGTAAAAAGGTGAAAGTTTTTTCCACGGGTGAACCTCAAAAGCAGCTTTGTTCATCTTATTCCGTTCTTTGGAAAGCATTTCTTCCAGTTTTGCAGTAACCGCATCCAGTTTTTCAAAATTTTTTAAACGTACTGCAATTTCACTGATTTCCGGCTCGTCCATGCGCAAAATTTCCCCTGCATCTTCCAGATGAATATAACCGTCTCTTCCCCCGGGACCTGCAATACTTTCAATCACACCGGATACAGTAAACTGCTTTCCGTTGACGGATCCGTCCTGATTTGTTGCCACGATGACGATGGTATCTCCAATTTTTACTTTCATCCCTTTTGCCAGCAGTTCGGGGACAATAATTTCACCCGGATGCAGGCTTTTTTTGCCCTGTTTCATCCGTGAAGTCAGCAGCGGCACAGTTGCAAATTCTTTTTCAGGGTCTATGCCGTTGAGCCGGATATTGCTTGTTTCCGAAAAATTGCTGAACATGGCACCGAATTTTATTCTGGGAGAAAAAGAGAGGATTTCCTGTTCTTTGCCAAGAATGTTTTCCAGTTTTTTCACCGCCCCGGTTTTCAGATTCAGTGTCAGGGGCAGGGTATCAATGGATGCCACATATCCTTTCCGGTGAATCTGGATATGACCGAGCATGGAATCCGTGATCTGACCGACCATCATGTTTTTAAATGAGCCGGATACGGAAATAAACACCAGAACAAAAACCACACCGATTGTAATCAGCGAAGCGGTCAGCAGGGTTCTTCTTTTGTACCTCATCAGATTACGGATGGCAATTTTGAAAAGATTCGTCATGTTTTTCACCTGCTTTCATCTGCCTGTCAATGATTGCGCCGTCTTCCAGCGTATAAATAATTTCAGCCTCCCCCACGACTTTGGGATCATGGGTTGAAAAAATAAAGGTGGTTTTAAATTCATCTCTCAGTTTTTTCATAAGATCAATAACCATATAGGCGGTCTGTTTGTCAAGGTTTGCGGTGGGTTCATCCGCAAGCACAAGCCGGGGATTTGTAACCAGTGCCCTGGCCACAGCAACTCTCTGTTTCTGTCCGCCTGAAATCTGATCCGGATATTTGTCTTTCTGTTCCGCCATTCCAACCACTGCAAGCAGTTCCGAAACTCTTTTTTTTCTTTCTTCCGAAGGCGTGTCCTGAACCATGAGAAGGGGATATTCGATATTTTCATATACCGTCAGCACAGGAATGAGATTAAAATCCTGAAAAATAAATCCGATATTCTCCCCCCTGAATACCGCACGCTGTTTCCGGTTCAGAGACAAAACATTGGTATCTGCAATTTTCAAACTGCCTGATGTGGGTTTGTCCAGGCATCCGATAAGGTTCAAAAGTGTGGTTTTTCCGCTTCCGGAAGGCCCCACAAAGGATACAAACGAAGAAGGTTTAATGTCAAAACTGATGTCCTGTAATGCCCTGACAACAACTTCACCTGTCTGATAATTTTTTCCAATTTGAGAAGCTGATATTAATGTCATTATTTTTTTACCTCATAAACTGTTTTTATTGTCCCTCATGAGAAGGGTGTCTTCAGTCAGTGACAACTGGTATTAGTGCATTGTTTCACTTAAAACTGTGCAGGTATTTCGGGGCAGAACATCCGAATACCGGGATACGCTTCGCTAACCCGACCTGCAATTTTAAATGAAACAGAGCATTAGTGCTTTGTCAGAGCTAAAAATTAGGGTTTGGCATCGCATAATTTATTTGCACAATTATAAATTGAAATCCGTTTACCCTAAAATTAAACCATGACAATGCATTAGTGTGTTGTGGGAATATAGGGAACGGCCCCCTTCTTTCTGGCGGTTTCCACTCTTTCGATAAGGTCTCTGATTTCCCCGATGCGGAAGCGGGAGAGAGGGCCTTCGGGGTCGAAATCCGCTTTTTCCCTGTACCATTCATCCAGTTTCCGGGGGATGGGATACTTTTTGTGTTTCATATAGGTCAGCAGGGCAAAGTCGCGGGTGATGAAGCTGCGGGCTTTGCATTCAAAGATGCCCCATTCCGTTTCCATCCGGTCTTTTCCCTCCTCCCCTCTGTTTCTGGAATCCTCATTTCCTTCGGTCAGAAAAACATCTCCGGGCAGGGGCGGCTGATCCCGGTCCGTGAGGGGAAAACCGGTGAGAATGACAGCATATTCCTCCACGGTCAGGCCGTAAAGTTCCGCTACAATGGCATCCAGTTTTGCACGGATTTCCGCCCGTTTCCATAAATCCCGTTCTGCTGAATGATAAGTCCAGGGGTCATCCGGAAATACGGTATTCCAGACTCCGGCCAGTTCCGGTGTGGTGCAGCTGAGTTCTGCGCCCAGTCGGCAGATGGTTTTTTTTGTATCTTCCGGAATTCCGGAATAAGCCGGAACCGCCAGATTGGAAAGAAAGTTCCAGGTCAGGTTTGTGCTGATTCTCAGGCGGATCAGTGAATCACTGCAGAATGAGCAGAGAACTGCGAGCAGAACCAGGGATTTTTCAACGGAATCCGTCATCAGGCACGGTACTTTGTTGCCGCCGAAACTATCCGGGCCGATCACGGCCGCCAGAATACTCCTTTCATTGGTCGCTCCGGTTATATCGCAGAAGCCGATTCTGGGCTTTGTTTCTTTCCCTGTTTCTGTTCTGCAGACAAACACCCTGGGCTGAAGGATTTTTTCCGTAACCGGAATATCCTCCCAGACGGCTTTCCGCCCTTCCCCGTGCAGCCAGCGTTTCTGGGAATGGTCAAAGAGATGAACCATGCGCCCTTCGTACAGGGCCGTATATATCTCAGAGGGAAAGATACGGCGGTAATCTTTTTTGGGGTCAAATTTTTTACTCTTTGCCAAATCCGCATCTTCCGGTGCAATGAAAAAGGTCAGCTTCTTTCCGCTGATTTCCGTCTGATCTTCCATGTATCCCCGCTGCCTGTACCAGTCCGCATCTGCCGAAACCCAGTATTCCCCGCCATCGGGGAGAGGTTCCGGAAGAACAGCCGTCACCGGACCGCTTTTCTCCTGTGTCCATGTGCCGTCTTCCTGCTTCCGGGGCAATACCTGCGTAAAACCCCGCTCTTTCATCCATTCCCCTGTTTTGAAACACCAGGAATCATTTGACATATCCAGTTCACGCCTGTAAATGGCATCCCACCCGCCTGCCGCATCCCCGAGAAGTGGATGATTTTCATGGATTTTCTGAATAAACCGGGCTTCGGCATCCGAGCGGTTGTCAATGAGGGCCAGGGAGGAAGGGCTGACAGACTTTATATAATCAGGGGACAATCTTATCACCCGTTCCGGAAGTCCGCCTGCCAGAACCTGTGTATCCCGCAGCATGAAGGCCGCAGGGAAGCTGTGGTTCTCCGGCGGTGATTCGGCGGAAAACAGGAAGGTGGAGAATTTGAAACTGGAATGAATACCGAATGCCCATTTCCGGTAATTCTCATAAGTATAAAGCCCCAGCACGGTGTAATCCCCGAATATCCGGCGGCGCAGTCCGGTGCATCCCTGCCCCTGCCAGAGGGTGCAGGGAACCACCAGCCCGACGTGTCCGCCTTTGCGGACGCACTGCCCGGCCCTTTCGGTGAAATAACGGAACAGATCCGGGTCCCCCCCGGTTTTTTTCCCTTCCACAATGGCCGTCTGATATTTATAGTCATTGCACTGACTCAGGTATGCGGTCAGGCTGTAGCACATTTTTTCGTATTTCTGCCACTCTGCCTCCAAATCCGGGCTTTCCTTTTCCATTTCCTCAATCAGCGAATTGAGCGAGGTTCCCTGGCGGTTGGCCACTTCCTCATGGAATGCACCGTAAAAATCCCTTTTTGCGGGTTTGATTTTATCCCAGGGCGGATTGCCCGTCACCGCGTCAAATCCGAAATTCTCTTTCAGTTCGCCCTCTTCGCTAAAAGCCGCCTCGGGAAATTCAATCTGCCAGTGAAAAAAACGCATGGGGCGGGGGCCGTGGCCTTCCCGGCGGGCGGCCTCAGTCTTTTTCACAAAGGGATGCTTTTTCAGTTTTTCCGTTTCGGCCCTGCGCCGGGCTTCGTCCGTGATTCCGCAGATTTTTTTCACACGGGCATACAGTCCTTTGGGACTTTCATAGACCGACAGACCTTCTTTGTCCGCATCTGCCAGAAACCACTGCGCGCACCACAGATCACAGAGAATGCGGTGGGCCTCCAGTTTCTGATTGACGGACATGAGATAATCCCGCTGTTTGGATTTCACCTGTGCCGCGGTATTGCTGGGGCACCGCAGAATATCCCGCACACTGTCAATGATACCGGAAAAGAGTTCCGTATCAATGGGAAAGGGCAGTTCAAGCTGTTTACTCTGGCGTTTTTTCTTCTTCTTTCCCGATTTCCCCCATCCCGGCCCTCCCTCGGAGGAGGAGGGAGTTTCTTCCTGTTGTTCAAGGGGAATCCACACCGTACCGGATTTCACTTTTCTGCTTTCCATACCCGGACGGGACACCTGCCGCAGATCGGCTCCCACCAGACTGTTGCCGCATTTCAGATGGTGATCCAGAAAGGAAAGCGGCCTGCACAGGCTGGCAGAATGCAGCCACAGGGCCACCTTGGCCAGTTCCACGGCCATGGGATTCACATCCACACCGTAAATGCAGTTTTCCACCACTTTCCGCTTCCAGTAGGCATACTCCGGCGGCCCGTTGTCATCGGGAACCCCCCTGTCTATGGGAGCGCAGTTCAGGGTCAGATGCCAGGCCATGACATCCGTGACTTTGACCAGAAAATGACCGCTGCCCATCGCGGGGTCAAGAATTTTCAAAGCAAGTATTTTATGCGGGTCGGCTTTGCATTTTTCCAGCAGGGGATTCAGGGTTTCCCGGACAATATGATCCACCAGGGAATCCGGGGTAAACCAGGAACCGCTGGCCTTGCGTTCCCCTTTTCTGTTCCGCAGGGAAATGGAATATTCTTTTCCTGTTTTTTCCAAAGTGAGACGCTGTTCCAGCAGACCTTCGTAGATATCCCCGAAATCCCGGACATCCAGATCCGCATAGGGAACCGGTTCGGTCTGTCCGGATTCACCTGTTTGATTTTTATCAAGATAAATCAACCGGTTCAGCACCGCATACAGGGCATCATCATTGAGACGCAGCTTTTCCAGTTCACTATGGACTTCCGGATCAAAAAGCCCCCCGTCATAGGCCGGAACACCGTATTCACCGCCGGAATTGAGCAGTTCAAAGAGTCTGCGGAGTGTATCAAAACCGGTACTTATATTTTTCAGCGTTTCCGCTGATTTCTGTTTCAGGCGGCTGAAGATTGCCCATGTGGAAATTTCCGCTGCATATACGGTATCTCCCCCCGTTTCCGTTTTCATGGGCAGCAGTCCCTGGGCCTCGGCCTTGAGGATAAAGAGCAGGCGGTACAGAAAGGTGAGGGAAAGTTCCCGCAGATGGTCCAGCACATCCTGGGAAGGTTTTTCCGGATAACCGTTTCCCGGAAATTTCCGGAAACTTTCGGCCATGATCTGAACCGCGGCATAGGCATTTTCCCGCAGAATATCCTTTACCCGGCGGTTATCGGCCTCCCCCTCACTGTGCAGCAGATCCAGATAACCGCCGCCCACCGCGGGATGACCGAAAAAGGAGAAAAACAGGCCGAAGGTTTCCATATCCGTATCTGTAAAAGCCGCTTCCCTCACCGCTCCTTTCTGTACCGTATCCTCCCGCATATACAGGTCTTCCAGAAAGAGAACCAGGTCAAAGCGCAGATGTTCCTGCAGTTTCCCCCTCCGCATCAGGCGCCATGACCGTCCGTTGGTGAGAATGCCCCATTTTTTCCCGCATCCCCTGGTATAGCGTTCCGCCTGGTCTATATCTTCGGCAGCATTGGTATCTTTCCCCCGCTCAATTTCCTCATCCGCACCGATGCCCTTGGAGAATCTCTTGACCTCCAGGATAAAATCCGCATCCCGGCAGAAAGACAGGCTGCCGGCCATTGTTTTCTTTTTGGCAGCATTCTTTACCGCGGCATTATGCAGTTTTTTCTCCCGGAACAGAATCAGGTCGGGCCGGTCGTTCTTTTTCTTCTTCCGTTCATTTTCCGGCAGACCGGTCAGAGAAAGGGATTTTTCCATATCACAACTGTAATCCAGTATTTTTTGCAGTACCGGAAGAATGAAACCGCTTCTGACACTTTCTTCGGAAACATTTTTCAGGGGTTCCAGCAGCGGGGGCAGCCCGGCATATGACCTGGAAAGGGCCTGGGATTCCGGCAGGTCCCTGACCATGCGGGGCCGCACTTCCAGCCAGATTTCCAGCAGGGCTTTCAGCCTTTTCCGTCCGTCCGGGGGCAGTTCCCGCTTTCTGGGAAAGGATACATCCGAAAGTACCCGGTTAAAATATGTGCCGTTAAACAGTCTGTTGTTCTGAATATATTCTGACATCCATTTCTCCGTTGGCAGATGGGTTTATATGAAAATGTTGAATGCTTAATGTTTAATGTTTAATATTGAATAATTACAGCCTGCAGCACTTCTTCATTTTCGAGCCTCACCCCGGTGTTACGGGTATGTAAAGAGACTTTTATGCTTCGCTGTGGGCTTGCCCGGTCATGATCGTTTAGACACCCCTCCCTTACATCAACAGCATTATTCCTCAGGGGCAATGCTGTTGATGTAAGGTCGGAGGAGTGTCAGATTTACAGTTTGATATGCTGAATTTATTTAGAAAAAAATCTGGCAAACTGTAAGGTGATTTCCGGAAAAGATGATACCAAAGGAGTGCGGACGGAAAGTCCGGCAGTGTCCGGCGGATGACAGTCCCGGTCACAGACTTTCCGTCTGTGACTCCCTCAGATTCGGTACATTCATATTCGGAAATCGCCTAAGTTTGGCACTCCGGTTTTTCTTAAGGAAACAGCATTGTCCCTCAGGGGAGAGGATACGGTTATCAGGGAATTTGCCCCACTGCCGGTTATTTCATAAAATCATATATATATTTACCTGCTACAAAAAGAACACAGAAACATAAAATCAGTTTAATTATATTTACAGGAACATATTTCTGACATTTTGCTCCGAGGTACATACCCGCAAAACCGCCTGCTCCGAAAAGTAATCCGAGATACCAGTCAGGAGCAACAGATACACCCGGATAGAAATAAGACAGTACCTGATATGTAATAACACCGGCTATGGAAGTTACGAAAGTTCCCATAAGAGCCGCACCCGCAACCGCATACACCGGAAGATGGAAAAAAGCCACGAAAAAAGGTGCAATAATGGCCCCGCCGCCAATCCCGTATATACCGCCGATGATACCTACGATAAAACAGAGCGAAAAAACACCCGGAACCGAAAAAATGTATTTCTGACCTCCAAATCTGAATTCCACCTGTTTCACAGAAAAACGGGTTTCTGTGATAATAAAATCACTTTTGTCTTTTCCGGGCGCATTGTTTTTATCACCTTCTTTCCCTTTCATCATATCTGTGAACAGTTTGATACCGATATACAATAATACAAATCCTGCAAAAAATTTGAAATTTTTTGCATCCGGCAGATATTCCAGTCGGACCCACGCACCGATTAACACTCCGGGCAGGGTTCCGATTATCACAGCCCATGTGAGGGGCCATACCATACGTTTTTCTTTGATATAGCGCCATACGCCGCTTGGAATTGCAATGATATTGAACAACTGGTTTGTTCCGCTTACGGATGGTGCTGTATAATGTAATACACTCATCTGAAAGGGCAGCAGAATAAAAGCACCTGAGACCCCGCCCATTGATGTGAAAAAAGATACGACAAAAGCTACCAGTGGCGGTATAAATCCCCAGGTTGTCACTCCTGAAACAGGAAATGTGATATAAAATAAATCTGTCATAAATTACCTTTCCGGTCTGGTGGTCAGTATTTCGGCAAAAAAATTTCAGTTTTAATATCCGGTCTGTTCAAATACCATTTTTCCCCAATTGCTGTTCCATGTTCCGGAAATTTCCATCAAATTCGCAAGAACAGTACCGGGCATTGATAAAATAATAAAAATGTATATCAATGCTGATAAATACTTCACAAACATATTTATATAATATTTTCTCATTTCCCCCCCTCAAGAATTGAATTGCAATCAAATCAACCGCGTAGCGCAGGCATGTGGGTGTTTTGCATAGTCCGGCAAGCGCGGTTTCTTTTATTCTGTATATTTTCTGACCGTTTTGCTGATAAAATCTTCGTCTTTTAATTCTTTTAAAACTTTATTGATACCGGGGATCATCGGAACAAATTCGGACTTTTTACTGATTCCCATATAAAGAGTCCATTCTATGAAAGATTTGTCAGAATGAACAAATTTTCCTTTTAATTCAGGATGTTTTTTAAACAGTCCTTTGGCAACGATTTCATTTCCCGGGAAAATATCAATTCTGTGTGCCAGCAGTTTTCTGTAGTTATTATAGTCTCCGCTGGCCGTATCAACGTCCATTGTTTTCAGCATATTATCAAACTCCTGACCATAACTGTAGCCCAAAGTCACACCTGTTTTGCAGGACTTCAGATCTTCCAGACTGTTAAAGTTTACTGCTCCTTTTTTTCTGTCGGCAGCTGACCATATCAGCCCCCGTACTGTCATAACCGGTTCTGTAAAATGCAGATATTTTTCTCTTTCGGCAGTTTTAATCAGAATCATCTGACCGTCAGCTTCACCGGATTCCATATAACGTAAAGCCCTTTTCAGCGGATAAAACCCAAGTTCTGTTTCTATTTTCATACGTCCGAACACTTCCCGGATCAGTTCGACGGCAATTCCGTCTATTTTACCGTTTTCTTTTGAATAAAACGGCGGATAGTCAAAGGCTGTGAGTCGGATTTTTTTCATATCCCCACAGGATGCGGATGAAACAGAAAAAAACAGTATCAGGCAAAGGAACATCATAGCCGAAACCGGACCTGCGGGCGTGGTAAATGTACCGCTGCCCGTATTATTTTTTTGTTTCTGAGAATGCTGTCTGATCACAGTCATTTCTCCTTTCACTTATTTTATAATGAAAATAAATGGTTATATTCAATATGCAAAATCATGCGTCATAAACAGGGAAAACAGCATAACAGGCATATATGCAGCAGGTCATTGCTTATTTTCAATCCGGCAGTCCGTATATACGGGACGCGGAGTGGTCAGCAGCTGTTCCCGCGGGGGAGCGTGGGAACGGAGTGTACGCACCCTGCGGTGACAGACTTTTATAAAAAAATGAATATCATTTATGATGAATCGGTAAAAAGTCCAAATTTCAAAAAATGTTATTAATAAAATCAGAGTGTTAATATGTATCAAAGCCTGATTTTTCGGACTTTTTACGAGACCGTCATTTATCATTTCTGTCAAATACGGACTGGTGGTGGGTCAAATCCGCTGATCCGAATATTCCCCTCCCCCGGCGGGAGGGGTCGGGGGAGGGGGGGAAATAAGGGATGTTTAGACCCTCCCCCCGCCCCTCCCTCAGGGAGGGGAGTCTTTTTCAACGGATTTGACCCACTACCTACGGACTGCCGGCATGTGAAATGATCCGATTTAACACAATTCTAACATTTCCCGCTCTGTTTTTATGTTATCATAAACAGATAATCGGGTAAAGGTACACAGATGAAGAACCTGTCCGAAAAACCTCTGAAACAGATTTTTACACCCGGCAGAAATAAGGGGGCACAGCAAAGCAGGGAATTTGACTCAGCGCCGGTAAAGGAATATTATCAGAAAAATGAACAAAGAAACCATACTGATTGTGGATGATGAAGAGGATATCCTGGAGCTGCTGCGCTATAATCTGGCGGCAGAAGGCTATGACATCATATGCGCGGAGAGCGGGGAAACAGCCCTGGAACTGGCCGAAAACCGAAAACCGGATCTCATTGTGCTGGATCTTATGCTGCCCGGTATAGACGGCCTGGATGTGACAAGACTTCTGAGGAAAAATGAAAAGACACTGCATATTCCCATTATTATGCTCACAGCCAAAGGCACAGAGTCTGATGTGGTCACCGGTCTGGAGCTGGGGGCGGATGATTATGTGACCAAGCCTTTCAGTCCCAGGATTCTCAATGCCCGTGTCCGGGCTGTGCTGCGGCGGACCGAAGCAGCAGAAGAAACGGAGGGGGAAAAAATTCAGGTCGGGGAACTCTGTATTGATCCGGGCAGAAGAAGGGTGGAAATAGAGGGGAAAAATGCGGATCTGTCCTATACCGAATTCCAGATTCTGCTTTTTCTGACCCGCAGACCCGGGTGGGTATTTACCCGGTCTCAGATTGTGGATGCTGTGCGCGGGACGGACTACCCTGTAACGGATCGGAGTGTGGATGTACAGATTGTGGGACTGCGGAAAAAAATGAAACACTGCGGCTCTTATATCGAAACTGTCCGGGGGGTCGGATACCGTTTCAGGGAGGGGGCATGAAAAAATATAAACGCCTGTTCTGGCGTCTCTATCCTTCTTATCTGCTGGTGGTGATTTTTTCCCTGCTCACCGTAGGAATATTTACGGTAACAGAAATGGAAGACTTTTATCTGCAACAGATGCAGGATGATCTGGAGTCCCGTGCCCGTCTGCTGGAAGGGGAACTTTTCCGGCTGATTTCTGCCATAAGACAGGGAGACAGCAGTGCAAAGGCCGAAACAGATGCCCTGTGCAAAAATGCGGGGAAAAGATCCGCAACACGCATAACGGTGATTCTTCCTTCCGGCCAGGTCATCGGAGACAGCAAAGAAAATCCGGAAAAGATGGATCGCCATTCGGATCGGCCGGAAGTTGTAAAAGCCATACGCGGGGAAACCGGCATGTTTATCCGTTTCAGTGAAACCCTGAAAAAACAGATGATGTATGTGGCGGTTCCCCTGTGGGTGGAAAACCGTGCCCTGTGCATTATACGGACATCCATACCGCTGGATATTGTCAATGAAAAACTGGGAAGCATTCAGCAGCGCAGCATGGGAATGGGTCTGCTGGTGGCGCTGGGGGCCGCTGCCATCTGCTTTTATATCAGCCGGCGCATCAGCCGCCCCATAGAGGAAATGCGCAAAGGAGCGGAAGAATATGCCGCAGGCAATCTGACCTACCGCCTGCCCACGCCCAAATCACAGGAAATGGTCATGCTGGCCCGCGCCATGAACCGTATGGCATCGGATCTGAACGGACGGATACAGACGGTTATCCGGCAGCGCAACGAACTGGAGGCAGTATTGTCCAGTATGCGGGAAGGTGTGCTGGCACTGGATACGGATGAAAAGGTCATCAGCATCAACCGGGCAGCGGCAAAACTCTTTCTCCGCAGCCCCGAAAAACTCATGGGGAAAATTGTACAGGAAGTGGTGCGGAATACGGATTTCCATCTCTTTGTCCGCAATGCCCTGGAAGGGGCAGCATCGGAAGAACGGGATATTGTGTTTTACCAGGACAAAAAACGCATTGTAAGCACCAACAGCTCCCCCCTGCTGGATGCCAAAGGGGAAAGAATGGGTGTCCTCATTGTGCTGCATGATGTAACCCGCCTGCGCCGTCTGGAAAATATGCGCCGGGATTTTGCTGCCAATGTCTCCCATGAAATCAAAACGCCGCTCACGGCCATTAAGGGGTTTGTGGAAACCCTGCGCAGCGGGACCGTGGAAAAAGCCGAAGACAGCGAAAAATTTCTGGGGATTATCGAAAATCATGTCAACCGCCTTTCCCTGATTATTGATGATCTGATGAAACTCTCGGAGATTGAGCAGAAAGGACTGATGGAACTGCAAAAAGGCTCTCTGCAGCCCCTCATTTCCAATGCTGTGGAAACCTGCCTCCCCCTGGCGGATGAAAAACAGATCCGGCTGGAATGGGAATGCAAAGGAAATCCGGAAGCAAAAATGAACGCGGCTTTTCTGGAGCAGGCCGTCATGAACCTTGTGGACAATGCGGTCAAATACAGCCCGGAGCAAAGCACCGTCCGGGTATCGGCAGAAAAAACAGAGAAAGAAATCCTGATCCGGGTGCAGGATCAGGGTATCGGCATCCCCAGGGAACATCTGCCCCGGCTCTTTGAACGCTTTTACCGGGTGGACAAATCCCGCAGCCGCAAAGCCGGGGGAACCGGTCTGGGGCTGGCCATTGTCAAGCATATTGTCCTATCCCACGGGGGATATGTCACCGTACAAAGCCGTATGGGGGAAGGCAGTGTGTTTGAAATCCATCTGCCCCCGGACAATGGGAGCTGAATTCCGGCTGAAAATGAAAATCTGTTTGCAAAAATGAAACCCCTTCCCCTGTGACAATACTGCTGACATAAGGGACCCGGAAAAAGATAATCACCCCCGCTCAGAGCCTATCCGAAAACCTGTTTCCCGATGTTCGGAACCCCTGCTTTTACCGGGTTTAAAAATCGGTTTCGGAGGTTTTCGGATAGACTCTTAATCCCGTCAGCAGAGAATAAACAAGAGTTTGACATGTTTCTGCCGGACAGTTTCAGAAAGTTTATTTTTTGCCGGGTGTCTAATGTTCTGTCAACATTAAAATGACGGGTGACATTATCGCAGGGGCTTATTGCATACACCCCCGAATCGGAGGGAGACGAACTTTCAAAGCGGTGTACTATACTGATCCAATTTTGGTTTTTCCAAAAACAGACACAAAATCTTATAACCTGTCCGCCAAACAGTTGCGGTTGACAGTTGAAGCAAATTTCGTGCCTGGAAAAACCTAAATTGGAATAGTATACCCAAAAAATCTCTCCGTTCAGGTATCCGCATCAGATATCCCGGTTTCCGGAACCCGGAAAATATTCAGATTCATACATCATCTTCACATATCACCCGAAACCGCATTCAGCCACATAAAACGGTAGGCATCCAGCACACAGGCCCCGCTGAGCGGGAAAATCTCCCCGCTTATCAAATCCTGCAATTTATCGCCAGAACCTCCGGCAGACAGTGCGGGTGCCGGTATTTTCTGTTCTGCCGGGGAAAAATTGTGGATGCACAGAATTTTTTCACTGTCTCCGGTACGAAGGTAGGCAAAGATATGGGGATTGCCGCTTTCCACCACTTCCATTCCCCCGTTCCGGAACGCGGGATGCTGTTTGCGCAGGCGGATCAGTGTCCGCATTTCATTGAAAAACCGCCATTCCAGGGTGGCCTGATCCATGAGATCCTCCCGTGCCTCCCATCGCTTTCTGGAGCGGTGAACCCAGCGACTGTCACCGGCTTTTGCCGGATCAGAAAGATAGGTGTAATCATTGACCATGCCCCATTCATCCCCCAGATAGATCAGGGGAATCCCGCCGACACTCAGCATAATACTCCGCAGCAGATTGATACGGCGCACGGCCATTTCAATGAGATGGGGGTCCTCCGCTTCCAGTGCCTGTTCCAGCCCGGCCAGAGAGGCCAGTGTGCCGGAAATCCGCATATCCCCGTTATCCGGATTAAACTGAAAGGGGAGTCCTTTGGCAAAGGATTCCGGAAAATTCCCGGTATAAAAACGGTTCAGAAAATCCCGGTGTCCTTTGGGATCTATTCCGATTTCCAGGGCTTCGGCATCATCAAAGGTCCAGCCGATGTCATCATGGCAGCGCAGATAGTTGACCCAGGAGCAGTTATCCGGAATACGGCTGCGGCGGCGCATGGAATGGGCAAGTAAACGGACATCCTGTGTGGCCAGGGCCTCCCATATCAGGGTCATGAGCAGGGGATTATAGGAAAGGGGGCATTCATCCCTATGAATATACCGGATGACCTCATCCGGATGAACAATGGCCTCGGATTTGAAAAGCAGTGCCGGGGCTGCGATTTTTGCCATTGCATTAAATGCCCGGATCAGCAGGTGGGCTTCCGGCAGATTTTCACAGACTGTCCCCATCTGCTTCCAGATAAAAGCCACCGCATCCAGACGCAGGATTTCCACGCCCTGATTTGCCAGAAAAAGCATTTCCCTGGCCATTGCACAAAAAACTTCGGGGTTGGCATAATTCAGATCCCACTGAAAACTGTTAAATGTTGTCCATACCCATTTCTGTATATCTTCGCAGCGGGTGAAACTGCCTTTGCGGACAGTGGGGAAAATATCGCGCAGATTCACCTGATACTGATCCGGCAGACTGCGGTCCGGAAAAATATGATAATACTGCTGAAATATTTCATCCCCGGCTTTGGCTTTCCGCGCCCAGACATGCTCATCGGAAGTGTGGTTGAAAACAAAATCCAGTACCAGACTGATACCTTCTTTGCGCAGTACCGAGGCCAGCTGACGCAGCTCTGTCATTGTACCGATATCCGGATTGACCGAGCGGTAGTCGCTGACAGCATATCCGCCGTCATTATTGCCGTGGGGAACCGCAAAAAGCGGCATGAGGTGCAGATATGTCAGTCCCAGTTTTCTGAAATAGGGAATGTGGTCCGAAAGCGCGGCCAGACGGTCGCTGAACAGATCCACATAAAGCACACCGCCGACCGTATTTTCCGACTGATACCACAGGGGGCTGTTTTCCCGCGCTCTGTCCAGTATTTTCAGTTCCTCCGGTCTGTCAAATCCGCTTTCTGCCAGCAGCAGCAGCACCTGTTCCAGTGTATGGAAAAAATCATACTGCCAACCGTACAGTGCATGTAAATACCGGAAAAGTCTTTCCCATTCCCGCTGCGCCCTTGCTGTAAATTCTTCCCAGTATTCCGGGCATTCCCGGATGCGGAAGGCAAAAGCATTTTCCGCACGGGGCAAAATCCGCTGCAAAGATTTGGCAGCATGTATCTGTATCCAGTCTGTTTCGGCCATAATATAAAACAATCCTCACATAAATTGAATTTCTGTTACTTTTTCCGCAATGTTATTGACCGAAGCCCCCTCCCCTGCAAGGACATCGGTTAAGGAATTTCCGGAGTACCCAAATGACATGAAACGGAATTTTGGCCGGATTATCCGAATTATTCCGATGTCCCGGATTTTCGGATTCCGCCGATCCGAACATAAGGGCATTGGGCAGGGGCCCGTAACAGGTTGTAAAATAAGGCGGAGGCCGGTTTTCGCTTTATGATAAATGCGAATGAAGGCCTGCATCCGGTCTCATAAAATCAGCCGCTTATAAAGCCGGTTCCGGAAGTCTGATTTTATAATGCCCTGTTTTTACTTCATCCGAAATTTTTGACTCTTCACTGGCATGATAACATATATTCTGCTGTAATAAAAGTGCAGGCAGAAAAATCTTCCCCGGCAAAAAATACAGTATTTAAAATAATAAATTTGAGGCGTTCCGTAGGTTGGGCTGAGGAACGAACCCCAACAGATTCAGAAGATGCCGGGGTTCACTGCGTTCACCCCGGTCTGCCCCAAAACAATTGCCCTCAGGTGAAAACTTCAGGGGGAATGCCAAACGGAAGGTTTGGCACTGCTTTTCTGAATAATTTCAGCATCCCAAACTTTCCGTTCGGGACTCCTTCTTTCTTTAGGTGATTTCCGAAAAAGATAATACCGGAGGAGTGCCGAACGGAAAGTCCGGCAGTGTCCGGCAAATGACAGTCCGCTCCCGGACTTTCCGTCTGTGACTCCTTCAGAGACGGTACATTCATGTTCGGAAATCGCCTTACCTGGCGGAAATGTCCCAAAAGCATCTGGGAATTTTTACTTGAAATATCGGGATGTTTTTTGTATAATTCTGTTCATAATACGGCAGTGGGTATACGGACGCGGGTCAGACTGCCTGATTTTTTATAAGCACAGAGGACGCAGAGTCTTCACAGAAAACACAGAGATTCTGTTTCTTACTGCCGGCTCAGAGGCTTTGACCCGTTACCCATAATACCTGCAGAACATATTTTATACCTTTTGACAAAACGGAGTTCAAAATGAAAGAAGCGGTTATCCTGGAAAAAAAAGAGACCATCGCCCGGCTGATACTCAATCGGCCCGAAAACCGGAATGCCCTTTCACTGGAAGTGATGGGGCAGATGCAGGAAAAACTGGAAGAAATCAGGGCAGACAGCAATATCCGCGTACTGATTATCAAGGGGGAGGGCCCGGCCTTCTGTGCCGGACATCATCTCAAAGAATTATGCAGTGATAATCCGGATATTCATCATCTGCGCAACATTTTTTCCGTGTGCAGTAAAATGATGCAGACACTGCATGAACTGCCGCAGCCCGTCATCGCCCAGGTGCATGGTATCGCGACAGCGGCCGGCTGCCAGCTGGTGGCGGCCTGTGATCTGGCCATTGCGGAATCCGGGGCCCGTTTTGCGGTTCCGGGTGTGAAAATCGGTGTATTCTGCTCCACCCCCATGGTTCCCCTGAGCCGGGTCATCGGACGCAGAAGAGCCCTGGACATGCTTTTGTCCGGACGTTTTATTTCCGCGCAGGAGGCTATGGATTTCGGTCTGATTAACGGCATGACAGATGCGGAACATCTGGAAGAGGAAACACAGAAACGGGCCGAAGAAATCGCGCAGTTCAGCCGTTTTACCCTTTCTTTCGGAAAGCAGACTTTTTACCGGCAGATTGATCTGCATGAATCAGCGGCATATGATTATGCGCAGGAAGCCATTGTCATGAACTGTCTGACCCGGGACGGGCAGGAAGGCATCCGTGCATTTCTGGAAAAACGGAAAGCGGAGTGGAAGAACCGCTGATACGAAATTTCCGCGAAAACCCGGCCCCCCAGTCAAAGGAAAACGGATGGTCTCGTAAAAAGTCCGAAAATCAGGTTTTGATATGTATTAACGCTCTGATTTTATTGATAGCGTTTTTCAAAATTCGGACTTTTTGCCGATTCATCAAAACTGCCCCTGTAAACGGCCCTGACCGGCGATCACAAGCCCGTGCATGAAAAAAGGGACAGTAAAAAACTGTCCCTTTTGCACATACGGTAAATACGGATTTTAGCGTTTGGAGAACTGGAATCTTGCCCTGGCACCCTTCTGCCCGTATTTTTTTCTTTCTTTGGTTCTGGGATCCCGTTTGACAAAACCGGCTTTTTTCAGTGCCGGACGCAGATCCGGATCCGCCTGAATCAGTGCACGGGTAATGCCGTGCCGCAATGCACCGACCTGCCCGATAATGCCGCCTCCCTTTACAGTCGCCCGAATATCAAAGGAATCGAGGGTATTGGTAAGGGTCAGGGGCTGTTTCAGCACCAGCTGGGCCGATTCAATGGGAAAATAGTCTTCTATTGAGCGGTTGTTCACAAGAATATTCCCGCTCCCGGGGGTCAGCCAGGTTCTGGCGATGGCATTTTTCCGTCTGCCTGTTGCGTAGTATTGTTCTTTTTTTTCCATGAAATTCCCTCAAAAATGATTGTGGTCCCAAACTTTCTATAAATCCAGAACTTCGGGCTGCTGCGCGGTATGGGGATGCTGCTTGCCCGCGTACACCCTGAGTTTTTTGAAAAGTTTTCTGCCGAGCCGGTTCTTGGGCAGCATCCCCTTCACCGCAAAGCGGATCAGATTTTCCGGTTTTTTTTCCATCATCTCTCTGGCGCTTGTGGTTTTCAGCCCTCCGACATATCCGCTGTGCCGGTAATATTTTTTCTGTTCCATTTTCCGGCCGGTGAGAACCACTTTTTCCGCATTGATTACGATAACACTGTCACCGGTATCTGTGTGGGGAGTAAACAGAGGATTATGTTTTCCCCTGATGCGGGATGCGATGGCACTGGCCAGTCTGCCAAGTACCATTCCCTCTGCATCCACAAGCCACCATCTGCCTTCATTGTCTGATTCTTTTGCACTGTATGTATATTTTTTCACTGCTATTACTCCTGTCGTTAATGAAATCCTGTATATATAAAAGATAATCGGATAAAATGTCAATAGAAAAAACAGATAATTTATATCTGTTCCCTATATCCGCATTCCTTATGCCTGCATGCCAGAAAAGTACCTTCTTTCTTTGTGCTTTTTTCCACCAGAAAAGGTGCCTGGCAGCGGGGGCAGGGCTGATTTACGGGTTTGTCCCATATGGCGAATTTGCATTCGGGAAAACAGCTGCAGCCGTAAAACACCTTTCCCCGTTTGGATTTTCTTTCACGGAGTTCTCCGCTGCATCCCTTTTCCGGGCAGGCAACACCGGTGGACTGTCCCCCGTCGGCAATATTGGCGGACTTGGTATTTTTGCAGTCCGGATATCCGCTGCAGGCCAGAAAAGTGCCGTACCGTCCCCGTTTCATGACCATGGGTTTGCCGCAGATTTCGCATGTTTTATCAACCGCCTCATCTGTTTCCGGCTCGACAATCTGAACATGTCCCTTTTCATCCCGTGTGTAATCCCGGCTGAAATCACAGTCCGGATATCCGCTGCATGCCAGAAAATGGCCGTTTCTTCCCACTTTGATCCGCAGTTCTTTACCGCAGCGGGGACAGTCCATCCCCGTGGGCAGGCCGACCCCTTTGATGCTGAGCATTTCTTCCAGGGCTTTTTCCAGTTTATCTTCAAAAGGCGGATAAAAACGGTTCAGAATATCCCCGGCTTCCATTTCCGCAGATTCCACCTTATCCAGTTCATCTTCCATGCTGGCCGTGAAGGTGACATTGAAGATATCCGGAAAGCTCTGCACAATGAGATCATTGACAATAAAACCCAGTTCACTGGGGCGGAAATACCCTTTCTGCATTTCCACATAACCTTTGTCCCGGATGGTGGAAAGAATGCTTGCATAGGTACTGGGACGGCCGATGCCGTTTTCTTCCAGCTCTTTGACCAGAGATGCTTCTGAAAAGCGCGGGGGCGGCTGGGTAAAATGCTGTATGGGTTCCATCTCTTTCAGACCGAGAACCTGCCCGCCGGAAAGTTCCGGCAGCATTTTTTTCTCTTTCTCATCCTCATCTGCCGAAAGATACAGGGCCATAAATCCGGGGAATCGCACAGTGGAACCGCTGGCACCGAATTCACAGGAACCGATGCGGATGATGACGGAATTATTGTCAATAAGGGCCTGCTGCATCTGGGAGGCCACAAAGCGTTTCCAGATCAGCCCGTAAAGACGGAGCTGATCCGCCGTCAGATAGGCGGCAAGGCTTTCGGGCCTGTGTGCTGCGGAAGTGGGCCGGATGGCCTCATGGGCATCCTGCACTTTTTTTCTGTTTTTAAAAAAACGGGGTTTTTCAATTGCATATTCTTTTCCAAAGTCCCGGGCAATCAGCTGCAGGGCCTCTTCCGCGGCTTCCTGGGAAATGCGGGTGGAATCGGTACGCATATAGGTAATCAGACCGGTGGGTTCACCGGATTCCAGTTCCACACCTTCATAAAGCTGCTGGGCCACGACCATGGTTTTTTTGGCAGAAAAGCGGAGTTTCCGGATGGCCTCCTGCTGCAGTTTGCTGGTGGTAAAAGGGGGCAGGGGATTGCGTTTTGTGGTTTTTTTGACAACTTTTTCCACCAGCGGATCATGACCGGACATTTCCGCCAGGAGCGCAGCGGCTGTTTTTCCGTCACTGATTCTGATTTTTCTGCCCTTTTTCCGCCTGAGAACTGCCGTGAAAATATCCGCCGAATTCTCCGGACGGAGGTGGGCCGTAATTGTCCAGTATTCTTCTGCCTCAAATGCCCGTATGTCCCTTTCCCGCTCGCAGATGATCCGCACGGCCACAGACTGCACCCGGCCCGCGCTCAGCCCGTTTTTTACCTTTTTCCACAGCAGGGGGGAAATCCGGTATCCCACCAGACGATCCAGAATCCGGCGGGCTTTCTGGGCTTCGTACTTATGCTGATTGAGGGTAAGGGGATTTGACATGGCGGCCAGAATGCCGTTTTTGGTGAGTTCATGAAAAAGAACCCGGTGAAAACGTCTGCCCTTTTTTTTCAGCACTTCGGAGGTGTGCCAGGCAATGGCCTCCCCTTCCCGGTCAGGGTCGGGTGCCAGATAAATATCCTCGGCATCCCCGGCCATTTTTTTCAGTTCGGATATGACTTTCTGTTTTCCGGGAATATTTCGGTATTTGGGTTTAAAATCCTTTTCAATGTCAATGCCCAGTTCTTTGGAAGGCAGATCTTTGATATGCCCCACCGTGGCGGCCACATTATATTCTTTTCCCAGATATTTTTTTACGGTTTTGACTTTAGTCGGCGATTCCACAACAACAAGCGGTTTACTCACAAGAAATCCTCATTCACTTTTTTCCGAATACCTGTTCCACATCCAGTGCAAACATTTTGCCGGGCGACTGGGACACCACACCTTTGAGTTCCAGCTGCAGCAGCAGGGCCGATACCCGGCCCGGCTCCAGTGCCAGTCTGCGCACCAGCTCATCTATATGCAGCGGATAAGGCCCCAGTGCCTTATACAGCTTTTCTTCTTCCGCTGTCAGGGCCGGAAATTTTTCCAGTATATCTTCCTGCCGGATATGCTCCCTGCTCATATGAAAGCGGAGCAGCTGCGGCAGTTCCTCCACAATATCCCCTGCATTTTCCACCAGTTTGGCCCCCTGTTTTATCAGTCCGTGGGGGCCCGTACTCCGGAAGGAACTGATGCTGCCGGGTACGGCAAAAACCTCCCTGTCCTGCTCGGCCGCCAGACGGGCCGTTATCAGCGAACCGCTTTTCCCCGAAGCCTCCACCACCACAACCCCCAAAGATATGCCGCTGATAATCCGGTTCCGGATGGGAAAATGATGGGGGTCCGGCCCGGCATTCAGGGGAAACTCCGTAATCACAGCCCCCCTGTCTGCAATACGGTGGAAAAGTTCTGTATTTTCTGCCGGATAAATCCGATCGAAACCGCTACCCAGCACTGCGGTGGTTTTTCCCCCGGCTGCCAGTGTCCCCTGATGGGCCGCGGTATCAATTCCCCGCGCCATGCCGCTGACAACCGTCAGTTCCATGTCAGCCAGTTCCCGGCACAGTTTCCGGGTAACCATTGTGCCGTAAGCGGTGGGATTCCGGGAGCCGACCACGGCAATATTTCTGCTGCAGGAACCGGTATTTCCGTACACATACAGAAAAGGCGGCGGATCGGGAATCTGAAGCAGAAGACCCGGATAATCCGGGTCTTTCATGGTGACAATCCGCAAATTTTTGCGGCGGATCTTTTCCAGCTCCCTGCGCACCGCATCGGAGATTTCCCGGCGGTGTATGGCCGCGGCCAGCCGGGCCGAAATGCCTTCAGTCCGGCACAATTCTTCTTCCCCGGCATTCAGGACGGCTTCGGGGGTGTCAAAACGGTCGGTAAGACGTTTGAAAAGATGATTCCCGATCCCCGGAACACTGCGCAGCACAAACCAGGGCAGCAGGGCATCTTTCTCTTCATTATACACCCGGATACCTTCCTTTTCAGCGTTTCTGCCCGAATGCCTGCCATGCCAGCAGAATGGGGCTGGCCACATAGATGGAGGAATAGGTTCCGATGGCCACACCCACAATCAGGGCAAAGGCAAAATCATGGATAATGCCGCCGCCCAGCACAAAAAGTGCGATGACCACCACCAGTGTGGTGGAAGATGTCAGAATGGTGCGGCTCAGGGTTTCGTTAATGCTCCGGTTGATGATGATCTCCAGGGAATCCCTGGAGAATTTTTTCATATTCTCCCGTATCCGGTCAAATACAATAATGGTATCATTGAGGGAATAACCGATAATCGTCAGCAGGGCTGCGATAATGGGCAGGGAAAATTCTTTTCCGAAAAGGGAAAAGACCCCTACGGTTATGGTGACATCATGGATCAGGGCAACAATGGCTCCCATTGCGTATTTGAGTTCCAGAAACCAGAACAGCACCAGACTGAAAATCAGGGCCGTGAAAATCAGAAAGGGAATGCTCACATGGATTCTGGAAAAAAGATATACCGCAGCAATCAGGGCCGCGGCCACAATTCCGCTCACCAGCCATTTCAGCTCAAAACGGCCGGAAATATAGATGGTGATAAACAGCAGGGCGTAAAACATGGCAAACAGTGCCTTTTCCCGCAGGTCTTTCCCCACCTGGGGGCCCACCATTTCAATTCTGCGGATGTCCACATCATTCCGGGCGTATTTTTCAATGGCAGTCTGATGCCGGCTCAGATCATCCGCTTCCAACTGTGCGGCCAGGCCCTTTCCGAATTCCTCTGCGGGAATATCTTTTTCCCCTGCCAGCCCCGAAATTCTGCCGATGATATTCTCCGGGATTCCGCCTTCTTTCATTTCTTTCAGCACATCATCGGTAATTTTGTAATAAGGGGGGATCCCTGTGGACTCTCTCAGATTTTCCTTCAGTTTTTCTGTAAATCCCTCCCCTGTGTTTTCAGACATATCTGTGCGTACCAGATATTCATGATCCTGTTTTTCGCCGAAGGACTGCACCGAGGGATTGGTGATTTTCAGTCCTGCCAGTCCCTTTTTGATGTCATCAATGGCGACCGCCTCGGCAAATTTAAGCTGTATGACGGTCCCGCCCGCAAAATCAATGCCGTATTTCGGCCCTCCGTGGAAAAGAAGCGAGGCAATGCTGATGAGTATCAGGAGGGCGGAAAATACAAAGGCAATTTTGCGCTTACCGATAATGTCAATATTGATATCCGGTTTGATAAACTGCATAAAATTCAGTTCCTTTCCCCTAAATACTCAGCTTTTTTATCCGCATGTTGAGCAGTAAATGATCGAAAATAATCCGACTGACAAAAAGGGCAGTAAATACACTGGCAATCACCCCCAGGCTCAGGGTCACGGCAAAGCCCTTGACCGGCCCGGTGCCGAACTGGAAAAGAACCAGTGCCGCAATCAGGGTGGTGACATTGGCATCCAGAATGGTGAGGGCGGCCCGGTCATATCCGGCTTTTACTGCCGCATACATGGATTTCCCCACCCCCATCTCTTCCCGGATCCGTTCAAAGACAAGCACATTGGCATCCACGGCCATACCGATGGTCAGAATAATGCCCGCAATACCCGGCAGGGTAAGGGTGGCCTGAAAAGCCGCCAGTCCGGCGGCAATGAACAGAATATTCAGAATCAGTGCAATATCGGCGATAATACCGGCCGTGCTGTAATAGATTCCCATAAAAATCACCACCAGCACACCGCCCACGAGCATGGAAAAAATTCCCTTGCGGATGGAATCCGCGCCCAGGGAGGGACCGACAGTCCGTTCCTCCAGTACTGTAACCGGTGCGGGCAGCGCACCTGCCCGCAGAATAATGGCCAGGTCCTTGGCTTCATCGGCTGTAAATCTGCCGGTAATCTGGGCCTGGCCCCCGCCGATTTTTTCCTGAATCACCGGTGCGGAATAGACTTTTTTATCCAGCACAATGGCAAGGCGTTTTTTTACATTTTCTTCGGTAATCTTTTCAAACAGACGGGCCCCTTTTTTGTTAAAGCGGATGGAAACATAGGGCTCATTATACTGATTATCAAACGCCACCCGCGCTTCGGTCAGGTATGCCCCGGTGAGCACCGTGCGTTTTTTCACCAGAAAAGGGATTCTGACTTCCCGGTTGGTATCCGGATCCGTGCGCACCTGGTACAGCAGCTCATCCCCCGGCGGCACCCCTTTTTCTGCCGCACGGGTCGGATCCGCATCCTCATCCAGCAGTTTGAATTCCAGCAGCGCGGTTCTGCCGATGAGTTCTTTGGCCCGCCGGGTGTCTTTGATACCCGGCAGCTGAATCAGAATCCGGTTTTCTCCCTGGGTACGGATATCCGGTTCGCTGACACCGAACTGGTCAATGCGGTTCCGGATGGTTTCCAGGGCCTGGGCCGCCGCCATTTTTTTGATGTTCTCCCTTTCCTCTTCCGGCAGATCCGCCATCAGACTCAGCACACCTCCGCTGTCGGTGCGGGAGAGAATCCGCAGATTCTGAAATTCCTCATCCAGAATTTTATCCACATCTCCGGCTTTTTCCGAAGGAACTTTTACAGATATGCGGTTGCCGTCCTTTCTTTCCAGCTCCGAATAACGGATACGATCTTTCCGCAGCAGGTCCCGGAGTTCCTCGCTGATCCGTTCTGTGGTACTTTCCACGGCCTTTTCCGCATCCACTTCCAGAACCAGATGCATTCCTCCCTGCAGGTCAAGTCCCAGGTTGATTTTTTTATGGGGCCACATACCCGGCGCAAGCGTGGGAAGAATATAGATGACCGCGGCAATAATTACGGCGGTCACTATACCCAGTCTCAATGAAAAATTATTCAATGATATATCCCTTTCTTTCGGTTATCCGTAAACGGTTGTCAGCAGGGGGAGCCGAATCTGAGATAAGACTTCACTGACAACTGATTAAGTTCCGCTGTTTACTGTTTGGATTTCAGTTTGTCTTTTTTATCCCCCTGATCCTGGGCAGGTTTGGGATTCATCAGGGCGGCCACATAACCGCGGCCGAGCTTTACCCGCACTTTGTCGGCAATTTCCAGGGAAATGCTTTCCTCATCCAGTGCGACAATCTGACCCAGCAGGCCGCCGTTGGTCATAATCCGGTCTCCTCTTTTGAGATTCCGTATCATTTCCTGGTGTGCTTTCTGTTTTTTCTGCTGGGGACGGATAAGCAGAAAATAAAAAATCACAAACATCAGAATCAGCGGCACCAGAGATGCCGCACCACCGGCTCCGCCGGCTCCACCCGCTCCGCCCGGAGCGCCCATAGCATAAGCAATACCCAACAATGTAAACCTCCTTATGTATATTATTCAAACATCCTGTTTTTCTCAAACTGCGGCACAAAACGCGTTCCTATACTGAATATCTGTGCATTCGTCAAATATTTTCTTTTTGCGGCAGGGAAAGACAACTTTGCAAAATGATAAAATCCGGAAGGGAAAAGCGGGACATACCGGGGATCCGTATGCTCTTTTGTCCCGGATTTTCCATCCCGGATTTTATATCCTGATGCGGAATTTATTCAGCGGCGGGAATCCACAGGTTTTCCCCGTCAAAACGGATTCGGTGAATATTGCTGTAGTCAACCTGACGGAGCAGCTCAAATGCCTGCCCCATATTAAAGACAACAATCTTGCTCAGGGGATGGATGGTATTCAGATCCGGTTCCAGTTTTTTTTCCCGCAGATTGTATATATACACCATGTTTTCAGAAAATTTCAGGATACGTCCCACTCCGGAGCTGAGCCCCGGCCGGATCGGCTCGTCTGCCGCTGCAGAAATGCGGATATCTTTATTTTCAAAATACTCTCTCAGAAAAGAAAAATGGATATTCCACACATTGTCGCCTTTTCGCACAAC
>JAABRU010000343.1 GCA_011390755.1 Desulfobacteraceae bacterium | reverse complement strand
CCCGGGCAGGGTATTTTCCAGAGCGCATCTGATTGAGCAGGTTCAGGGATATGATTTTGACGGATATGAACGTACCGTTGATTTCCACATTAAAAATCTGCGGAAAAAACTTGCGGTATTCCTTCCGGATCAGGAAATAATTATCTCGGTTTACGGGGCCGGGTACAAACTCGCTGTATAGTGTTTAAGATGATTGTTTTGGGGTATGTTGGGGTGAGGAACGAACCTCAACATACTGAATCTGTTGGGGTTCGTTCCTCACCCTAACCTACAGTGAACCCCAAATCTGTTTTCTTAAACACTATTCCGGATGCAAGGGCCTCTTTCATGCCACCATTCCGGGGCAGGCTCTTCCCAGCGAAAACGCCCATTTTGCCATATCACCTTTCCCGGATAATATTTTTCATTGCCTTGGCATCTCTTTTCCTTTATTCTCCGTTTTCCAACTATTCGAACCTTTTTCCAATACAGGCGGAGAAAATATGGCACAGAATGAAGAAAATAAAAGACGCATGGAAAGAATTCCCCTGGATCTGCCGACTACGGTGACCATAGTGGATAAGGAGGGGGAAAACGGGGTTCTGGAGCTGCAGACCGGCAATGTCTGCGCTGGCGGGGTTTTTGTCAGAACCGATCAGACACTTCCGACCGGAACCCTTGTACGCATTGATCTGCTGCTGCCTTTGCATGATCCGGATAAAATTCAGGGAACCATGATCCGGGTGGCCGGTGAGGTGATCCGGGTGGAAAACATGGGCATGGCTGTGCGCTTTGAAGATCATTATCACCTGCTGTCTGCGGAGCTGCCGCAGGATTCCCTGGTGCATGTCATCGGCCCCAACCGATTACACTGCGAACTGCTGACCCGCTTCCTTCAGCAGGATGCCGGGCTGGAATGCCGCTGGACACTGCATCCGGAGACTGCGGAAACCAACGGCAGACCTTTTTCCCAAAAACATCTTTTTCTGCTGGACTGCCTGGGGACAGATACGGAGCAACTGCATCAGGATTCACAATTCCGGGAGATGCTGAAACACCCCCGGATTTTCACGGCCCTGATAAATGCAGACCGGAAAAGCCATTCCGAAAATGAAATCATTGCAAAGGGATTCCGGGGGATTTTCTGGCAGGATGATCCCCCGCAGAGATTTCTGGAGGGCATTATAGCGATTCTGAAGGGAGAGTTATGGTTTTCCCGTGAAGTGCTTTCCCGATGTCTAAAAGATAAGATATATTTGGGATCCCCGTGTCCGGAAAATAACTGCGGTCTTACGCTCCGGGAAAGGGAAATTCTTCAGGCGATCCGGGAGGGCAAAAGAAATCAGGAAATCGCAGATGCCCTCTGCATCAGCCCGCATACGGTCAAAACCCATACCCGGAATATCTTCAGAAAAATCAATGTCTGCAACCGGCTGCAGGCCATACTGTGGGCGGCAAAGTATCTGTGATTCTGCGCTCAGTCAGATAACTGCCCGGACAGACCGGAAAAACAGAGGGGAAAAAACATCCTTCCTGTAAAAACAGCATGGGGAATCCGCTTGATATTTGCCTGTATCGTCGGTATATTCAGAACCTAATCTGAATGATGTATGTAACAAAGGGAGGATAATGATGGAACCCGAACCCAAAAAATATTACAGTCCGGAAGAATATCTGGCCATAGAAAGAGAAGCCGAATTCAAAAGCGAGTATATTCACGGTGAAATTGTTGCTATGGCCGGAGCCAGCCGGAATCACAACCGTATTACGCTGAATGCGGCGGTTTCTCTTCATTCACAGTTCAGAAAGCGGGAATGCGAGGTATATGCCAATGATATGCGAGTCTGTGTTGCCGCAACAGGTCTGTACACTTACCCGGATGTGGTGGCTGTGTGTGATGCCCCGCAATTTGAGGATGAGCAGACCGATACCCTTGTAAATCCTGCTGTAATTATTGAGGTATTATCCGAATCCACCGAATCCTATGACCGGGGAGCCAAATTCGCCCATTACCGCCGGATTGCTTCCCTGAAAGAATATATCCTGATTTCCCAGCAAAGGCATATGATAGAACATTTTATCTGTCAGAGCAGGGACAAATGGCTGCTTTATATCGCAGAAGGTCCGGAAGCCGAAATAGAACTGCCTTCCATCGACTGCATTCTGAAACTGGCGGATGTGTATGAAAAGGTGGAATTTTCCTGAAATCAGACCAGTCTCCAAGTGAAAAAGACGGTTCTTATTTTTTATAAATCTGCCCTCTGTAACCGGCTTTGAAGATAAAAAGTTCCTCTTTTGTGGCTTTAAACAGTATTCTGATATCGTCTATCCGTAATCTGAACTCTTTGGGATTCGGAAAAAGCCGTTTGATATTTAACCCATCTGTTCTGTTTTCGATCAGCACTGTCACCGCTTCTTTAACCGCTTTCCGTTTCCGTTCCGGCAGACTGCGGATAAATTTATCTGCCTTTCTGCTGATCCGGAATGTCCGTTCTTCGGCCCTTACCATTGCTCCATTGCATCCTTCAGACGGAGACTTTCACCTTTTTCACGTTCCCGGAATGCATCTGACCTGTCTGCCATATCTTCTTCATCCATAAATGCAAAATTATCCATCCATTTCCAAAAAAGTGATATGTCTATCAATGCCTGGTTTTCGCCTTGGAAACCTTTAAAAAAAGGAAATTTTTCAATTTTCTGCATGATCATTCACCTCCTTGAATGAAATATTATCAGCATGTCTTATAATATCGCAGAATGCAGCAGATGAAAAGTGGATTCTCCCGATCCGCAAAAAGAAATTCTTGATAATTATCCATATCATCAGTATATTCAGACAATACAGATTTTTCATACAGGATAAATAAAAATGATTCCCTGGCACCGCCTGTTCGGACTGACCCTGACCGATTTTTTCACAGGTTCCTCATACTCGGTGGAACTGGAAAAAGACCTTTCGGTAAAACACCAGTTTTTGGATGTGGTAATCATCGAAGAAAACAAAGGAAGTCCGCCGGAGGAACTGCCGGACGGTCTGGATAATCTGGCCGTCCATAATCTGCTGAGCTACAAATCCCATCAGGAGTCTCTTGACGGCTGGACAGTGGAGGAACTGATGGGACATTATGTGAATTACCGCAAGCAGGTCAGTCCTTCCAAAAAACTCCTGAACCCGGAGGACTTCCGTGTGTATGCGGTAAGTACAAGATATCCGAAAAAACTTTCGGAACAGGTGAATTTTACAGAAATCAGTCCGGGAGTGTATGAAGTCCGTTGGGGTATCCGTGATGTCAGAATCATTGTGCTGAGCCGGATTCCCGAAACAGAAAAGAATGCTGTCTGGCTCATGTTCAGTGCGGTTCCGGAAAAAATCGGATTCGGTGTCGGACATTATGAATAGAATATGCCGGTCAGCACGGTAATAAACCAGCTTATTGCAAAATACAGGGAAGGAGGGATTAATATGCCTTACACAGTGGAAGATTATCAGAGGGATCTGAAAAATGAGGTCATGAAAAGTATGACTGAGGATGATATTGCTGAACTGATGAAAAATTTCGGCCCGGAAAAACTGTTGAAAATGTACAGACCTGAAGAAAGATTAAAAGGTCTGAATACTGAGGAAAGACTCAAAGGTCTGAATGCTGAGGAAATTAAAACTTACCTGAAAAAACTGGATAAAAAATCAAAGCAGAAATAAGGAAAAAAGGAGTGCGAAAATAAAGGCCGAAGGGCCGGTTTTTGGCAAAAGCACAAAAAACCGCATATATAAGCTGTTTCCAAATACGGATTCACCCTGTTACCAAAAAGAAAATCTTGATAATTATCCGTCTCATCAGTATATTCCTGCTATACAGATATTTCATAGAGGATAAATGAAAATGATACCCTGGCACCGCCTGTTCGGACTGACACTGACCGACTTTTTCACAGGTTCCTCATACTCGGTGGAACTGGAAAAAGACCTTTCGGTAAAACACCAGTTTTTGGATGTGGTAATCATCGAAGAAAACAAAGGAAGTCCGCCGGAGGAACTGCCGGACGGCCTGGATAATCTGGCCGTCCATAATCTGCTGAGCTACAAATCCCATCAGGAGTCTCTTGACGGCTGGACAGTGGAGGAACTGATGGGACATTATGTGAATTACCGCAAACAGGTCAGTCCTTCCAAAAAACTCCT
>JAABRU010000166.1 GCA_011390755.1 Desulfobacteraceae bacterium | reverse complement strand
GTAATACCCCCCCTGTTTTGGAGGGATTGGCCCAGCTCTCCCGGCCCGGATACCTGCCCTCTATTTCGGTGTCCAGCAGGGTCTGACCTTCCAGACTACTGTGCATCTGTAAAATCCCTTTGCTTTCCCCTTTGGTGGTGGCGGCCCAGATATAGAGAAAGTCTCCTGCGGACATTTTGCTGCGGGAAGTATCACGGGTTCCGTCGGACTGTTTGGGACCGGTGGCATACAGACGTACTTTTTCCTGTGCATCTTCCAGGGAAAGTTTTCCGGCCTGTACTTCTTCTTCCAGAATTTCTATCAGTCCCACAATATCTTTGTTTACTTTCTCAAACATCTTTCCGCCCAGTTCCGTCAGTTCATTTCTGGCTGTATAGTAGGTGAAGAAAAATGACGCGCAGATTCCCACAAAGAGAGCAAGCACCAGTGAAACCAGTAATTTTATCCTCATATTCATACTGAAAAACTCCTTTCTTTTTCCACGGGCAGACCTGTTTTCTGTCCGGTATTCATACCAATGGTCTAAGATATATATTATATGTACAATACAGTAACAAAAGGAACCATACCGTTCCCTTTCCTTTTCTCTGAAAAATATTATCTGTGATCTTTATATATTTTTTCACTCCGATGCGCAATGCTTTCCACAGGTCTTAGCTGAAAAAAATCTGTCTTCATTCCCCGTTTTTTCTCCCCCGGTGGGCGACCGCCACACCATTGGTCATGGATTGAAAAATCACATTCCGGAAACCGGTGTTTTCCAGTTTTTTCTGTAATTCGGCAGGAGGGGGGAAAAGGCGGATGGATTCCGGAAGATAGTGATAGGCCTGCGCGGAGCCGGTGAGGAGTTTTCCCAGAAAAGGCATCAGATAAAAGGAATAGAGATCATAGATTTTCCGAAACAGCCGGTTGCGCGGTTCGGAAAATTCCAGGCAGACCATCCTGCCGCCCGGCCGGAGTATCCGGTATATTTCAGCAAAACCTTTTTCCATGCGGGTCAGATTCCGCATTCCGAACCCCACAATGACCGCGTCAAAGGAATTGTCCGGGAAAGAAATTTCTTCTGCATCTCCCTGCACATACAGAATCTTTTTCCGGTATTTCCCCTGCGGCCTTTTGGCCCGTCCCGCACTCATCATGTCCCGGCTGATGTCATAAAGAAACACCTGCCCCTTTTCTCCCGTTCTTTTCAAAGCGGAAACAGCCAGATCCCCGGTTCCCCCGCATAAATCCAGCACTTTTTCCCCCTCTGTCAAATCCAGCATCCGGACTGAGCGGGCTTTCCATAAAAAATGAATACCGAAACTCAGCAGGGTATTCACTGCATCATACCGTGCGGCAACTTCCGCAAACTGATGGCAGACCCATCCGGTCTTTTCTTTCTTCCCGATTTTCTGAAATCCGATATGCGCCATATTTTCCGAATCTGAAATATCACCCATCTTTTTCCCCGTCTGTTTGTTCCCATTGTGTTTTCCGCTTTTTTTGAAAAAAATGAAAACAGTTGAAAAGCATAGATTTTTATATTATAGACTTCCGTCTGAAGACTTTCGGAGTTTCGGAAACTCCGGAAGCCGGTCCGGAAGAATTTATTTATCAGTGCCGTTTCCCTGCACTCCCCCTCCCTGAGGCAATGCTGCTGACCTAAGGCCGGAGGAGGGTCAGACTTACAGTCTGACATGCTGAAATTATGTAGAAAAAATCTGCCAATCTGTAAGTTTGGCACTCCGGTTTTGCTTAGGTCAACAGCATTGTGGAGGAAGGGCCGGGGCAATGTACTGACTCAGACCTCCCCTTCCCCGCCGGAGGAGAAAGTTTTTTCCTGCGTCAGCAGCATTTTCCCCAGCCCCCTTCCCACCCGGACAGGGGGATTTTCTCTTACGGAAACGGCATTGAATTTATTGTTGACTACCTATAGCACAAGATTGTCAGAAGATAAAGAAAGGAGGACGGGATATGTATGTTCCGAGATATATGTTTTTTACAAAAGGGGTGGGACACGCTAAAGAGAAACTGGCTTCATTTGAGAATGCACTGCGGAATGCCAAAATAGCCCATCTGAACCTGGTGACGGTTTCTTCCATATTTCCGCCTTATTGCAGAATTCTCAATGTGGAAGAGGGGGTTAAACTGCTGGAGCCGGGAGAAATTACCCACTGTGTGCTGGCAAGAGAACAGATCAAGGAACCGGGCAGACGCATTGTGGCCAGTATCGGTCTGGCTCTTCCTGCGGAAGCCGGGCAGTACGGTTATATTTCGGAACATCACGGCTTCGGACAGACCGAAGAGGAGGCCGGGGAATATGCCGAGGATCTGGCGGCTTCCATGCTGGCCAGTACCCAGGGAATTGAATTCGATCCGGACAAAGATTATGATGCACGGAGCGAAGTATATAAAATGTCCGGAAAAATTGTTGATTCCCAAAATTTTTCCCAGGGAGCGATGGGAGCCGAAGGCGGTCTTTGGACAACCGTAGTGGCGGCTGCCATGTTTGTGAAGTAAATCATGTTGTCAGAGAAAACAGAACCGTTTATCCCTTTCGGCGGCGCTGAGGTCCGGCCGATTTCTTTTGCAGCTGCCGATATTGTGATACTTCCGCTTTGCTATGAACAGTCTGTCTCTTACGGCCGGGGAAGCCGTATGTCCCCCTATCATCTTCTCCGGGCCTCGGAACAGATGGAAGTTTTGGATGAGGAAACTTTTATAAACTGGGCCGTTAAAGCCATCCATACCCTTCCCCCGCTTTTCCCATCGGAAAAACCGGAAACGGCTGTCCGGGAAATGAAAAAAGCCGCTGCCCGCGTGCTGGAACAGAATAAATTTCTTCTCAGTATCGGGGGGGATCATGCCGTATCCATCGGGCCTGTTTCTGCGGCCGGGGAAATCAGGCCGGGAATCGGGGTACTGCAGATTGATGCCCATGCGGATCTTCGGAATGAGTGGAACGGCAGCCGCTATAATCATGCCTGCGTGATGCGCCGCCTTACAGAAGATGCCGGACTGCCTGCCGTGCAGGTCGGTATCCGCTCTTTTTCACCCGAAGAGGCCGCATATATGCAGAAAAAGCGGATGCGGCCTTTTTATGCCCATGAAATCGAAGCCGGGGATGACAGCTGGATAGGAGAGGTCATCTGCGCGCTGCCGGAAGAAGTTTATATCACCATCGATCTGGACGGCCTGGACCCCTCGGTGATTCCCGGAACCGGTACACCCGAACCGGGCGGTCTTTCCTACCGGCAGCTGATCCGCCTGCTCCGGGCTGTGGGAGCAGAAAAAAAAGTGGCGGCCGCGGATATCTGCGAGCTGATAAAAATCCCCGGCACCCGGGTTTCCGAATATACCGCGGCCCGGATTGCCCAAAAAATCCTGGTGTACTGTACCTGAGTCTTTCACCTGAATTATTCATAACGGGACAGCTTTTAACCTAAATTGAGCGATTCTCAGATCTGAAAGGCTATTTATTGAAAAAAAAGTACCAAAGGAGTGCCGGACTGAAAGTCCGGCAGTGCCTGAAAAATCACAGACTTTCAGTTTGTGACTCCTTCAGACATGGTATAGATTTTCAGAAAAATAATTGCAGTTTTTCAAAATGGTATTCAGCATAATTTCAGATAGATAAAAACACCATTTTATGCAATTAATTATCTGAAAAACTATATATTCATTTCAATAAATACCCAAAATGATTTCCGGCCGGAAATATCAGGGGTTCAGCGGTTCAGCGGTTTCCGGATTTTCACCCGCCGGGTGAAAAGCGTAAAACAGGCAAAGTTCCGCTTACCGGACATTCAGCCGGTTTATCTGAAAAAAACCGCTCAATTTAGGTTTGATGGATTCGTAAAAAGTCCGGAAATCTGGTTTTGATACATATTAACACTCTGATTTTATTAATAGCGATTTTTGAAATTTGGACTTTTTACCGATTCATCAGGTTTAAGATAATTATTTTTGGATATGCCGGGGTGAACGCAGTGAACCCCGGCATACTGAATCAGTTTGGGTTCGTTCCTCACCCCAACCTGCATGAAACCCCAAATCTGTTTTCTTAAACACTAACTCAAGTTGCCGCCATGTGACGACTGCTGTATCGTCAGTTCGGGAAAAAATAATCTCCGAACCGTTGATTTTAAAGAGTTCACGGAATTCCGAAATATTACTGTTCCGGCAAGGGACAGAATTTTTGAACTGCAATTAAACGCTTTAAATACAGAATTTTAAAATCCGTATTTTTCGGAATCCTTTGTTCTGAGGTTCTCACAGAACACTTTCTGTCGGAAACTCTGTATTTCGGGGTTTCGCATAAAATTTTAAAAATTTGGGGAAACATTTAAGTTATATGTATCAAAAATTCATATCCAATAAAAACAGTGGGTTATATTTCAACTGCGTAACTCCTGAATAATATATCCGGAAATATACCCGGATATTGGCGAGACGTATGAATAATGCAGGTTCAGGGATTTTCCCGCAGAATATGACGGAATTCGGGTAATTTGCTCACAAAAAGATCATAATACCAGGGGTCGAAATGCCCCCCTTTTCCCGCATTCATAATGGCCAGCACTTCCTCTTCCGGAGACGCTTTCCGGTAAACCCTGTCATTGCTCAGTGCATCGTACACATCCACCAGGGCCACAATGCGCGCGGCCTTGGGAATTTTTTCACCCGAAATGCCGCTGGGATATCCGGCCCCGTTCCAGTGTTCATGATGGCACAGGGCAATATCATGGGCCATGTGCAGCATGGGAAAATCCGATTCTCCCAGAATACGCCCCCCGATGGTGGTATGGGTTTTGATAATATCAAATTCCGCGCGGGTCAGGGGGCCGGGCTTGCGCAGAATGCGATCCGGCACACCGATTTTGCCAATGTCGTGCATGGGGGCCGCCAGGCGCAGATCATCTGTTTCAGAACGGCCCCAGCCCGCGGCTTCTGCCAGCACCACGCTGAAAAGAGAAATCCGGCGCACATGTCCGCCGGTTTCCTGGTCCCTGGATTCCAGGGCTGTCAGGAGTTTGACAATGGTTTCTTCCTGGGTTTCACGGATCATCCTTGTCTGCCGCCGGACAATTTTTTCCAGATTTTCATTATGTTCCCGCATCTCCCGTTCCAGCCGCACCATGCGCTCTCCCACACTGAGCCGGGCCTGCAGTTCATCCGGATCAAAGGGTTTGACAATATAATCATCCGCGCCGATTTCATTCAGACCCTCAATCACATCGGTCTTTCCCCCTTTGGAAGTCAGCAGAATGACATACACAAAGGGTTTGCGGCTCTGGCGGATATGCTGCACCAGCTCCGGCCCTTCCATCTCCGGCATCATCCAGTCTGTAATAATCAGGTCCGCATCTTCGGCCATGAAAAGGGCCAGGGCTTCTGTGCCGTTGGGTGCGGCCATGACCCGGTGTCCCCATTTGCTGAGAAATTTTTCAAGGCGGTGACGGGTAATCAGATCATCTTCTGCAATGATTATATTCAATTCATCTCCTTTCTGATAAAATCCGAAAGCAAAATCCCGAAATCAGCAACTTCGGCCCTCAGTTTTTCAAACGTGCTGTCTGCATTGCTGAAATCTTCGTTTTTCCCCATTTCTTCCAGAATATAAGCTGTGCGGCTAGCGGAAACTGCCTGAAAATTACCCATCATGCCTTTGACCGCATGGGCGGTGCGCCGCAGCCCCGAACCGTTTTTTTCATCAATAAAACCGCGGAGTTCATCCAGCATACGGGGGTATTCCTCCAGGAACATATCCGTGCATTCTTTCAGAAATGAAATATCATCATCAAAGGTCCGTAACAGTGCTTCTTTGTCAAAACGGGGCAGAGAGATTTTGGGACTTTCCTTTTCCGGGGAATCTTTTTCTGTTTCCTGATTCGCACTCATATGGGGAACCAGTTTCCGCATGGCTTTGAACAGGGCATCAGAAGATACGGGTTTGGAAACATAATCATCCATTCCGGCCTGAAGACACTGCTCCCGGTCCCCTTTCATGGAATGGGCGGTCATCGCAATAATGGGAATATGCTGCCCGCTTTCCTGCTCCAGTTCCCGGATGGCGGCAGTGGCCTCAAATCCGTCCATTTCCGGCATCTGCACATCCATCAGCACCAGATCAAAGGCTTCTTCTTTTAAGGCTTCAATGGCTTTGATGCCGTTTTCCGCAATTACCACTTCATGCCCCCGTTTTCCCAGCAGGCGGATAATAAATTTCTGATTAAAAAGAGTGTCTTCGGCCACCAGTATTTTCAGGGGATTTTCTTTTTCCTCCGGATGCTCTTCGCCTCCCCCGGAGGATGTCATACTTTTGGCCGTGGCAATGTTCAGGGCCGAAATTATGGCATCCAGCAGATCCGAAGGCCGCACCGGTTTGGTGACAGCGGCCGGTACGTCGAGATAATGCAGATCATTGCGGTTTTTGGTTTTGGAACCGGTCAGCATCATAATGATCCGGGCGGCAGCAGTCCCATTCCGGTCTTTGATCCAGCGGGCCAGTGTAAAACCGTTATTGAGGGGCATTTCCGAATCAATAACTGCCAGAAGAAAGGGATCGCTGTCTTCCTGTGCCCGGAACCAGGCATCTTTTGCCTCATCCATGCCCGATACCCCCAGGGGGTTCATTTTCCAGCTTTCCAGTATCTCACATATAATTTCCCGGTTGGAGGCATTGTCGTCAACCACCAATACCCGCACGTCGCTGAAATCCAGATCCGACAGCAGCTCAAAGGCATAATTTTCTTCCGGGTCTGCAAGAAATTCAGCGGTAAAACGGAAAACACTGCCCTGACCCGACTGACTTTCCAGCCAGATTTTTCCTCCCATGAGTTCCACCAGCTGCCCGGAAATGGCCAGCCCCAGACCGGTTCCCCCGAATCGGCGGGAAGTGCTGCCGTCTGCCTGCTCAAATGCCCGGAAAATACTTTCCTGTTTATCCTTTTGAATGCCGATGCCCGTATCCCGGACAGAAAATTCAAGGCAGACCCGGTTTTCCGTATAATGCGCCATTTTGACACTGACGATAATTTCACCCTGTTCCGTAAATTTCACGGCATTGCCCACCAGATTCAGGATAATCTGACGGAAACGGGCCGGATCTCCGATAAGGCGGTCGGGCACATCGGGTAAAACCCGGTAGGCCAGCTCCAGTCCTTTTTCGTGGGACTTGGCCGCCATGATGCGCAGAGATTCTCCCAGAAAATCCCGCAGGGCAAAGGGAACTTCCTCCAGTTCCAGTTTGCCGGCTTCAATTTTGGAAAAATCCAGAATATCGTTAATGACAGATAACAGGGCATAGGCTGCGGAAATCACCACATCCAGGTCTTCATGCTGTTCGGATGTAAGCTCGGTTTCCAGCACCAGTTCCAGCATACCGATAATGGCATTGAGAGGGGTGCGGATTTCATGACTCATATTGGCCAGGAATTCACTTTTGGCCCGGCTGGCAAATTCCGCCGCCATTTTTGCCTGACGCAAAGCCTCTTCTTTTTTCCGCTGGGTGACATCCCGCAAAAGCCCCCGGAATCCCACGATTTTACCGTCCGGATCTTTCATCAGGGACACGGAGGATTCCAGCACCGATTCCTCACCGTCTTTGTCTTTTACCGACCATTCAAAAACTTTGGGAGTTCTTCCGTTCCGGTAAAATGCGTCAAATGCTTCAAAATTCGTACCGTACATTTCTTCTTTGGATCGTCCCAGAATCCGGCACATGGATGTATTGAAAAAAGTGAAATTTCCATCCAGATTCACTTCATAATAACCGTCATCAATGGCCTCGATAATGCGGCGGTATTTTTTTTCGCTTTCCCTCAGGGCATCTTCGGCCTGCCTGCGCTGATCCATATTATACTGCACATGGGAACCGAAAATGACAAACAGACACATAACAACCAGGCGCATCCACAATTGGGAGGGGGCCGGGTTGAATATCTGTTCAAAAAGTAAAGAATTTTTTGAAAGAAAAAAATCCAGAAAAGACGCAAGAAACCATGAAGTAATTGCCAGAGAAAATCCGGCAATCACCATTTTGTTTTTATTCACGGCCCGTCCGCGGTTGATGAGTATTTTTTTCATACTTGCAATATATAAATTTCAGACTGTAATATCATTATAGTGCGTTGTCAACTTTGTTTTTATGAGTTCATCGCCCCGGCCCTAAGGGCAATACTGTTGCCAATTCCCCTTCTCCGGCGGGAGGGGGCAGGGGAGACAGCAGTCTGTAATCATAAATCATATGAGTGTAGCCAAAACAGTGCGGATTCCGGCTTTCCGGGCTTCACGAAAACCGGGAGCCGGGAAATCCGGCGGATGACTTTCTGCATCATTCCGGTCACACTCAAATCATATGCCGTTTTCAACCTCCCCGCCCCTCCCTCAGGGGAGGACAGCCTCAAGGAGTCCGAACACCGACACCCTGACTGACACCCCGTCGGTGCGTTACGCTTCACTAACACACCCTGCAGCCGGACACCTGACACCGGACACCTGACACCGGACACCTGACACCGGACACCTGACACCTGACACCGGACACCGGACACCGGACACCTGACACCGGACACCTGACACCGGACACCTGACACCGGACACCTGACACCGGACACCTGACACCGAACACCTGACACTTCAATGAATTTAACCCATGATCAAAATATTTATATTTTCAGTCCTGATCCCCGTGATAGCGGTAATAGGCCGCACAGGTTCCTTCGCCGGAGACCATACAGGGGCCGACCGGGTTTACAGGGGTGCATATTTTTTTGTATAAGGGACATTCCGGCGGGATGACCTGTCCGGTAATGACCAGACCGCACGCGCAGCCTTTGGGTTCTTTTGCGGATCTTATTCGTATATTCAGTTCTTTCAGTGCGTCATATTTTTCAAAAGACTGCCGCAGGCGCAGACCGCTTTGCGGAATTGTCCCCATTCCCCGCCAGGAGGCATCAACCGGTTCAAAAACCCGATCCATCAGTTCCAGTGCCTTTGTATTTCCCCGCAGCATCACGGCCCGCGGATATGCGTTTTCCAAAGCAGGTTCATTTTTTTCAATCCGGTAAATCAGCCGGTATACGGCATGGAGAATATCCGCAGGTTCAAATCCGGCAATAACACAGGGGAACCGGTATGCTGCAAAAAAAGGGGTGTAGGCATCTGTGCCGATGATAACAGATACATGCCCGGGCAGAAGAAAACCGTCCACCTGTATCTGCTGCATCCGTCCCAGGGCCATAAGCGCGGGAATCACCCGTTTATGTGCGGAAAAAACAAAAAAATTATCCAGATTCATTTCTTCGGCAGCCAAAACAGCGGCGGCCACCGTCGGGGCAGTGGTTTCAAATCCGACCCCCAGAAAAACCACTTTTTTGTCCGGGTTTTTTTTGGCGGTTTCCAAAGCATCCATGCTGGAATATACAATGCGGATATCCCGGCCCCCGGCCCGCTCCTTTTCCAGAGAGGAACCGGTGCCGGGAACCCGCAGCAGATCTCCGAAACTGCAGACAATAACATTTTCAGTCCGGGCAATGCGGATAAATGCGTCAATCTCGCTCTGATCGGTCACACAGACCGGACAGCCCGGCCCGGACAGCAGGGTGACAGTTTCCGGCAGTACTGCACGGATACCGTTCCGGAAAACGGACATGGTATGCGTTCCGCAGACTTCCATCAGACGGACATTTCTGCGACTTGCAGAGCGGATCTGCGCGATGAGTTTTTGGGAAATTTCAGGGTCTCTGTATTCTTCAACATGTCGGATACTCATGATATATTTCTTCCTTGTCTGTCATTCGGTTTATTCATTCGGTTTTTACCCCTCCCACAGGGGGCAATGCTGTTGACGTAAGACTCAGGGGCCTATTGCAGCTGCTGCCTTAAGAAAAATAAGGAGTGCCAGACTTACAGTATGACTGTATTTTTTCAATTATTTCAGAATGTAAAACTGTAAATCCGACAATCCTCCGGCTTTAAACCAGCAGCACTTCCCCTGCGTATCACTGCCGGATTTTTATATAAATGCAGGATTTTGTAAATACCAAAATTACTTTATTTTACCGTACTGCAACCCTTAGACTCCCAATCCGCAAATGATTTCTTTATTGCTTTCCCCATGCTTATTTTATAGTATGCGGACAATGCTGTTTACCATAGGGATTTTCCAAAAAGCAAACTGCCCGTTTTCAGACACAAAGGCAATTTTTGTGCCGAAAAAGCAAAATATGAAATTATATTGAAAACCGTTTTGTAAAACTGCAATTATTTATATGAAAGTCTGCCACCCTAGGATGCGTTAGCGAAGCGTAACGCACCGAACCGGAGATATTACGGTGCGTTACGGCTGGCACCTAACGCACCCTGCTTTCATTTTCCGTTGTGAATGCAATTCATGGCCGTTTATATGAAAGTGTCTGCGAAAAACCGGCTTCGGCCTTAATTTTCGCACTCCTTCGCAGTTTTCCCGACTCGTTACGGGGCTCCCCCGTACACAGCATACCGTCCGTAAGCTCCAAATTCCGGTGCGTTACGGCTGGCACCTAACGCACCCTACTTTCTCGTTCCCAGGCTCCGCTTCAATGCCATTAAGTTAAGAGTGCCGGAGTCCCACAAACTGAAAGTTTGGGATACTGAAATGATTACAGATTACTCTGCCAAACTTTCAGTTTGGCACTCCTTTGGTTCCTTAACTTAATGCCATTGAGGCTCCGTGTGGGAACGAGAAAGAGGCTTTCATGTTTCGATGTGAGTTATAGTTCACGGCCGTTTATCAGAAGCAGTTTTTGCAGAATAGGCAGATAAAAGGCAAAATTCCTATAACCCAGCGATGAATTCATCGCCATATATTAATCCCGGCAGTCATAAATTCTGATGAAAATCCCCCCGCTGAAAAAGGGGGATTCAGATGGTTTCAGAGAATTGCACAGGAAATCCCTCTTGCCCCTTTACAAAGGGTGATTCTGTAATTTCAGATATTTACAGAAAAATATATGACTGCCGGATATTGATTCGGAATTCAAAAAATACAATGAACAGAAAACCCTTAGGTCATAAAAACTATGGTTCAATCAGCCACCTTCCGGGGAGCAGATTGGGATCCGGTGACCATAAATGTCACGAAGGTCAGGAAAAAATTGCATGCAGAAAAGCAAGGGATAAACATGATCGGATAATTGTGCAGGAAAAACTGGATGGCTCAAATGTCGGAATTGCACGGATAGACGATATTTTATATCCGCTGACAAGAGCGGGGTATGTTGCAAACACATCACCATATAAGATGCATCATATCTTTTACAACTGGGTTTTTGAAAATATGGAAAGATTTATGACCGTTTTGAAAAACGGTGAGCGATTGTGCGGTGAATGGTTGTCCGTTGCACACGGGACCCTGTACGATTTGCCGCATGAGCCTTTTGTTGTTTTTGATATTATGACAAAAAAACACAATCGTATGCCTTTTGATGAATTTACAAAGTGCTGCAGTCCCGGGGAGTTTGTTACACCCCATCTGCTTTCCGACGGCCCTCCGCTATCCATTGAAGATGCAATGAAAAGATTGAAAATCTACGGTTTTCACGGTGCAAAAGAACCTGCTGAAGGTGCGGTGTGGAGAGTGGAACGGAATGTGCTCAATGATGCAAAAAAAGGCAATGCATACGGAAGGCATTACATAGTTGATTTTTTGGTGAAATATGTCCGGCCAGACAAAGAGGACGGTAAGTATTTAAAAAAAGACGAAATTTTATACAACAAATATATGTGATGCAAATTATGACTATTTACAGCAGCTTATCCAGTTCGGCAAAAATCGCATTCATCACCTCTCCGGCAGGGCCTTTGACCAGATAATCACTGACATTACGGGTCAGGGGAGTGCGCTGGGGGTTGATTTCAATCACTTTGGCATTCGACTGTTTGGCAATAACCGGCATATACGCGGCCGGCTGCACGACAGCGGATGTTCCCACTACCAGCATGAGATCACAGGATGCGGCGGCCTGCCGGGCTCTGTGCATTGCATTGACAGGAATGGATTCGCCGAAAAAAACCCAGTCGGGCCGCAGCACACCATTGCATTTGCAGCGGGGCGGCAGCCGGGAAATATCGGTTTCCGCTGTCGGAATTCTGCTTCCGCAGTCCATGCACCGCTGCCACGCGCAGTTGCCGTGAAATTCAATTACATCCGTATTTCCGGCCATCTGGTGCAGACCGTCCACATTCTGGGTAATCACAGTTTTCAGAATCCGGAGTTCTTCCAGACGTGCCAGTCCTTTATGCCCGTCATTGGGCCGGGCCTGATCAACCAGTTCTTTTAAATCTTTGATGAGCACTTCCCACACTTTGGCCGGTTCCCGTTCAAAGGTTTCAATATTGCCGAAAACCATGGGATCCACTTTTTCCCAAAGTCCGCCCTTTCCCCGGAAAGGGGGAATACCGCTTTCCACAGAGATTCCTGCCCCTGTAAGGGCAACAGCATGACGGGACGCAGCCAGATCGGCCGCTGCTTTGCGGATCATATCATCCATAATAACCTCTTTGATATACTCAGTAGCCCGAAACGTTTCCGGGACATGCGATGAATCCTTTCAGTTATTGCAGGACACAGCAAAAAATCAGTAACCTGCGTTTTTATAGGTGACAACGCTGCTTATTATAAATGAAATTCGGATGTACAGCGCACCGCAAAACATTCCAGGGAACTTTTCTTTTTCCCGATGATTTTTCTGCAGTCTTCCACCATCTGATCCACCTGCTGATCCGTGCGTTCCTGATTAAGATGAAACAGTCCCACTTTTTTGACACGGGCTGCCATCGCGAGTTCCAGTACCTCGGTATATGCGGAATGTCCCCAGGTTATCAGTTTTTTATATTCTTCCGGAGTATATTCGGCATCGTGAATGAGAATATCCGCATCTGCCGAAAATTTTACATAACCATCAAAGGTCAGTCCACCGGGATGCTGATAACCCAGTTCATTGTCTGTGATAAAAACAAAACTTTTCCCCTTTTCGCTGAAACGGTAGCCCCGGCCGGTATTGGGGTGGCTGATGGGAACGGATCTGATTTCCACAGACCCGATATGAAAACCGTCTTCACAGTCAATATCATTCATATATATAATCTCGGACATGGCTTCTGTATAGCGGACAGGAAAGAAAGGCGGTTCCATAATATTGGAAAGCATGTTTCTGACAAAACGGGAATCCGGGCAGCGGTACATTCTCAGTTTTGAATGCCTGGCATAGAAAGGTTTAAAAAAAGGAAACCCCACGATATGATCCAGATGCGCATGGGTAAAAATGAGATGATAATCAGAACATTTTTCCCGCAGCAGTTTGTTCCCCAGATTCCGGATTCCGGTTCCGGCATCCACAATGATGATTTCACCGTCATCGGAACGGATCTCAAAGCAGGTGGTATCCCCGCCGTATTTGATATATTCTTTTCCCGAAACCGGAACAGAGCCTCTTGAACCCCAGCACCTGATATACATATCTTGCCTTTCAGTATACGGATTTTCAGAAAAATATTATGCAGAAAATATTTTTCCGTCTGTCTGAGTCAGATCATAAGTACCTGAGCAAAAGTGCCGCAGCATAATTCCGAAGACTTTCATCTCAGTCAAATTTTACAGAATTACCGGTGAGGTACTTATTCATTCGGATATTTTTCCGCAAATGGTATGCCATACACCGTCACGTTCCCGGGTTTCCGTGATTGTAACAGAAAGTGCGGACAGTATATCCTGAATTTTTTCTGCCTCACTTCGGAAAAGACCGGAGAGTATGAAATATTTCTTTTTCAGAAAACCTTCGGATACGACCAGTTCTTTCATAACATCATAATGGATATTTGCGATCAGCAGATCCGCGGGCAGGTTCATCCATTCTTCAGCCCGCCCCTGAAAGGCCAGTATCTGCTGCTCCAGACCGTTCAGTGCAATATTTCTCACCGCTGTCTGTACCGCCAGATAATTAAAATCCAGAGCCAGCACTTTGGCACAGCCCAGTCTGGCAGCTGCAAGGGCCAGCAGACCGGTACCGGTTCCCATGTCCAGCGCGCTTTCGGGGCTTTGGGTCAGACAGATTTCTTCCAGAAAAGACAGGCAGTCCCTGGTTGTGGGATGCATGCCGTTTCCAAACACAACACCCGGATCCAGCAGAATCCGGATGGCATTTTCCTGTTCTCCGGCTTTGTCTTTCCAGGGAGGGCAGATCAGAAAATTCCCTGCCCGGAAATTTTCAAGCGGACCGCCCTGCCACTGTTCATATGTCATATGAAACTGATCCAGCAGTTCCAGTCCTGTCTGCTTTTCCACAACGGTTCTGACTCTGCTGCCGGCAGGTTCACTGAAAAACAGAAAGGAAAATCCGTCTTCCTGCCAGTTGCCGATATATGTGTCCCCGTGCAGCAGGGCATCGGGTCTGACACCGCCTGAAATATAATAAATGAACAGATCCGAACATGGCTGCTGTAAAACGGCCGTTTTCATGTCTGTTTCCGTTATTTTTTCATTCCGGGCAGATGATCCAGATACCATTCCATGGGATCCAGCAGTGTATAGCCCATACCAGTCAGTTTCTTTTTAATGCGGGCCACATTATTGGTGAGCAGATAGGGAAATACTGCGCGTTTGCTTTCATCCCAGTAACGGGCAACCAGGATACTTCCGAAAGATATGTTTTCTTCGGTTATTGCGTCAACAATTTTTTTCATATTCCCTTTTTCCTGTTCCACCAGAATGCCCAGCAGAATCCCCGGTTCCCCGATACCCAGCACATTCACAAATGCCCGCATCAGGTCCCGGATGGAAATAATCCCCAGCAGTTTTTTCTGCTGATCCACAACCGGAAAAGCACCGACTTTCTTTTTCTGCATCAGCAGTATGGCATCCTGAAGGGTATAGGTGGGCGAAACCGTAACCAGGTCAGATGTCATAATATCTTCGGCTTTCAGGCGGCCCAGTTTTTCCCGTACCTGCGCGCTGTCGAAATCGTCCATAGCAATAGAGGGCATGGCACTGCGCAGATCCCTGTCTGTCACAATGCCCAGCAGTGTGCCGTCTTCGGTAATCACCGGCAGATGGCGGACTTTGTGTCTGTCCATCAAATTTTTTGCTTCCAGTATCCCTGTATCTTTTCCGATAGTGACCACTTCTTTGGTCATTGATTTATCTATAAACATTCGGCCCTCCCGTTGATACAGATTTGCGGAAATCACATTTCATTCTGCCGCCGCCAGGGAATATATTCATTTTTCCCCATCGGCTGAACATACGGAAAATACCGACCGGATATCCGGGGCAAAATTTTATGCAATTTTTCATGAAAATCTGTAAGTTTATTTTATTTACTCAAAAACGACACCCTGATGCCATTTTGGAAACTTGGCATCTGTAATTTCAGCAAGTTGAATCTGATAAAATATAAAGCTGCCATTTTTTACTGAACAAAAGTATTATATCCCGCATTTCGCTTGTCTTTGCAACACTTTGAAAATTAAACTGAATTTTCCAGAATTTTTTGCATACCCAAAGAATCGGATTCAATAAATTCAGA
>JAABRU010000342.1 GCA_011390755.1 Desulfobacteraceae bacterium | reverse complement strand
CTTTTTCCGGTACACCGCTGAAATCGTGGTAACTCATAATCTGCATGACCACTCTGCGCAGAAGTCTTTCAAACAGCACCGCATCCCCGTTTTCCAGCCCCCGGAGCATATCTTCCAGGCAGTTCTGCTCCACTTTGACGGCAAACCACCGCTGCACCATATCCCGGTAGGCCAGAAAAACCTCCCGGTTGGGAATGGCCAGTTCCCATATCCCGTAATCTGTCTCCCTGACCGGTTTCAGGTATCCGGAGAAAAGCAGAAAACTCCATAACAGGTCATCCCGGATGTCCAGATCCCGCATGACTATGGTGTCATATACAGGTCTTTCCACGGTCTGCCCCTCCAGCAGACGACCGATCTCCTCCCGTATTTCTTTGCCGCCTTTCGTGGCCAGCCGGTCCATCATGGAGGTATCGCCTGTGTTGATCCAGTAGGGAAGGGGTTTTCTGTCCCGGGAGTTCACATAACTGATGAGGGACCAGGGATTGTAGATCGTGAGTCCGCCGAAAAGATACCCGTCATACCAGTGTCTTACCTCATCATAATGATCCGGAATGTCATAATCGGAAAGCATCCGCCGCACCTCGTCATCCGTGAATCCGAAAAATTCACTGAATTCGGATATCAGCACACTGTAAACAGTCAGGTTGTTCAGCCCGGAAAAGACGGATTCCTTTGCCACCCGGAGAATGCCGGTCAGCACCCCTTTGAAGATATGGGGATTGTCCTTGAGTCCTCCGGAAAGGAAATTGCGTATGAATCCGATGACCTGTTCATAATATCCGTTCAGATAACCGGCATGAAGGGGGGTGTCGTATTCGTCTATGAGAATCACAGGGGGCTGACCGTGATGCCGGTGGAGAAATTCGCTGAGGAACTGCAGGGAACTTTCATAATCCGTCACATTGGCGGTTCCGCTGAGGATATTTTCAAAACGGGCTTTTTCCTCCGGAAACAGAACAGACCCATCGGCAAGGTAACGGTGCCGGGAGTATTCCCGGATGACAAGTGTTTTCATATTCTCCAGGCAGCCGGGCCAGTCCGTATGTTTCACATCCTTTAAGGTCATGGAAATCACCGGATATTTTCCCTGATGGCGGGCAAAGCATTCCTCTTTTTCAATGGAAAGTCCCTGAAAAAGTGCTTTGCTGTCCGGACTGTCTTTTTCAAAAAAGACTTTCAGCATATCCAGGTTCAGGGTTTTTCCGAAACGCCGGGGACGGGGAAGGAGAATGACCGCGGCCCCGGTTTCAATGATTTCCCGGATAAAATCCGATTTGTCCACAAAATAATATCCGCCGGTGATCAGTTTGCTGAAATCGGATATGCCCACGGGCAGGGGCTGTTTTTTTACTGTGTTTTCCATTGTGTTTTTCTTTCGGATTTTGTCCCCTGTGAAGTTCCGGCTCCATAGAACCGGTGTGCGGAAAGCCCGGATTGGAAGCTGTCAGTCCGATCCGACGGATCCCAGGCCGTGCAGACTGACCATAAAACCGAAACTCCGGTCATCCTCTTCTTTGGAATACCGCAGATTCATTGTCCAGCACTGGGCCTGGTAGCGGAGTCCCAGGCTCTGTTTCAGGTCCTCATTCATTTCCAGATCCCGTTCATACGCAGCATAGGCACTGAGAAAAGGAAAAATTCTGAGATGAAGACGCATATACAAAGATTCATTTTCATTTTTTGTATAACGGTGTTCGGCAAAAAAACTGTCTCCCCGCTGATCTCTGAAAGAAAGGGCTGTATTATAGGATATAAAATCTTTATCCCCATGGGACCATTCCGAATCCGCCAGAACAGAAAACCAGTGGAGCGGTGTAATATCCAGTCTTCCGTAAAGCGGGGACAGATGCCTGCCTTCCTCGGGGTTGCTTCTGTCAGAAGAACCGTAGTCATAATGGGGTTTGTCATAATCATAATCATAAAAATCATAACTCTGCCCCAGTTCCAAACGGAAAAATCGCTGATACTGAAAATTCTCCCTGACCGATGCATCTTTTTTTTGGGCAGCAGAAGGGGTGGGATTCCGAGAAGTAAGGGTCTGCACCAGCGAAAGGTTGATTCGGTTGCGTTTTTCAATGCGGTCCAGGCTGTCATAATAGGGATATTCATCCTGATTCTGATCCGGCACCAGTTCATAAGTGATTTGGGGGCGGATGCTGTGTTTTATTTTTTCCGGCAGCCCTCCCCCCTGTCCGGGGGAATAGATGCGGAACAATTCGCTGTAAAGTTTCAGTTCCGCATCAAAGACTTCCCGGTGCGGTGTTTTTTCTTCTGTTTTATCTTTTTCATCAAAACGGTCAATGTACCACAGGGTTTCCCGGAATCCCAGGGATGGCTCGATAAAAAGATAATTCTTTATCCGCAGGGGCAGAAAAAGCCTGGGATGCAGATCCGCCCGGTGTCCCCGCGCACCGTCTTCCCGGTAAAAATAACTGTATTCATTATCCGCTTTCCAGAATAAGGGGGTTCCGTCTATGTTCTGCCGGGCCGCATCCAGCGTCAGCAGGGGAAGCTGCTGCAGGGTATTGTCACTGTCTTTCCAACGCCGTTTGAGGACATTGTCATTCCACAGGACCTGCCCGTTAAAACTGAAACTGTTCCAGTTCTTTCTGACAGACAGGCTGTTTTTGCGGACAGGGTCATTATAATCATCCATGTCCCTTCCGAAGTATTGATAAAAACGGCTGCGACTTTCATCATATCCGCCATGCCCGTTTTTGAATTCATTGAGATAATCCTGGTCACTGACAATATCCAGATCCAGGCGGGAAGAAAAACCCGCGGGCAGGGACTGGTCGGCTTTCATCCGCAGCCAGTAGCGATCCCTGTTGGGGCGATCGCAGGCATCGCCGTCATATCCCCATTCCTCTCCTTCTTCCCCGGTTTTATCGCGTCTGCTGTCTTCCAGAAAATCATACATCAGCACACCTTTGGACTGTTCCCCCAGCACATAGCGGTATTCGGCACCGGCTTTGTGTCCCCGCTCGGACATATAATGATAATAAAAGGTGGCATCCGAACTTTCCCCGATGGCCCAGTACAAAGGCTGATTGTATTCCGCTCCTTTCCGATCCGAATATCCCATTTCGGGGGTCAGCAGACCGGACTGGCGTTTCTGCTTTACCGGAAAAAGCAGCCAGGGGGTATAGAAAATGGGTATGCCCTTTGCCCGCAGGGTTCCGTGCTGAAGGGTTCCGTATCCTTCCACTGTGATATCCAGCCTTTCCGCTGTGATTTTCCATGCAGGATTTTCCCCGTCACAGGAAGTCAGGGAGGCCCGATCTGCCTGGTAATCATTTTTGCCGATCCTGCGGATTTCATCTCCTGTAATATAGAAGTGACTTTCTTTGAAAAAAAGAGAGGCGTGATAAATCACACCGGTTTCCGTATTCAGATCCAGATCCATCCGGGCACCGCTCACAATATCCGCACCGCTGGTCAGAATCACATTCCCTTCGGCAAAAGCCCGCATATTCCGATGGTCAAAGCGGACAAAATCCGCAGAAAGCCGTTTACTGCCTCTGGAAATAACCACCCCGTTTCTGCCGATATAGATTTTATTGACAGAATCATATTCCACCTCATCGGCCTTGATTTCCCAGCGGCTGCCCGGCAGATCCTGAAAAAGTTCCTCCGGGGATCCGGCAGTCCCGGTTTCCGCAGCAAAATGCATCAGGGCGGTCAGCAGACAGATGAGGGTAAATCCCAGACGGCGGGTACCGGACTGTTCCGCATGTTTTATCTTTTTTTTCAGACATATGGGCATTTTTAAATATTCTTTGCTTTTTTCTTGTTTCTTTTTCCAGGGGGCCGTATATTGTGCTTTAATATGAAAGTCTGTCACCGTAGGGTGCGTTAGCGAAGCGTAACGCACCGAACCGGAGATATTACGGTGCGTTACGGATGTCGCCTAACGCACCCTACTTTCATGTTTCGCTGTGAGTCACGGCCCGTGGCCGTTTATATGAAAGTCCTGCACAACTCGTTACGGGACTCTGCCCCGTAACGCATTTTTCCGGGGCTCCGCCCCGTACACAGTATGAGGCGGAGCCTCACCTCCGGCGTTACGGGGCGGAGCCCCGTAACGAGCCCGGGAAAGATTTTCATGTTTCGCTGTGAGTCACGGCCCATGGCCGTTTATATGAAAGTCCTGCACAACTCGTTACGGGGCTCTGCCCCGTAACGCATTTTTCCGGGGCTCCGCCCCGTACACAGTATGAGGCGGAGCCTCACCTCCGGCGTTA
>JAABRU010000044.1 GCA_011390755.1 Desulfobacteraceae bacterium | reverse complement strand
TTTTAATAATTTCAGAAGGTTATAAATCCCTGTCTGAAAATTCTCATTCAATGATTTCAGAAGGTTACATTTTTACAGCCCGGAAATCAGAAAAAATTACCGAACCATTGATATATCAGAAATCGGTGAAAGACCAATGAAAACATCCCGGCACATAACAGTATTCCTGATGATAACGGCCCTGCTGGTATCCGGTCTTCCGCATTTTGCGGCGGAGGATATGGACAGGGATAGCCGTATCGGACTGAAAGATGCCATTCTTTCGGTGAGGGAATTTGTGCGCTCTGCGGCTGAACCGGGTAAATTTGCTGAAAAAACAGGGAATACACTTTCCACCCTGCAGGCCGGTGCGGGTCTGAAGACCGTGATTCAGAAGGCCGATGATAAAAATTTCAGCCCTCCGAATCCCCATTTTCTGCTTTCTTTTTTGTTTTTTTTGCTGTATTGCTTTTATACGGATTTCTGCTTTGCGACTCTGTGGGGAATAAACAGGGAGTATATGAATTATGAACGGGTTTATTGTAAAAACAAAGGGTATTCTTGGCGGAAGGCCCCGGATTAGCAATACACGCATATCTGTTTCCGCCATTGCCTGCCGCTACAGGCAGGGTTTCAGTCCGGAAGAAATTGCGGATCAGTATGACCGTCTTGATTTGGCGCAGGTATATTCGGCTCTGGCCTGGTATCATGCAAACAGACGGGAAGTGGATGCGGATATTATCAGAGAAGAATCGGAATATGAGTGTCTGGCGGCTGAACATTCCCGGTTGGATAAATGCGCATAATGAAGATTCGTCTGTATATGGACGAAAATGTGATGACCCGCTCTCTTGTAAACGGGCTTCGTGCAAGAGGGCTTGATGTGCATACCGTTTCTGAATCTGAAAGGGAAGGACTTGATGATTCTGAACAGCTTGAATTTTCTACAGTACAGAAACGTGTTCTTTACACTTCAAATACCAGGGATTTTTATCAGTTGCATACAGAATGGCTCAGAGAGGGAAAATCCCATGCGGGTATTGTATTTGTTCCCCGGGAGCGTTACAGTAGCGGAGAACAGATACGAAGACTGCTGCATCTGATTCGTATTAAATCTGCGGAATCCATGATTGATAATGTTGAATTTCTCAGTGCCTGGCAAGAGACAGGGGAATAAGCGGTTATAAATATTGATTGTTCTGTATAAGAGAGAAAGATGAAAACATCCCGGCACATAACAATATTCCTGATGATAACGGCTCTGCCGGTATCCGGTCTGCCGCATTTTGCGGCGGAAGACCTGGATAAGGACAGCCGTATCGGACTGAAAGATGCCATTCTTTCAGTCACGGAATTTGTGCGATCTGAGGCAGCCGGGTAAATATATGCCGGATGACATGGGTACAAATATATGGAAAGAGATTTATTATGATTAGCGGAATCCGACAACGGACTATGGTAAGAGAAGGCGGAAAGATTGAAATTATGTCATCAGAACTGCCTGTCGGCAAAAATGTTGAGGTTTTTGTGTGGGTTGAACCTGATGAACGGTGCATAAGTGAATATCTGCTGTCTGATGAAGCGAATCGGAAACATTTATTACAGGCAATAAATGATTTGGAAGACAGATCCGCCTTTATTTATGTCAATCCTGATGATTTATGAGAAAAATAGCCTTTCTGCCCGGAGCATTCGAAGACTTTAATTTCCGGACTGCAGAAAATAAGAAGATTCATAAGAAAATAATTGACCTTATTAAAGATATTGACCGCCATCCCTTTCAGGGGATTGGCAAACCTGAACCTTTGAAATACGAGTTGAAAGGGCTTTGGCCAAGGCGTATAACGGAAGAACATCGCCTTGTGTATAAAATTACAGAGCAGGAAATCATTCTTCTTTCATGCAGATTCCATTATACTGATCTGTCTTTATAATGATATTAAGAAATTGGTATTCAGCATTATGAAACAGTCCCGGCACATAACAATATTCCTGATGATAGCGGCTTTGCCGGTATCCGGTCTGCCGCATTTTGCGGCGGAAGACCTGGATAAGGACAGCCGTATCGGACTGAAGGATGCCATTCTTTCGGTGAGGGAATTTGTGCGCTCTGCGGCGGAACCGGGTAAATTTGCTGAAAAGACAGGGAGTACGCTTTCCACTTTGCAGGTCGGTGCGGGTCTGAAGACCGTGATTCAGAAGGCCGATGATAAAAATTTCAGCCCTCCGAATCCCCATTTTCTGCTATCTTTTTTCATTTTTTTCTTTTCTTTATGTTTCTTTTCACTTATTATAAGGAAGATTTCTTCTGCATCGGCTGATATTTTATTCACAGATTTGACCATGTTCCGGATTCATAATGAGGTCGGACGATGATGACAGTTACCATACCGGACAGTTTAACAAATAAAATAAATGAATGGGCAGAATTATTGTCTCAGACACCTGAAGAATTTATAATCAGGCTTCCGGAAGAACGCACAGAACATTAATAAACAAAACCGGATATTTTTATATGCAATTCGAGTGGGATGAAGAAAAACGCAAAGCAAATATCCGGAAACACGGTTTTGATTTCAGAGATGCCTGTAAATTATTCAGTTTGCCGATGATGGTGGCTCCGGATGATCGGTATGACTACGGGGAGGATCGTCGGATAGGAATCGGTATGCTTGAGGGCAGAACTGTTATTGTTGTATTCACAGAGAAAAATGATACTGTCCGAATTATTTCAATGATGAAAGCACTGAGCCATGAAAGAATCCGATACGAATACTATCTCAGAAACCAACTGGGAACTGATTGATTCACTGACGGATGAAACTGTTGACAGAAAAGAACTTCCGCCGCTGGATGATTCTTTTTTTGCCAAGGCCCGATGGCGGATGCCCGAAAATAAGACAGTGCCTGTCACTATTCATATAGATCCGGAACTGTTATCATGGTTCAGATCACAAGGTCGTGAATATGAGCATCGTATGATCGCCGCTCTCCGTATCTATGCACAGGTACATAAGGATATGGGAATGCCTTCTGCATAGACAGTCTGACCTGTAGATAAAGCTCTCCTGAATACCGCCTGCGGGTCGGAGATTACAGGGTTTTATTTGAATGCGAATATGATGTGATTGTGTAATGTAACATAGTCTTTGAGAAAGGAGTGCGAAAATTATTTTTCGCCCACGCTCCGAAGGAGCGTGGGCGAAAGACCGCTTCGCTCTGCTTTCGCACTCCGGGTTTCTCTGAATAAAATACTGAATATAATCAGTGTGAAACAATTTTTTCAAAGGGTATGTTACATCAATGGTTCGGTAATTTTCTCTGATTTGCAGAGCATAAAAATATAACTGTCTGAAATCATTAAGCCTGATTATTTTCTTTGTGTTTTACAACCTGCTGAAATTATTCAGTCCGTATTTTTTTACCGAACTGTTGTTACATTACACATTAATAATTCAACATTATGAAAACCGCCCGGCACATAACAATATTCCTGATGATAGCGGCTTTGCCGGTATCCGGTCTGCCGCATTTTGCGGCCGAGGATATATGGACAGGGACAGCCGTATCAGGCGGAAAGATGCCGTTCTTTCGGTGAGGGATTTATAACATGCTTACTAATATCGATATAGTAAAAGCCGGGCATTGTTTTTCCGATCTTATTAAACAGACGATGGGCGGAAATGAGGTTATTATCACCAAAGAAGGACAGCCCATAGCAAAACTGGTTTCTCTTGCAGGAAAGAATAAAAGAAAACGTCAGTTCGGAAGTGCCAAAGGGCTGATTAAAATGGCGGATGACTTTGATGAGACTCCCGATGATTTCCGGGATTATTTATAATGCGTGCATTGCTTGACACGGGGAGTTTTCTGTGGTTTATCAGCGGAAGTAATAAATTGAGCAATAAGGCCCGTGGAGTTATAGAAAATTTTGACAATGATCTTCTCATAAGTGTGGCAAGTTTATGGGAAATGGCAATCAAAGTCGGTATAGGAAAACTGGAACTGACTGAATCTTTTGAACGGTTGATCCCTGAAAAAATAGAAGAAAACAGAATTGATATTCTCCAGATTAATTTTTATCACCTCTTTGAAATAATTGATCTTCCTATGCATCATCGAGACCCGTTTGACAGACTTATTATTGCACAGGGGATTGCTGAAAAACTGCCTGTTATTTCCTGCGACAAAGTGTTTGAATTTTATGATATTGATATTATTTGGTAAGGTAGAGAACGTAATATGAAAAACACCCGGCACATAATTATATTCCTGATGATAACGGCTCTGCTGGTATCCGGTCTGCCGCATTTTGCGGCGGAGGATATGGACAGGGATAGCCGTATCGGGCTGAAGGCGTGTGCTCTTCCGATCTGGGAATTTGTGCGCTCTGCGGCGGAACCGGGTAAATTTATTGAAAAAACAAGGAATACGCTTTCCACCATGCAGGCCAATGAAGGTCTGAAGACTGTGATTCAGAAGGCCGGTGACAAAAATTTTACCCCTCCGAATCCCCATTTTCTGCTTTCTTTTTTCATTTTTTTCTTTTCTTTTCATGTATTTGTACTGAAAATATCTGTATGTGTCCCATATTTTATTGCCGGAGTCCCTTGCGTCCTGACAATGGTCTTGCGTCCGGCGGCATGGTCCGGGAACGCGGAGCGTCCCCCCCGGCATTTCCACGCGCATTTCGGCAGGCTCAATGACCGGAGCGTGGGAGCGAGTGATTAAGTTAAGCGTTTTTTCTCCCCCCTGTGAAAAAGGGACTTAAAAGTGTCCGAGCCTTAACTTATCGGCAGATTGCATAAGGAAAATCATGATTCTGAAAAATGGCATACAGTATTTCATCACGATATTTGTTTTATTGTTTGTTTCTCAAAATAATCCTGTTTTCGGAGAAAACAGCGAAAGTTATTGGACAGATATTTCGGATTTGCGTATCAATAAGACTTCTGTTGCAAAAGGAGAGGAAACTGTTATCCGTTTTCATGCAGAGGTTCCGGCAGGAAAAATTCTGAAGGCCTACAGTTTTTCGCTTTCTTATGATTCGCAAATTATTTCTGTGGTTTCTGTGATAACCTCTCCCGGATCTGATTTTCCTCCGGCATTTATTAATAATCAGAATCCGGGGCAGATTGTTTTTAACGGATTTTCTCTGAAGGGAGTAGCGGGGGAGAGGGATCTGTCTTTCATTGATATCCGAATCCGGGCCATTGCCGGGGGAAATTTCTATTTTTCTGCTGTTGCGAACAGTTTCGGCAGCAGCGCATCCGAGCAGTTTTTCCCCATAGCAGATGATCTTCCGGTTTTTGCCTTTTCCGGTACTGTAATTCCGGGGGATATGGACAATAACGGCAGAGCGGATCTGAAGGATGCTGTGCCGGTTTTACAGGTACTTTCCGGTGAAAAACCTGTCCGTCCGATTTTCCTGGAAGCCGAAGTGGATGGAAATGGCCGGGTGGGAGTGGAAGAAGCGGTTTATATTCTTCAGTTGTCAGCCGGATTGCGAAATATACCGGGGGATATTGATGGTAATGGAAATACGGATCTGGCAGATGCGGTTCTGGTTTTCCGGATTCTGACGGGTCATGCTTCTGACATTGATATTTCTGTGAAATCTGATACAGACGGGAACGGCAGAATCGGAATGGAGGAAGGCGTTTTTATATTACAGAAAGTTGCAGGAAAAATATTCTGAATAGGCGGAGGAAAAAATATATTTTTAGGCGCAAAGTCCAAATAATGGTTGACTGTTCTTATTACTTACATTAGATATCCATGAATGATATAATCTGTTAAAATTTTTTTAGTCTGAAAATATTTTTATGCTGTACCGGAAAAGAAAAAATTTATGGGAACTTTCAAATGGGCCCGAATCTTTATCACTCAGCAATAGTTGTAAATATTGCCGGTGAACCCGTCAGTCAGAAAAAATTCAGGGAACATTCAGAACTTACAGTCGTTAAGCCGGATTGTGCATCCGCAGACACACAGCATCACGGTCAAAACCGGGAACAGTGATGAAATTTATCATGAAGGCGTTTTGAAAGATGTTTCAGGGGTGAGGGTTGACATCGGGGTTGTTTTTGAAGATCATGAAAAATAACTTCGGAAAAGGGACAGATCAGATTTCTGGAATAAAATTTGCATTGTCCAAATACCGTAGAGCATAGTTACACATTCAGGATTCAGTATATGAGAAGTGTTCGGCACATAACAGTTTTTCTGATGATAACGGCCCTGCTGCTGTCCGGTCTGCATGTGTTTCCTCCTGAAGATGTGGACAGAGACAGCTTTGTAGGGCTGCGGGATGCTGTGCTTTCGGTAAAAGGCTTTGTGCAGGTTGCGGAATCCGGTCAGGGTTTTACAGAGAATATCCGGAATACTTTTTCTGTATTGCAGACGGCTGCGGGGCTGAAATTCCTTATAAAGAAATCGGGTGATAAAAAAGGTTCACTGTGTGATTTTTCTGCAATTGCCTGTTTAATATATTTGTTTTTTTTCTTTTTTTCTTTTTCGTATCTTCTTCGCGTTTCTGAGCAGTTTTTTGTATCAAACACTGTCAGACCGGAAATCCGACCTCCCCGCTTTCCGGGGAAATCCTAATGTGCAATCCTTATTTTGTTTATATAAAAGATTAATATTTCTAGGAGGTTAAATATGAAAAAACTATTTGTTCTGACAGTTATGGTTATGGCACTGTTTTTTTCCGCAAATGCCGCCTATGCGGTAACGCTGAGTTTTGTGGATAATGGAAACGGAACCGTTGATATTATGGCGGATGATTCCTCCCAGGTTCTGGGAGCGGCATTTACTGTGGAATATGACAGTGATATTCTGGCTCTGACGGATGTTGACAGCACATATTTCGGTACATTTGTGCAGCAGTTTCCGGAGCTTGTAAATGCAGCAGATAAAAAAGGCATGGATGCGAGCGGAAATGTGGACGGATTTCCAGCCCCGATTGTTGAAAACAACCTTACCGGTAAAGTGAAAATTGCCGCAGCATGTCATACTGCCAATGCTGCCAACAAAAAGCTCTTCACACTTACCTTTGCTCTGAAATCCGGTGCCACCTCAGCACCTTCTACAATCAGAATTGTTCCTACGGAAATGGACAGTACGGCCGGAGGGTATGCAGTAGGCGACAAAATTGATCCCCTGATCGGTGTAAGCGGTGAAACCTATCCGGTATTGCTGACCAAAGAGACTCTGGCGAATAACCCCGTTGAACTTCCGAATTATGAAATTTCAACAGTGGATATTGATATGAATCTGGCAGCAGGGCTGAACATTTTTACTTATCCTGTGGAAGTACCGGATGCTTTTACATCATATCAACTGATTGCTTTGCTTGGAGGTGAAGGCAGTGTCAAAAAACTGATGAAATGGGAAAACGGTTGGAAAACAAATGAATACAAGTTGAATCCGTTTAGTGGTGTTACAGAACTGAGCGGAAATGCTTTTGATATTGTTAACGGAAAAGGCTATCTTCTATATATGGATATTGCAAAAGTTCATACATTTTCCGGAATGCTGTCATCTGCTCCCACTGATCTGGCCGCCGGAATGAATATTTCAAGTTTTCCGAATCCTCCTGCCGGATTGACATCTTATCAGTTACTCGTACAGTTAGGAGGCTCTACTGATGTTATCAAGCTGATGAAATGGGAAAACGGGTGGAAGACGAATGAATATAAACTGAATCCCTTCTCTGGAACAATAGAACTAAGCGGTAATTCTTATGATATTACAAATGAAGAAGCTTATCTTCTGTATATGAATACTGCAAAAACAGGATTTCGTCCGACGGAATAATGCGCGGTTAAGAGGATGAGGTGTCCTAAAGCGGATGCCTCATCTTTCCTATTGTGTTGTGGACTTGTAATTGGTGATAGTGAAATTAATGCTTTAAAATGTAGGAGGTTATGCTATGATGAAAAGGAAAAGGATATGTGTTTGTTTGTCGTTGTTTTTTCTCCTGTTGACGTTGCCTGTAATTGCTTTTTCTAAGACGATATCCATTGAGAGAGTTACGGTGGTAAATGTTACACCTGGCTCTTTTGCCGCTGTATGGGCTGCAAATCAGGACAGTTCCGGTACATTGAAAGTTTTTGATGCAAGTGATAATGATATCACGGCTTCGGTACCTGTTAATCCGGTAACATTTGGCCCTTCTGCTGCAAACGGAGTGCTTATGGTACAGGTGACAGGACTTACCCCTGAAACAGCATATAAATTTCAGACTGTAACTGCAACAAACGAAGGGGAGAGATATACTTCGTCTGTAATGCATACTGTTACCACTGAAAAAGACGCAGGCACTGATGCTAATGATAATACTGCTGCAGTTCAGTCAATTTTTCAAAGTGACGGATCTACGGATGCGGACGGAACTTTGCTGATTGGCAGTATTGACGGAGGTTCATATCCGTTGGCAGGCTGGGTGGATGATAATACTTTTGCAACCTACGGTCCCATAGGCGAAGCTAACTGGCAGAATATTTACAGCGCAACAACCGGGATGGGGATGACTGTCTCAGCCGGAGATACTGCCAACTTTGCTGCTTTGGGGGGGGTGCTCGGATACAGTGAGACACCCAATGTAACAATTACTTCAGATGCTACCCAGATTGTTAAACCTGATGCAGTTCTGACTGCTCCGACCATGTATGATATTACCACAAGTGTGACCAGCGGAACCGGAACCATATCAGCTTCTGCCCAGGTTTATAATGCAGGGGAAGCTGCTGTTATTCTGACACCGGGAACCGGAGAAGGCATTGCTTCGCTGGCAGATAACGGAAATGCTGTAACTGCAACGGACCGGGGTGACGGAACTTATGTTTATACCATCAGCAATGTTACGGCAGCGCATACGGTGAATGTTGAGTTTGGGACACCTCCGGCTGTAACGGTAACCTCTGTAAATCCGACCAGCGGTGACGAAGCCGGCGGTACAGCCGTAACCGTGACAGGAACGGGGTTCGCAGCCGGGGCCGGTGTGACCTTCGGAGGCACGGCGGCCACCGGTGTT
>JAABRU010000043.1 GCA_011390755.1 Desulfobacteraceae bacterium | reverse complement strand
GACACGCAGATCAGCTGTACGACCCCTGCGGGAACCGGAACAGTGGATGTGGTTGTAACCAACACGGATACCACAAGCGGAACCCTGACGGGCGGTTTTACCTATAATACCGCCGCGGCTGTCACGGTAACCTCTGTAAATCCGACCAGCGGTGACGAAGCCGGCGGTACAGCCGTAACCGTGACAGGAACGGGGTTCGCAGCCGGGGCCGGTGTGACCTTCGGAGGCACGGCGGCCACCGGTGTTACGGTTGACTCCGACACGCAGATCAGCTGTACGACCCCTGCGGGAACCGGAACAGTGGATGTGGTTGTAACCAACACGGATACCACAAGCGGAACCCTGACGGGCGGTTTTTCTTATATTCCTCCGGGTGTCTCAGTGACATCAGTAACTCCGAACTACGGTTCTGAGAACGGTGGAAGCATGGTAACAATAAGCGGAAGCGGCTTTGCAGCAGGCGCCAAGGTGACTTTCGGAACAACAGAAGCAACTGATCTTGTGATTTCTGCCAATACAATCACCTGTAAGACTCCGGCAGGAACCGCCGGTGCTGTCGCTGTGACGGTTACCAATGCAGACAATTCAACGGATACGCTGGATAATGCCTTTACATATATTGCAGGTGTTATCGGTGATGCAGACGGTAACTGCACTGCTGAAAATGCCGCATGGTGCGTTGATATTTTCGATGCTCTTCTTGTAGCCAAACATGCTGTCGGACTTGATGCTACAGGAATCAATCTGGCTGTATCAAATGTGGACTGCAACACTGAGGTTAATACCTATGACGCACTTAAAATCGCCGAATATGATGCGCAGATAGTAACAAGTCTGCCTGACTGCAACTGATTCTGTCTGATAAAACCCTTGCAGGAAAGTGTGTCTGAAAGGATACACTTTCCTGTACAAATAAAATCTTCCGATCAAGGAGGTAAAAAACAATGTATAAAAAGACATTTTCTATCTGTATGATGATAATGCTTAGCTGTCTCATGATAATTTCTGCTGCATCGGCTGATGACAGCAAAGCCTACTGGGTGGCGGCAGACAACAGCCCGGTCAGCACTGTAAAACTGTCTTCGGACACAGGGACAATTATCCGTCTGATGGCTCCGGTTCCCGAAGGCAAAGTACTCAATGCCTACAGCTTTGTCATTTCTTATAATGAAAACGCAGTGGAAGTCAGCGATGTTCTGGCTCCACCGGATGCGGCCATTGCACCGGCAAGTATCAATCTCAATACTCCGGGAGAGATCATTGCCAACGGTTTCAGTGTAAAAGGTGTTGAAGGGGAAGCGGAGATTGCCATTCTGGATATCAGCATCAAAAGCAAAAAATCCGGCAGCAGTTCTCTGTCTGCCACCTTTTCTGCCTATGGTACTGATGCCAATAAGCAGTTTATTCCGGAAGCGGAACTGTTAACACTTAGTGCGGAATAAACGGAGAATTATTGTTCAATTTGGAAGGTGTTATACAGGTCTGAAAAATTTATAAGCCCCGTAAGCCGTCCGGGCTTACGGGGTTTTATCTTATTGCCACATACTAATCACGGAGGTACTATGGTAAAGAGAAAGAAAAACTGCGTAGCCGGGTTGCCCCTGTTTATGCTCATTGCTCTTGCAGTAAACCTGGTTTTTGCAGGATCACTTTATGCACAGAACCTGTTCTGGACAGATGATGCCAATAATCCCATCAGCAGTACAGAGGGATTGAAACTGTCGGTGGGAGAACAGAAAATTATCCGTCTGCGGGCGGATGTGCCTGCCAATCAGACACTGAAAGCTTTCACCGTTAATGTAAACTATGACGGAGCAAGTATCCGTTTTGTTTCATCCAACGATACCGGGGCGGATCTGGCTTATGTTCTGACAAACCCCGAAACATTTCCCAGTGATACCGGAATCATCAAACTCACTGGCTTTGATACTGCCGGTGTTGCCGGTGGTGCTGCGGGGGCAGTGGCAACACTGATTGAGTTTGTCGTGGAAGGCAAAGCCGCCGGAACCGGAAATCTTGCGATGACCGTTGACGATTTCGGAGAAAGTGCCTCAAATCCCATTGCTGTTACCCCTGTGGATATACCGACTGATATTAGCGGTATTACAGTGGATTCAAGCGAAGTGTACTGGACAGACACAGCCGGAATCCGTCTGACGCAGGTGAACCTGCTCATCGGGGAAGAAAAAGTCATCCGCCTCAAAGCCGGAGTGCCGGATACCAAAACACTGGGGGCTTTCAAATATACTTTGACCTATGACAGCACGGTTATAGAAGTTGTAAATGCTGTGCCGAGTGCGGATACAGAAATTCCCAATAATCCCCATGACACCACTTTTCCGTCTGTGAATATTAATAAAAGCACTGCCGGACAGATCATTACCAACGGTTTTACAACCCAGGGAATCGCAGGTCCGGCCATTGTTTCTTTTATTGATGTGACGGTTAAGGGACTTGCAGCCGGAAGTTCGGATTTCAAAATCCTGGTAAACAGCTTCGGTGAGACCCATGACAGTCAGTTTGCTCCTGTGCCTGATGTAAGTAATACAAATTTTAAAATAAATACGATTACTTCCAGTGAAACCTATTGGGCAGACACAGCAAACCAGAGACTGTCTTCCGCATCCCTGAACTGTAACGGAACCCAGACCATCCGCCTGATGGCAACGGTTCCGGATAGCCGAACCCTGAATGCCTACAAGTTTACACTGACCTACGACTCTGCGAAAGTGAATGTTGCGGCTGTCAAAACTGCCGGTTCGGCTTTTCCCCCGGCAAATATCAACAGCAGCACAGCCGGAACAATCATTATCAACGGTTTTGATACAAAAGGAGTGAAAGGCCCGGCGGTTATCGGCTTTGCGGATGTGACAATGACCTGGAAAGCAGCCGGTACTTTCACTTTCGGAATCAAGGCCAACAGTTACGGCACGGATTCCGCCAACCAGTTCTTACCGCCGGACAGCAGCATAAATATAACCGTTGCTCAGTGCGTGACACCGCCAATCTGCACACAGCCGACAGCAGGTTTTTCCGCAAATCCGGATTCCGGTATGGTTCCGCTTGAGGTGACTTTTACAGATACTTCCGGCAATGCCACTTCATGGCAGTGGGATTTCGGAGACGGTAAAACCTCCACATCCCAGAATCCGGTGCATGAATACACATCCCCCGGAACCTATACGGTAAAACAGACAGTCAGCAATTCATGCGGATCTGCTACGGCAACAAAAACGGTTACTGTGGAAAAATGTATGGCTGCTTTTACAGTCGTGGGAACCGGCAATGCTTTGGAAGTTTTGTTTGACGGATCATCCTCTTCCAATGCTGTCAGCTATATGTGGGATTTCGGAGATGGTGTAACAGGAGAAGGGGCAACAGCGACCCATACCTATGCCCAGGCCGGAACCTATACCGTGAAACTGAAAGTCACAGGTTCTGATGAAAACTGCGTGGGTGTAAGTGAACGCACAGTTACCGTAAGCGAAAGCTGCGTAGCCTCTGCGTTTTTTGCAGTGACGATCTCTGAGGAAAGTATTGATCTGCCGCCATTCTTCCCCTCCATCGTACCGACCAGAACCCTTGTGTTTGACGCATCCGGTTCCACCGCGGATACCTATTCCTGGGATTTCGGAGACGAAAACACCGGAACCGGCGAATCAGTAACACATACCTATGCTGCAGACGGAACCTATACGGTTACACTCACCGTAACTGCCAACGGATGCTCGGACACAAGCGTGCAGACTGTCACAGTGGGCGGAACCTGCATGGCCAATGCCGCATTCACGGCATTTACCACAGAAAACTCTCTGACTGTTACCTTCAGTGCCGACGGTTCTGTGGGAGAAACCTATAGCTGGACCTTTGGAGACGGAACCACAGGCAGTGGAATGACTGTGAGCAAAACCTATGATGCTTCCGGAACCTATGACGTGAACCTGACCGTAACTGCGGATGGCGGATGTACGGATACTGCGGCAGAATCTGTCACAGTGGCGCAGGAGGACTGCGATGCAGTGGCCGCGTTCACCTATGATTACGGAAGCGGTCTGACGGTCATCTTCAATACAGAGGGAACCGTGGGAAGTCCCCTGTTTGATTACGGTGACGGAAAAACAGGAACAGAAACCTCCCATACCTATGCCGCAGCCGGAACCTATACGGTAAAACTGACGGCCACAGCGGATAACGGATGCAAAGCCGTATTCAGCGATACCGTAAACCTTACAGCATGTGATGCATCCGCGGTATTTACCGCTGCGGTGAACGGACTGACCGCCACATTCAACACGGAAAACACTTCGGGCGCACTGATGTTTGAATACGGTGACGGCAGTACCGGAACGGAAAGCACCTATACCTATGGGGCCAGCGGCACATATGAAGTGGTGCTGACGGCAACGGGGAATAACGGCTGTACAAGAGAAAGCAGCCGGATGGTAACCGTATGCGGCGCGGCTGCGGTAATGACAGCAGAACCTGCGGCCGGTATGGCACCCCTGACAGTTGCCTTTGACTCTGCCGGTTCCGTGGGAGACAGTATCACCTGGGATTTCGGCGACGGAAATACAGACAGCGGAGCACAGATCAGTTATACCTATGCGGTTCCGGGAACATATACCGTCATGCTGACAGTTCAGGATACAGACGGCGGCGATAACTGCAGTGCCACAGATGAGGCTGCGATTACCGTAAGCGAGGCGTGTACAGTGATTGCCAAGTTTACAGCAGCGCCGGAAACCGGTGTTGTGCCGCTGACGGTCACTTTCAATGCCGAAGGCTCCAGTGAAGGGGAATACACCTGGGATTTCGGTGACGGACAGGCAGACAGCGGTATCACGGCATCGCATACTTATGCAACTGCCGGAACCTATACCATAACCCTGACCGTCAGCAATGACTGCGATTCCGCAACAAGCATGAAGACGGTTACGGCAGTACTGCCGAGCGGAGACGAACCGGAAGCTCCGGTTCTTGCCGAACCTGCGGACGGTATGCCGAATATTGCCCTGAAAGCCCTTCTGAAAACCGGAGCATTCAAAAGCCCGGTGGGAGCCGCACACGGACAGACCAAATGGCAGATTGCCCTGGATCCGGCTTTTACCCAGATGGTTTACAGTCTGACCAGCAGTGACAATCTGACATCCCTGACACTTCCGGATTTTATCCTCACCCATCCGGGAACTTCCTATTACTGGAGAGCCATGTTCACAGACAGCAGCGGACGGGCTTCCGGATGGTCGGATGTGTTTACATTTGTGACAGTCGGTGCAAATGAGGAAGACCTGAACGGAAACGGTGTTCCGGACGATCAGGAAGTGGTGAATCCGCCTAAGACCATCAACGGACTGTGGGCACGGATTCTGTCAACAGATGCGGACAGTGTTGGTGTGGAAACGGATGATTGCGGAGAGCTTGGCTGGGTGAAATGGATTTCCGCAGAAGAAATGGCTGTTACAGCCGCGCTGCCCGCAGGGTATGAGTTCCCCTACGGATTTGTTACCTACAAAACGGCTGTAAATGCCGGGTGCGACAGTGTTACCGTGAACCTGCATCTGACAAAGGCCCTGCCTGACGACTTTATAGGGTTCAAATACAGTCAGAAAGACGGCTGGCTGGATGTCACGGATCTGATAAGTGTCAGTGATGACAGAAAAGTTGTTACTTTTGTTCTAATAGACGGTGGTGCAGGTGACAGTGACGGTGTGAAAAACGGATGGATTGTTGATCCGGTGACTATCGGAGTTGTACCGGAAGCCTGCTGCGAAGGCGGCGGCGGAAGTGACACCTGTTTCATTGAAAGTGCATCCGGAAATGCCCTGGCAGTTATCCTGCTGGCACTGACCGCAGCCCTTTCCATGATTTTTATCCGGAGAAACGAAAGATAGACCCATAAAGCAAAAATCCGGAGACCCTTGCAAGGGTCTCCGGAAATGTACATGCATAAGACAAAAAAAGGGCGGGAAGCAATTTCCCGCCCTTTTTTTTATCCCGCTCCCGGGCTCTGCCTCCTGTGATGTCTTTCAGCAGTTTTTTCTGCTTTCGGGCCGGTTCCGCTTTTCTGCCTTTCCGTCCGGCGGATTTAAAAGACTTTATTTTTCCCAAATGGAGCGGTTTTTACTTGTATATTAAGATAATATTATGTTATGTCAAATAATTAGAATCAGTTCAGTATTAACCCGCCAGGTTGTAATGTAACACAGTGTCTCGTCAGGGATAAAATGAGGGGTACCCGGAACATCTGCTTAAACCGCGGGGGCGTATTGCACAGGCCCGGTGGTATGGGCGGCTTCGGGGCCTATGCAGTAGGGCCCTTACAGGACTGACATAAGCCGTCAGTGCAACCTTGACAAAGCACTGACCGCAAAGGAATTGGGCAAAAGGAGTCCTAATATGAAAATTCTCGGAATATCAGGAAGTTCAAGAAAAAAAGATACGTCAGGTGTTTATAAGTTGGTGAAAACCGTACTTGAAAACACAGGAATTGAATATGACCTTGTATCGCTGAGGGGCAAAAAGATAGGAGGGTGTATAGCCTGCCTGGGATGTGCCAAAGACAATATATGCAAAGTCAGTGACGATATGACGGAACTTCGTGATAAAATTGTCGGTGCGGACGCTTATGTTATCGGCGCTCCGAATTATTATTCGGGTCTGAATGCTGTAACCCATGCATTTATTGAGAGATGGTTTCAGTTCCGGCATCAGGGGGGAGATACACTCTGGGGAAAACTGGGTATTGCTGTCGGAGTCGGCGGCATGGACGGCAGATTTCCCGCCGATGACATAGAAAAATTTTTTCTGTACAGTTTCATCGAAACACTTGCAAAAGTCAGCGGACAGGGGGCGGCCTCCTGTTATTCCTGCGGATACGGTGAATCCTGTGCTGTGGGCATTCCGCAGATGCTGTACGGAAAAAATGTCAAAATTACAAATGAAATGATTCCCGATGTCAGCAGACAGCCCGAAGCGATGACCAGTGCAGCGGATGCAGGAATACTTTTGGGAAAACGCCTGAAAAGCGGGCATGATCGCAAAGTGGTTACACAGAATATGCAGCAGAAAATGACGGATATGATGAATTAACCCCTTTTGCATATGTGGAAAATTCTATGAAGAAAAAAATACTCCTGGCCGATGATGAACCCGGCATTCTCCGAACACTGAAAATACTGCTGGAGGACATGGAATATGAGGTGACAACCGCCCCGAATGCGGAAGAAGCCCTGAAAATTCTGGCAGAAAATTTCTTCCCGGTGCTCATGACCGACATCAAAATGCCGGGCATGGACGGTATTGCACTGCTGAAAACCGTCAAAAAGAAATACCCGGACACGGAAGTCATTATGATGACCGGTCACGGGGATCTGGATCTGGCCATTGAAAGCCTCAAATACGATGCCGCGGATTTTATCAGCAAACCGGTTCGGGATGATGCGGTGGAAATTGCCCTGCAGCGGGCATTTGAAAAAATATCGGTGCGGCTGCAGCTTCGGGAATATACGGAAAATCTGGAAAAAATAGTGGAAGAAAAATCCCGGAAACTGGTGGAGGCCGAGCGGCTTCTGGCTGTAAACCAGGCTTTTGAGGGCATTACTTCCGCCATTATGGGATTTGCCGGAGACCTGGACGGGGATTTGCAGCATTTCAATGATCTGCCCTTTCTGGTATCCCTGCATGACCGGGATATGGCAATCCTGGCTGTCAACCAGATGTACAAAGAACGCCTGGGAGAAGGAAAAGGGCGCAAAAGCTGGGAGATTTATACAGGGGATGCATCTTCCCCCTGCCAGTGTCCGGTTGCCCTGACCTTTCATTTTAACAAGGCCATGCGATCCAAAGAAATTGTAAAAGTGGACGGAGAACGCATTCCGCTGATTGTTTACACAGTTCCCATCCGGGATCGGGACGGCAATACCGAGCTGGTGATTGAAATCGCCAGTGAGATTTCCGAGGTAAAACGCCTGCAGGACGAACTGCAGTATGAACGGGAACGCTACCGCCAGCTTTTTGATGAAGTGCCCTGTTATATTTCTGTGCAGGATCGCAGTCTGAAAATTGTGGAAATCAACCGTCTCTTCCGGGAGGACTTCGGGGATCATGCAGGGAGATACTGCTACAAAGCCTATAAGGGACGGGAAAAAACCTGCAAAGACTGCCCGGTGATGGAGACGTTTGCCGACGGAAAACCCCATTCCAGCGAAGCCGTGGTGGAATCCGCAAAAGGGGAGCAGTATAATGTGCTGATCTGGACGGCCCCCATCCGGGACAGGGATGGAAAAATTGTGCAGGTTATGGAAATGTCCACCAATATTACGCAGATTTATAAACTGCGGGATCAGCTTTCCTCCCTGGGGCTGCTCATCGGTTCCATTTCCCACGGCATTAAGGGAATGCTTACGGGTCTGGACGGCGGTGTGTATATGCTCAATTCCGGTTTCAAAAAAGATAAGCGGGAACAGATGGAGGAGGGCTGGGAAATCGTCAAACTGATGATTTCCCGCATCCGGGAAATGATTCTCAATATACTCTATTATGCCAAAGAAAGGGAACTCAGCTGGGAACAGGTGGATGTGGCCGAGTTTATCAATGAAATTGCCGCCACGTTTGAGCCCAAGGCACGGAAAGAAAAAATTGATTTTATCCGGGACTTTGCCCCGGGACTGGGCGGATTTGAAATTGATCCCCTGGTATCCCGTGCGGCATTGATAAATATACTGGAAAACGCAGTGGATGCATGCAAAGAGGATCTGCGGAAAAAGGAACACTGCATCACCTTCCGGGCAAAGCGGGAAAAAGAAAACATTATTTTTGAAATCAGTGATAACGGGCCCGGCATGGACAAAGAAACCCTCAACTCTCTTTTTACCCTGTTTTTTTCTTCCAAAGGAAACCGGGGCACGGGGCTGGGGCTTTTTGTCTCCAAGAAAACCGTGGAGCAGCACGGGGGGCGCATAAGTGTTGCATCCGAACCCGGCAAAGGAAGCACTTTCCGTATTCAGCTGCCCGTAACACTTTCCGAATCCCTGCGCGGCAAACAGGAGGACAGTCATTGAAAAATATTCCGGACAGAAAAATACCCTTCTGGGAATCCCTGATTTTCCGCCTGACCCTTTCCGTGGGAATTGTGCTGTTTATCAGCATTTTCACCTGGGCCTGGTTTGATATACAGCAGCAGAAAGATGATATCTTCCGCAATACCGTGGCGGAAACCGAGCGGCTGTCCGATATTATCAGACTGGGAACCCGTTATGCCCTGCTGGGCAATGCCGGGGAACATCTCAATGAAATCATCACAAACCTGGGCCGGCACGAAGGGATCCGCCGTATCCGCATCATCAGTAAAAAAGGGGAGATCCGGTTTTCCAATCGGCCCTCGGAAATCAGCAGGCGCGCGGACATCCAATCCGAATCCTGCCGTGTCTGTCATAAAAGTGAGCCCCCGCGGCCTTCTCCGGCATTGGAGGAGCGGACCCGCATCTTTACGGAAAAAAATGAAAAGGGGGACAGTGTCCGGATGATGGGGATTGTCAGTCCTGTTTATAATGAGTGCGGCTGTAGCGAAAACTGCCATTTCCATCCTGGCCGATCCAAATTGCTGGGGGTGCTGGATGTCGTTGTTTCCATGGAAAAAACAGATATGGAAATGTACCGGCATGAACGGCAGATTCTCATCATGGCCCTGATCTGTTTTCTGGTTACCGTCGGTATTATTGCCGTTTTTCTCCATATTGATATTATCCGTCCCATTGAAAATCTGATCCGCAGAACCCGGCGCATGGGCCGGGGAATATACGAATATGAGTCCAAAACCGGCTGGGACGATGAAATCGGTCTGCTGGCGGACGCCATCACCATCATGGGGCAGAAAACAAAGGAAAAACAGGAAGAACTCAACCGGCAAAGGGATGAATACCAGCAGCTGTTTGAACAGGTTCCCTGTTATATTACGGTTGTTGACAAAAATTACAGACTGCTGCGCTATAACAAGGCATTTACCCGGCAGTTCAATCCCGCACCGGGGGATCACTGCTACAAGGTTTATAAAGGCAGGGATCGCCGCTGTGAGGCCTGCCCGGTAAAAAAGACTTTTGCAGACGGAAAATCCCATTACAGTGAAGAAACCGGTATCAGCAAATCAGGGGAAGTTTCCCACTGGCTGGTGCAGGCTTCTCCCATACGGGATGCAAAGGGGGAAATTGCCGCTGTAATGGAAATGAACCTGGATATTACACTGCGCAAGCGCCTGGAAGAAAGAATCCGGGATTCCGAAGCCAAATACCGTATTATTTATGACAATATTCCCAATCCTGTTTTTGCCCTGGATGCGGAAAGTCTGAAAATTATGGACTGCAACGATAATCAGAGAGTGGTGTACGGTTATCAGAAGAAAGAAATTCTGGGATTACCATTCATGCATCTTTTTGATGAAAACGACCGGGAGGTTTATACAGAAAAAATCAAAACCTGCAAATTTATTGACCAGGCCCGGCAGCTGTGCAAAGACGGACGGATTATTTTTGTGAATATCCGTATTTCGCCCTTTGATTATATGGGAAAAAAGAATCTGCTGGTGACGACCAGTGACATTACCCGCCGTCTGATTGCGGAGCAGCAGCTGGTACATGCCGGAAAAATGACCACCCTGGGGGAAATGGCCACCGGCATCGCGCATGAGCTCAACCAGCCCCTTACGGTTATCAAAACCGCCAGCTCCTTTCTCATGCGCAAAATCAAAAAAGGGGAGCCCGTTAAAGAAAAAATCCTGCAGACCATGGCCGAAGAAATTGACGGGCATGTGGACAGGGCCTCCAGAATCATCAACCATCTGCGGGAATTCGGCCGGAAATCCGAAGTGGAAAAAGAAGAGGTGAATGTCAACGATCCCCTGAGCAGGGCCATTGATATGTTTTCCCAGCAGTTAAAACTCCGGGAAATCATTCTCAGGAAAAATTTTGCACCGGACCTGCCCCATATCCAGGCCGATCCCAACCGTCTGGAACAGGTATTCGTCAATCTGCTCATCAATGCCAGGGATTCCATTGAGGAAAAATGGGAAAAAGGCATGATGTACGGCAAACAGCCCAAAGAAATTGACATCCGCACAGGCACGGAAAATGATCAGGTCATCATTTCCGTATCCGACAACGGCATGGGGATTCCCAAAAGAGTGCGGGATCGCATTTTTGAACCTTTTTACACCACCAAAAAAGTCGGCAAGGGCACGGGGCTGGGGCTGTCCATCAGTTACGGCATTATCCAGGACTATGAGGGAAGTATCCGCCTGGAAAGCACCGAAAACATGGGCAGTGAATTCACCATCTGCTTTCCGGTGTCAAAGCAGCATAGGGACTGTTCCCCGGATTCCGCTTTTCCCCTTTCCGAAACAGAATAAAAGGTTTTCCATGCTGATTCGCATCCGCCATGCCAAAAACCGGGAGCTGTTTCCGGACAGTCTGGTATTTCATTTTGAGGAACCGGGACCGGGACACCGTCTGGGGAATCTGCTTCGGAAGGTTTCGGGAAAAAAGAATGGCGAAGAACCGGAAATCATTCTCCCCATTGCCCGCGGGGATCAGATTTTTGCCTCCCTGGGGCCGGATAAAGGGCGGAAATTCTGCCTTGATTTCCCGGATTCCTTCCGTTCGGAAATTAAACTGGTGATCAGTCCCCTGAGTTCACTGGGAAGGAATAAAAACATTCCTTTGAAAATCAATTCCCTGATTCGGGACAATCAGCTGCATATCAATTACAAGGCCCTGAAACTGGGGAAAATTCCCATCCTTTATATCAGTCCTGAAAGCCTTGTCAGCCGCAGTCTGCGGGATGATCTTCATGCCATTGTCGCGGGAGCCCCGGTCAGCTGTCTGCTCATAGACAGGGCCCACTGTATCTCGGAATGGGGGCCGGATTTCAGACCCTCCTATCTGAATATTCCCCGGATAATCGAGGATTTGAAGACGCAGAATCCGGAACTGACGGTAATGGCCCTGAGCGCGGTTTCCGGGGAAATGATCCGCCGGGATCTGCTGCACTTTCTGAAACTGCGGGATATTTCACCGCCGCCCGCGCCGGGCGGTTTTTACCGGGAAAGAATCAGTTTTCAGATCATCAGGGCCCGGGGGACTGAAGGGAAAAAAAAGGCCTATGCGGAACTCATGCAGCGGGATGTGCCCCGACTGCTGCGGGATAACGGCATTTTTGATTATGCCCCGGAAAATATTCCGCGGTACAGCGATCCCTATGCCTGTTTCAGGGAGGGGGAAAAAGAACAGCATATACAGGGATTTCCGGATATTTCTGTAAGCACCGATACAAAAGGAAAGACAGAGACAGCCCATATCACGGTCCGGACGGGCATGGGAGACAGTCCGGAATCCTGGCTGCACAGCACACTGAGGGAGGGAAGAAACAATCAGCGGATTCATGCTGTGCGGATTGCGGATCTGCCCCTTTCCGCATGTGAAAAGGATATGGGATTCCGCAAGAGCCGGATACCTTCCTGCTCCGGCAGTACCTGCCCCTTCGGAAATTCCGAACTCTGCGATTACGGCAGGCAGCATCATCTGATTGTGCGCATGTATCCGGATACACTTACAGAGCTGATGTATGCCATGCATGTGCTGGATCGGCTGCTCTGCTCCCATGCAAAAAGGGAAAATCCGATTCGGATTCCCATTTCCTCCCTGGCGGCCGCAGGCGGTCAGAAACACGCGGAAAAAGCCCTGTACCGGCTTTCCCTGATCCGACTCACGGATCGTTTTGCCATTGACTACCGGGAAGGGGAACCCCTTCTCAAAGTATACGGTTTTCCCGGTTTCCTCACGGAAGAAGCCGCGATGGCAGGCATTCTGGTTTATCTGCGGCGCAATGATATTTCCGCAAACCGGAAATCCGCCGCCTTTTCCCCGGAAAATCTCAAAGGCGTTTCCGGAGAAATGCAAAGGTATTATGAACTGCACCGGGACCTGATTTTTCAGGAGATGGAAAAAGCCGCTGCACAGAAAACATGGCGCTGCTATTTTGGACATAAGGAACTTTTTTGCGATGTGGCAAAATACCTGCTGCCGGTCATCTGCCATGTACAGGATGAGATGCGGGGCATGGCCTACCGCAGGCTCCGGCATCTCAAAGATTTCTTCCGCTCTCCGGTATGCCGCTATTGCTTTCTTCTGAAACAGGTGCAGGCCACGGATGAGGAATGGAAATGCGGGCACTGTGACCGCTGTGCGCCGGATCTGCGTTTTGATCTTTCCGATGTCCGCGCGCCTGCGGAAATATATGCCCTGAAGGAAATGGAAGCAGATTTTGTGACATGGCTCAAAGATGATACCATCCCCTTTGATGCCGCAACAGCCGATGCGCTGATGCAGAAATTCGGGGATTTTGACGACAACATGCGCATCCGCTGCGCCAATATGCTGGAACACCGTCCCCGGAATATCAAGGCCCTGTATATTGTGCGGGAATTATGCAGGGAAGAGGAAAAAGCCATGTTCAGCGGGGAGCTCATGCGGCTTGTATCCGAGGATATGAAAGCCATGCAGACCATCCGGCTGTATGAAACCTCCCGCGCGAATCCCGGTTTACAGAAATCCCTTTTTCAGCTGCTGGATGATGAATACGGTGCACTGCATGGCGAAGAAGGGGAAAAATGGCTGTACAGCGAGGCCCTGCGCCTGGCCATGCCTTCCCGGATGACGGAAATGCTGAAAGGAAGAGTCATGCTGAATACATTGGACAAATGCGATTTCCGCTCCCGGAATACCCGGCTCCGGCAATTGCTGAAGGAGTTGTAAGGTGGCAGAACTATCCAGCGCGGAAAGCGTATTGCGGAAAATCACCGAACTGGGCGGACAGATTGATGCTTTTTATGAAACGGCGGATACGGCCCGGCAGATCAAAGATCGCCTGGCAGCCGCCCACCGGATTTCCCTTGACTATGAAAAGCAGTTCGGAATCCGTACTGCGGAGATGGAAAAGCTGAAAAACGGATTTGCCGAAGCCCTGGCCCGGATGACAGAACTGGCAGAACGTTCCGATACCGAACTGCTGCATATTCTCAGCACCCTGGGCTATGAACACGCGCATATCCTGGAAACAATGAAGGATATGGCCGGGGAAAGGGCGGATTTGTGCAGGCAGCAGAAACAGCTGCAGAGGGCTGTGGGAGACAGTATTCAGGAAATAAATGCTGCTGCGGCCTTTTTTTCCCAAAAACAGCAAAACAGTCTGGCTGAAAACCGCCTGCGCCTGGCAGAATTTCTGGATGAATGCCGTCAGCTGCTTGCAGAGGAATCCCGGCAGATCCGGCAGGCATGGGAACCGGCGCTGGAAGAAATCTTTTATCTGGGGGACCGCACGGATCAGCTGCGGGCAGACACGGAATTTCAGCTCCGGAAAAAAACGGATTCCTTTGCTGTGCTGCAGACCCTTTACAGGAATGCAGTGCAGTGCATTGCGGAAATCGGGCAGAAATATGAGACGGAACGTGCCGGACTGCTGGAGGAAATACGTCATCAGAACAATGCCCTCAGGCATTCCCTGGCGGAGCTGGCCGCAAGCCGGCAGATGTACAGGGAAGAGCATCTCTTCCTGGCGCAGGAAAAGGCCGCTGTACTCAAAGAACTGCACGCGCATTCTGCCTGGCTGTCAAAGGAGACCGGGGCATTTCAGCAGCAGCTGCGGCTGCGCACGGCAGCGCATCTGGATGAAAACAGAAAAGAGTTTCAGGAAGAAAAAGAAAGACTTGTCCTTTTTCAAAGTGACATGGGGGAAGAATTCCGCTATTTGGAAGAAGGACTGGAGGATTTTGAAAAAAGGACAAAATTCCGCATAAACCGGCGGATAAAAAAATTTGACGCGCTGGGGCCGGAATATGAGAATATTATCCGGCAACTGCTTTGGCTGGCTTCCCGCTTTGACAGAGACCGCCTGGAAATGCTGACGGATTTTGCTTTGGAAAAAGATAATTTCCGGCAGTTCCGGAAAGCACTGGGGGGCGAACATCTGGAAATGCGGAAACTGCACCGGCATCTGCAGGGGGAAACCCGGGAATTTTTCAGCAATCTCACGACCCGCATGACCTATTTCAGCGAGTCCGCACAGCAGCTCATCCGGGATATCCGCATTCAGGCAGCGCAGCATCTGGATGAAAACCGGCGTTTCCTTCACCGGGAATGGGAAAATCTGAACGGGTTTTCCCGGCAGACTGCGGAAGAAATCCGGCATCTGGAAGATGAACTGGAAAATTTCAAAAAACGCAAAGCCTTTGAAATTTCCCATATGGCCCGTGCTTTGGCAGGGCATACGGATCAGTTCCGCAAAAATATGCAAAGGGCCATCCGCAGGGACTTCCAAAAGGAACAGCAGCATTTTCAGGCCCGTGCCCGGGAGGAGTTCCGGCGTTTCACCCGTGCATTTGCAGAAGAAAAAAAAGGCATGGACAATGCCCTGGTCTTTCTGGATGCGGAAAAAAAAGAAATAAAGCGCCATCTGTCCCTGATTCTTCAGATTTGGCAGCAGTGGGGAGATTTTCGCAGGCAGGCCGAAGACAGTGTTTTCCGCATGGAAAACATGCTGCAAAAATCGGATCGGGAATTTCTGGAAATTCTCACGGTATTTGCCTACAGGGAGGCCCGACTGCGGAAAACAGAGGAAGAGCTGGAAAAAGGAAAAACAGAAATCCGGAATTTTCAGCATCATCTTGATAAAAAAGCGGAAGAAATCCGCAGGGAAGTCACAGAACATGCAATCCGGTCCGCGGAAGATCTGCGCAGGAATTTTCAGGAAATTTCCTTCCGGAATAAGCAGGAACTATATGAAAACCGGCAGATAATGCAGGAGGAAAAAGAGAACTTATCCCTTTTCTCCGAAGGGCTGCAGGAAGAAATCCGGCATCTTGGCGATGAGCTGGAACAGTTCAAACGGGAAAGCCTGGATCATATTCATCAGCGCTACCGGGAACTGGGGCGGCAGCACGGGCAGTACCGTCAGTCTCTTACGGAGGAAATCCGCAGCAGTTTCAGCAAAGAAAGTGAACGTATCCGGAACCGGGCCGAAGCCGGACAGAAAGAAAATATCCGGATGCTGGAACAGGAAAGAAAACGTGTGGATGATGCCCTGGCATTCCTGGAATCCGCCAGGGAATCCTTTTCCCGTCACAGGGAGCAGATCCGCCGCATATGCGAAAAATCCGATGCCTTTGAAATACAGAACCGCCGGGCACTGGACAGACTGACACAGATCGGGGACCGGGCAGAAGATGAACTGCTGCGCATTGTCACCGAATTTATGCGGGAAAAAAACGGAATCCGCCAGGTGCTGGATACCTTTGCCCATGAAAGAAGCGAGCTGCGCAGCTATCACCGGAATCTGGAAAGCGAAGTCCTTGCCACCGGCAAAAAAATGGCGGAAGAAATTCTCCGTTTCCGGGAAGAAGGCGAGGCATTCATGCAGAATACAGGTCTGCAGGCAGCGCAGCGGGCCGATGAATACCGCACAGAACTCCGCAGGGATACTGCCGCCTTTCATCTTTCACTGCGTGAAACACAGGAAGAGATGATGCGGCTGGCTGAAGAAATGCAGGATATGCAGCATCGCACACAGGCGGAGAGCGGGAAAAAAATCCGGGAATTTTGCAAACAGCAGGAAAATTTCAGCACCCGGCTCCGGGAAAATACAGAAAGCGCATTGTTCCGTGCAAAAGAAAAAACAGAACAGTTCATCGCAGATGAGGCAGAAAAAATCCGGGAGGCACTGACCGCCCTTTCATCTGAAAAAGCAGAAATCCGCAAAGCGCAGGAGCAGACCCTCCGGCAAATGGAAAGTCTGGACAGGGAAATGAAAAACAGCGCGGCATCTTTCCGGAATGAAAGTGAAAAGCAGATTGCAGACCTGTCGGAAAAACAGGACAGGGGCCGGAAGGAAATTCTGAAAATCCGGGAATATCTGCATTCATCTGCACAGCAGATCAAAGAAAAAATGATGCAGGATAAAGAAAATCAGAAAGAGCAGCAGGCGGATTTCCGGAAAAAAATACTGAGCGCTCTGGGCAGAAAACTTGCACAGGAAACCGGCAGACTGCAGGCACAGGATGAACGCAATGCGCAGCAGGCCAGGGAAAGAACAGAAGAGCTGGAAAAAAGTCTGCGGGAAGAATTCAAAAAAATGGAAAACCGTATGTCGGACCGTTTCCGGGAAAGCAGAAGCGAAAATGAAAAGCAGTTTTTCCAATTCGGGGATCTGCTGAAAGAAAGAGAAGTAAGACAGGGAAAAGCCCTGTCGGATATTGCGGAGCGGGTGCGGCACCTGGAAGAGGAACTGGCTTTCATGAAACAGAAAAAAGGACTGGCGGCCCTGTTTGCCAAAGAGAAGGGAAAGCAGAAAAACAAAGAAGAGCAAAAGGGGGAAAAATGATCCCCTTTTCCCGGAAAAATTTTTTTGCAGTACTTTTTTCTCTGGGCATCCTTTTCCTCCGCCCTCTGACTGCCGCTTCCGACAGTCCTGAAAATGCTTTTTTTATCCCTAACGCGGAAATCCGGCAGGATATCTGCGGAAACACAGTGAAATTTCCCAAATATACAGGTCAGCTTATGAATATTGCCAATCAGAACGCGCAGGCAACCCGTCCCAAAAATGTGGGACAGCTGTCGGAAATGATACAGGAATTTCCGGGCCGGGATTATGAAGAGTGGATACAGTGGTATCAGCGGCAGCAGCCCGGCGCCATTGACCGGGCTTCGGAAAAAGTATATGAAATGATAGTAAAACTTCGTAAGGCAATGGCACAGATTGATGAGGAGATGGTCCGAAAATGGGTGGCAGACCTGGTGCTGGCAAAAAGCTATGCCGGACTGCGTTTTCAGCAAAGCATTCTGATACAGATTGCCGCACAGAAAAAGCTGTCCTGGCGGCTGGCAGAACCGGAAGAAGAATCCAAAGGTATTGACGGATATATCGGAAACATGCCCGTATCCGTCAAACCCGTCACATATCAGTCCAAAGCCATGCTGCCTGAAGAGATCGAAGCAAAAATCATCCGTTATGAAAAGAAAAAGGGCGGTATCCGGGTATATTATGATTTCTGACCTGAATTATTCGGAGATCTGTTCAGGTTTATGAATAATACAGGTTAAATAGCGGGTAAAATCCCCGGCCAGGGCGGGCACATGCGGCGGGCAGCAGTGCTCGGCTTACTGCGTCTGCCGAAGTACGCTTCTGCCCACCCTGCGGAAAACCCAGGCCGTCATTTACATATTGACGGAACACCCAGCAGATCGGAAAGTTTCCGGGGGAGTGCAAAAATTGTATTTTTGCATGGAATAACCGGGTGCTGCAGCCCTGCAAAAATACCGTTTCTGCACTCCGGGACAGTCCTGACACCGTATCCGGGGGGAAACTTTTCGATCTGCTGACACGGAACAGAATACACAGGAGTTACGAAGTTGAAACACAAATCACTGTTTTTATTGACTGTGACTTTTTTGATATATACAGTAAATTCAAATAGTTAAAATTCAACTGCGTAGGTCCTGATACAAAGGAGAAGGCAAATGAGTGAAAATTATCTCCCGCATCCGCCGGAAGTTCTGCTGATTCTGGGAACGGATGCATCCGGAAAGAATCATGTCACCAATTTTATTGTGGAAGAAATGAAAAAAAGGGGCTATGAAACCGAAAAAAGAGACGGATGGTTTTCAAAAAAACCCAGTGATGTTGTATCCAGTGAAGGCAAAAGCCCCTTGGAACTGATGAAAGAAAAAGTGTTTCTGACGACCTTTCCCTTCACAAAATATTTCATGCCCGCCCTGCTGTACTTTCTGCTCAGAGGAGATCTGGCAAAATTTCAGAAAAGTACAAAAAAAGTGATTGTTATCAGCCATACGGCCCTTCGGATTCTGGTCTTTTATCTGGGACATGTATGGCTCCGGGAAGAAAATATCCCTATGCCGCGCTATCTGGATAAAACCCTGAAAGAGATTGTGCCCCGTACCGGGGTTAAAAGCATTGTTCTGGATATTGCAGATGAAATCCGCAAAAAAAGAATCCGCAGCCGGATGGAAAGCGGCAATGCGGACAATTTTGATCTCTATATGGCAAAAGACAGAGAACGCTCTGAAAGAATTCAAAGATACCTGGTATGGCTGGGAAAAAAATATCTGAATGCCGTTGTGATTGAAAACAATGATCCGGATGATGCGGCCCTGTTCTCGGAAATTTCCGCTGCCTTTGCCCGTTTCCGCGCTTCCTGAACCGGGCCGGTGCTTAAGGTGATTTCCGGAAAAGATGATACCGGAGGAGTGCCGGACGGAAAGTCCGGCAGTGTCCGGCGGATGACAGTCCCGCGCACAGACTTTCCGTCTGTGACTCCCTCAGATTCGGTACATTCATATTCGGAAATCGCCTAAGAGCCTATCCGAAAACCTGTTTCCCGATGTTCGGAACCCCTGCTTTTACCGGGTTTAAAAATCGGTTTCAAAGGTTTTCGGACAGGTTCTAAGCGGAATGTCAAATCAATTTTTGATGAATATGTAAAAAGTCCGAAATCCGGGTTTTTCAGTAATTTAAGAAGCTGATTTTATTAAGGCTGAATTCCGGAAAAATGACTTTTTACCGGTTCATCAATTTTTTACCCTTTTAAAAAATCCGGGCGGAGGAGTCCAAACTTTCCGTTTGGACTCCTCCGCAGTTTTTCTGAGTGTGCAGAAATATATTTGACAGCCCACTTATTTTTCAAACACGCGCGAAGGATTTGTCCGGAGCATTTCCGCAGCCCATCAGATAGTATATCCCTGTTTCCTCCCTGTGAATAAGGAATTCCCTCCCTTTCCTTTACCATATATGCCCCATTGTTTTATTCCCTGTTGTGAACAATAATAAATTCAGGAATAAGAAATCTGCGGAATATGGAAAGGTTTGCATTTTTTAAATCTTATCCCATATTTCCCCAAAACAGTATAGGGAGGAATCCGTTATGAATATATCTGCCAATCAGTTAAAACTGGATGAGGATGCCCTGAGTCTGTATCAGGAATTGGATGGTATCCATACAGAGTATCAGAATGAAACTGCCGAAAAAATATCCGCGGCAGAAAAGGAACTGGATGCACTGCGTCTGCAAATGATAGAAACTGTCCATTCCATCACTGCCTGGTTTCTGGATATGCGTCTTTCCAGGGGCATACGGAAGGAAAAGGACGGTTTGGACACGATTCTGCAATGTCTGGAAAAACTGGCCGGAAGTCCCGGACATGACGGCAGTCTGATGATCCGTTATCGGGGTTATCCTACGGGGACAGGTGTATCCGCGGAACATGATTATGTCATTTCCTTCGGCAGTCTCACGGCAGATGCAGGCACGGCCGCTGCCCTCAAAAGTCGCGTGGGAACCGCGATGATGCATCTGCCCACCCGCATGGGAAAGGCTTTTCAGACACTGTCGGAACACGGAATCAGTCATATGTATATTAAAATTCCCCGGCAGACCGGGTCTTTTAGCAGAGAACAGGCCGAAGTCTTCAGGGATTCCCTGAATATTATTGCACATTTTCAGCGTTCTCTGAAAAATAATTCCCCAATTATATTAGAAAAAAATGGCAGAAAGACCATTCTTCCCCTGATCTGTGATGAAAGAGGGGCCGGGGATTTTAATCTGACCCTGCTGGCGGGGCTGAATAATATCAAACCGGAAACAATGCAGATACTGGTGCGCAAAAGTGCCGCCAGTCTGAAAGAGGCGGATAAATTAAAGAAAAATCATCCCTATACCGGTACTTATGAAGCCATTATCCATGCCAGAAATCTGAAAGACAGACTGCGTGTTCCGCCCATTGAAATCAATCATCTCAAATGGCTCTGCCTGGATGAAAACCGGACGCGGATGAGCGGCGGACAGGTTCGCCTGGCCCGGACGGCCGGGGCATATTTTTCAGAGTCCCCCCAAAATACCGCGCAGATCATTCAGAGTGTTTACGGAAAGGATTACAAAGAAATCAGTTCCGGCCATCTGGGGCAGCGTCTCCGTCTGACCACAGATTTTCTGAATACAGTAAAAAACAAATCCGATGATCCGGAAACCGAGCAGGAAGTGCTGCGCAATATCAGCGAACGTTTTGAAGAAATCCGGGATGAGGTTTTTGATGACCTGATTATTCAGAAAAACATGCTCAAAATCCGCTCCCGGCACGCCGAACCGGAAACCATCGGTAAAATTCACGGCAAATTGCAGAATATTATCCGGCATTATAAAGACCGGGCCAAGGCCAGTAAAAAAATAAAAGATATAATGCGCAGAAAAATTGATTTTGACGTGCAGGATTATGAAAGTCTGGCTGCCGATTTCGGCATTTCCGCACCCAATGTAAAACACCTGATTTCCCTGCTGCGCAAATGTTTCAGTCAGGACGGACATTTTCTCCGCTCGGTTTTTGACTCTCATATCCCGGATTTTATCCGCTATGAAAAAAAGATATTCCGCTTTCTGTGGCATTATCTCAAAGAAACACCTGAAAGAAATGACAGAATTGCCTTTCTCAATTCTTTCCGCTCTCTGATTGCGCGGATGCATCAGCCCCAGTACGCCCTGGAAATTCTGCTCGGAGATGTGCTGGAAAAACCGGATCAGATAAGTTTTTCCGACAGAAATGCCCTGATGCTGAGCAATCTTCTCATCCGGGATTATTACAGGGAGGTTACCGCGGATATTGAAATGACTCCGGAAGAAGTTCTGATGGGCAATAACGGGCTGCATCCCGCGGCTGCCAAACAGGGGGCAGAGATGATCAGGAGACGGAGGGAAGATATTTTTCGTAAAATCCGGACTCTTAACAGAGAGCTGGCCGGTGCCGCTGCATCGGATGAAAAAGCCGGAATGAGCATCCGTTTTCTGCTTTCCCTGGAAAGAGAGCTGCATATTTTTCTGATTCTGCTTGGCGGGGAAACTGCTTTGCGGGTGCTGCGCAATGCACTCAGCCGTTACGGGGAGCCTTCCGCTGATATTTATCTTTCTCCCAAAATGCAGGACAGTCTGGAATCTGTGATACAGCATATGACTGTCATCATCCGCGGTCTGGAAAAGATGGGAACCCGCGATGATGTGCGGAATTTGCGCAAAATTACACAGAACGAAGGCCGTTTTCTGGCACTGCCCATGGACTCCCGCTGCATTGTAAAAATGCGCCGGATGATGCAATGGACCGCCAGCGCGGAAGACAGCATCCGAAAGCGGACAGAAATGCAGGCATAGACAGGAGAATCCGTCATATTATTCATATCCGGCCCGGAGATTTTTCTGAAGACGAAAAGGAAAAAAAATGATATGGGTGTCACAGGATATGAATAAAATGAAAATACAGAAATCTGCTTTCAGGGGCATTCTGCCCTATCTTATTGTGGCTGTTGCGCCTTTGTGCTGGGCAGGGAATATTGTGCTGGCCCGCGGCATTTATCACCTGATTCCGCCGGTCACACTTTCTTTCTGGCGATGGGCCATAGCCTTTCTCCTGCTGCTGCCTTTTACATGGTCTTATGCCCGCCGGGATTTTCCGGAGGTAAGGAAGCGCTGGAAATTCATGGTTCTGCTTTCCCTCATCGGCATTTCCTCTTTTAATACCCTGCTCTATACCGCGGTTCACACCATGACGGCCATTAACGGGGCACTGATTCAGACTGCAATGCCTGCCTTTATTATCCTCATTTCCCTGTTTCTTTTTAAAGAGCGGATCATTTTTATTCAGGGGACAGGGGTCATGCTGTGCATTTTCGGGGCAGTCCTTGTGGTGCTGCGCGGCGATCTCAGCGCCTTTGTCAGCATGTCTTTTGCCCGGGGGGATATCCTGATGATAATTGCCGTGATTCTCTATGCATTTTATACGGCACTCCTGCGGAAACGTCCTCCCATTCATCCCCTGAGCTTTGTCACCTATACTTTCGGTATCGGTGTACTGGGCCTCCTTCCATTATACATATGGGAAAATATATACTGCAAACCCTATACAGTTGATGTGCCTGTCATCCTGAGCATTCTTTATGTGGCCATTTTCCCATCCATTATAGCCTATCTCTGCTGGAACCGGGGTGCAGTCACCATCGGAGCCAACCGCACCGGACTTTTCATCAACCTTATTCCGGTATTTGCTTCTGTCATGGCCATTTTCTGGCTGGATGAACACCTGCAGGCCTATCATCTGTGGGGTATGATGTTTATTTTCGGAGGAATGATTCTGTTTAACCGCAGGTAAGGGGGCATACCGCCGGAAATCACCCCGGGGGATTTTCTGAAAAAAATGCAGTGCTCTGTCTGAAATTGCAGGTCGGGTTAGCGAAGCGCAACCCGGCATTCGGATGTTCTGCTCCGAAATACCTGCACAGTTTTAAGGGACCCGGTAAGAAATAAATTCTCCGGAAATATCCTGCGGATAAACAGAAACTGTGCATTCCGTCCCCTGATCAGATGAAACGGGGCAGTTATTTTTTGCTGAGTGCCGAAGTGAAACAATGCAGCAGCAAAGGAGTGCCGAACGGAAAGTTTGGCAGTGTCTGGCATCTGACAGTCCGCTTGCAGACCTTCCGTCTGCGGCTCTCCTTCAGCAGCGGTACATTCTTTTAATGCAAAGGACGCAGAGGTTTTCGCAAAGGACGCAGAGGTTTTCGCAAAGGACGCAGAGAAAACAGACTCATACCGGCTTTGCGATCTTTGCGGTTGAATAAGGAAATTATTTATCCATGTTTATTCCCTTTTTTTATACACTGAAAAATGCCGGTATTCCCGTAAGTCCGACATCCTTTCTGACTTTGCAGAAAGCATTGTCTGCGGGACTGATTCATTCCCTAAATGACTTTTATACGGCCTCCCGCGCCATTCTGGTGAAAAGCGAACGCTATTTTGATCTTTTCGATCAGGTATTTGTCCATTATTTTGAAGGGGCGGAACTGCCTGATGACCGGGGCTTTGAAATAGATGAGATGGCAAAAATGCTGCTGGATGAATGGCTGAAAAATCCCCGCTCGCTGGCAAAGGCGCTGGGAACGGATGAAGAAAAACTCAGCCGCATGACAGCTGAGGAGCTGATTGCATATTTTAAAGAACGTCTGAAAGAGCAGAAAGGGGAACACCACGGCGGCAATAAATGGATCGGCACGGGAGGAACATCCCCTGTGGGGCATTCGGGTTATCATCCGGGCGGAATGCGCGTGGGCGGGATTTCCCGGAATAAATCCGCAGTAAAAGTTGCCCTGGATCGCAGATATAAAGATTATTCATTGGAAGGCCCGCTCACACAGGCCATGATGGGGGAAGCACTGAAACGCCTGCGGAATATGATTCCGGCCGGACCCAAAGATCAGGTGAATGTGGATGAAACGATTTACCGGACCATGAAAAATGCGGGGGAAATTGAAATCGTTTTTGAAAGAAGTCTCAAAGACCGCCTGAAAGTTATTCTTGCCATAGATAACGGGGGATGGTCTATGGATCCCTATATTCCTGTTGTCCAAACCCTTTTCAGTTATGCGCGGTCACAGTTTAAGGAACTGAAAACCTATTTTTTCCACAATACCGTTTATGACAATCTCTGGGAAGATCCGGCCCGTTACCGCAAACCGGTAAAAATTTCGGACGTTAGCCGTTTTGATCCGGAAACCCGTTTCATTATGCTCGGTGATGCCAGTATGGCTCCCTATGAACTCATGATCTCGGACGGTTCCATCTATCTGGAGGAACGCAGCGGAAAACCGAGTATCGAGCAGTTGCGTTTTCTGGCGGAAACCTTCCCCCGCAGCATCTGGCTGAATCCGGTGCCCGAAGCCAACTGGAGATATACCCGGACAATCGGAGTCATATCTGAAATCTTCCCTATGTTTGAACTGTCCATAGACGGACTGGAAAAAGCCGTGACCCGGCTGATGGAAAAATAACAGACTTGTCGGAAATACAGTATCTAAGGTGATTTCCTGAAAAAAATGTAGCGAAGGAGTGCCAGACTGAAAGTCCGGCAGTGCCTGACAGACGGCAGCCCGCTTACAGACTTTCCGTCTGTGACTCCTGCGGAAGCGCTGCATTCATATTTGGAAATCGCCTAGTGTTCTGTCAACATTTATCTGACGGGTTATATCAAAAATTATCGGAAATAAGGTTTTCACCGCAAAGACGCAGGGGACGCAGGGAAAAAACCTTTGCATCTTTGCGTCCCCTGCGTCTTTGCGGTAAATTTTTCTGTCATTTTTTTATTTCCGGCAAAGTCTTCTGTAACACGGTTTTGAAAACCGTGCGTGCCGCAGAATGCGGTTCACCCGTTTTTACCCATCAGTTTAACTTTGACAGAGCAGTAGTTGCCAATTATAGATGTTAACATCATATTGAGGCCCCACCCATCAACACCGCCAATTCTGCCGGAACTGCTTGCATTCCGCTTTATTTATGTGTATTTTGGTGTATCAGAATTATGATGCATCGGTAAAAAGTCCAAATTTCAAAAATTGCTGTTAATAAAATCAGTAAATTAATATGTATCAAAACCTGATTTTCCGACTTTTTACGAGATCGTCAATTATTTTTTACTTTGAAAGAATAAAATGAAAAAAACATCCGAACCCGGAAAAACCCGCTGGCACCGGCTTCTGGGCAGACTGCTGGAGGAACTCCTGAAACCCACCGGAGTTCTGGTATATACCGAATTTCCCGTGATGGCAGGCTCCCCTCAGGCCGATATTCTTCTGCTCAGAAAACAGCACGGAGAGTGGACTCCGGAACAGTTGCGCTTTCTGCCGGACGGAATACGGGACAGCAGGGCCGGGCATATTCTGATTGAATTTAAATATACGGAATCCGTGACAAAGGAAACCTTCCGCCAGATCAGCGGGTATGAATATTTTTACAGACAAAGCAGCAATCTGTCGCAAAAAGAGGTGCAGGCCTTTGTTATCAGTTCGAAAACACCCAAAAATGCATCCCTGAATACATTCGGATATTTCCCGACTGAGGTAAAAGGGGTTTACCGTCATGACTTCTGGATGCTTGAAAAAATTCCGCTGCTTTGTCTCAACAGTCTGAGCGATGAGCCGCATAACGCTTTTGTCAAATGCTTTGCCAGTCGCAAAAAAGAAAAACTTGCAGCCTTTGATGCACTGAAACGACAGGGATTTAAAATGTTGCGGGCACAGATTCAGTGGCTTGTGGAAGGTCTGCTGTGTTTCTGGTTTTCAGAGAAAGGAGAATATATGGAAACATTGGAGCTGACCCCTGAAAAAGTAATAGAAATGGGGAAAAAGTGGGCGGATCTCATTCTTTCCGGCCTGTCAACAGAAGATCGTCTCAAGGGCCTTGAGACTGAAGAGGTTCTGTCCAGATACAAACCGGAAGAGGTTCTGTCCAGATACAAACCGGAAGAGGTTCTGTCCAGATACAAACCGGAAGAGGTTCTGTCCAGATACAAACCGGAAGAGGTTCTGTCCAGATACAAACCCGAAGATCGCCTGAAAGGGCTAGACCCCAGGGATCGCCTGAACGGACTTTCCGAAGAGGAAATCGAGGCATATCTTCATCAAATCAGGACAAACAAAAATTAACATTTTCAGAAAGAGGAGAGTCTCAGTGTGGATAATATCCGGGAACTATAGTGCCATGCAGATGAATTGATGAATCGGTAAAAAGTCCAAATTTCAAAAATCGCTATTAATAAAATCAGAGTGTTAATATGTGTCAAAACCTGATTTTCGGACTTTTTACGAATCCATCATGAATTGATACCGAAAACAGATGTTCTGAATCAGTATTTTCAGACATATGTAATTCGGAGAAAGTATTCATTCATCTGCATACATTTATAGCGGAAGAGCAGGAAAAGCAGTCCGGCTGATTCCGGATCACACCCCCCGCATTTCCGGGGGCCATATGTATTTATGCAGCTGCAGATGCAGTTTTGCATCCGCATGATCCGCCAGCATCCATTCCGCCAGTATCCGGGGGGGCAATTTGCCGAAGACGGTGGAAAAATGAACCGGATTGTTCCGTTTTTTCCGAATATCCCGGAGAATCTGCAAAGCATATGCATAATCCCCCCTGTCTCCGATGACAAATTTGATTTCATCCCTTTCTGCCATCTTTTCCAGATTCCCGAAATCATTTTGCCGGTGCTCGCCGCTGGAAGGGCATTTGATGTCCATGATTCTGACACAGCGGGGGTCGGTTCTGCTGATATCCTGCGAACCGTTTGTTTCCAGCAATACCCGGAAATTTTTTTCCAGCAGTGAGCTTATCAGAAGCGGTGTCCCTTCCTGGATAAGGGGCTCACCGCCGGTGATTTCAATCAGGGAACAGCCGTAGGCGGATGCTTTTTCTGCAATTTCGGATAAAGGCATTATTTTTCCCTCTGCATATGCATAGCGGGTGTCGCAGTAAGTGCAGCGCAGATTGCATCCGCTGAGACGGATAAAAACACAGGGAGAACCCGCAAAAGAGGATTCTCCCTGTATGCTGTAAAATATTTCACTGACTTTCAGGGATGTCACACTACCTCCCAGTAAAAAGCACCCGCGCCGGGGGTTTCCGATACCTTGATTTTGGAAACACGGATGATTTCCGAATTGAGTTTCCGGCCCAGTTCCTTATAAAGAAAGCGGGCGATATTTTCGGATGTGGGGTTATCATCCCGAAAGGCTTCCAGCTCATTCAGATGGAAATGATCCAGACCCGCCAGCACCTCTTTTACAGATCTTTTTATATCCCGGAAATCAACACCGATGCCGATTTCATTGAGACGGCTGCAGCGCACATACACTTCGATAATCCAGTTATGACCGTGCAGACGGGCGCAGTCTCCCGGATAATCTTTCAGGGCATGGGCAGCAGAAAAATGTGTTTTTACATAAACCTCAAATACTTCAGTCATATTCTCTCCGATGATTAAAATTGTCGCCGGACATGAATATAGATCCGGCAGAACCGCTGTGTCAAATGCAGATTTTTAGAAAAAAATAATTCCGGGTATTTCCGGAAAGAAAAAACACCCCTTCTGTTCCTTTACATTTTCTGCATTTCAGGGTATCTGTAAAGCAGTTATCCGTGGGGCAAATCCCCTGATAAATGGGATTTCTCATTGCAGGGGCGTACTGCACGGGCCCGGCATGGGCGGACTTCGGGGGCGTATGCAATACGCCCTTACAGTGCAATGTATACTGTCCACCCGCATATACTGCGCTTTCTGAAAAGCCCCGGAATCCGGGGGCAGTCTGAAATGGTTCCGTATTACCGGCAGATTTCAGTATACGGAAAACAGAGTCTGAAATTCAGAAGTTCAGTTTATTCCGGTGCTGAGTATAACATACTTGGCGAAAAAAGCACCGGAATTTTTGAAAAACGCAGATTCACACAGGTATGCACGGATGACGGAATCCGGTTTGGCCCTGTGAATCTGTGGTTCCGTTTTTTCATCTCCGGATTTTTTCTCAAAGGGGATGTTACATTACACCCTTACAGAAAAAAATCAGGGGATTTGACCCGGCACCAGATTGCCGGAGCACAAAGAGCAAAATGCGGGTTAGTGCTCTGTTTCATTTAAAATTGCAGGTCGGGTTAGCGAAGCGTAACCCGGCATTCGGATGTTCTGCTCCGAAATACCTGCACAGTTTTAAGTGAAACAATGCATTAGGTGATTTCCTGAAAAAAATGTAGCGAAGGAGTACCAGACTGAAAGTTTGGCAGTCCTGACAGACGGCAGTCCGGTTACAGACTTTCCGTTTATGACTCCTGCGGAAGCGCTGCATTCATATTTGGAAATCGCCTTAAATGAAAAAATCAGCATCAGAAGGAGAAAAATCAGAATGAAAGAAATACGGAAAAATGCAAAAGAAAAAATGCAGGGATACTGCCGGGTCTGTCCGGTTTGTGACGGAAAAGCCTGTGCAGGGGAAGTGCCGGGCATGGGCGGTCTGGGAACCGGGGCCTCTTTCCGGGCCAATATTGAGTCCCTGGCGAAAATCCGTTTTAATATGCGCCTGATCCACGATGCCGGGGAACCGGACACTTCGGTGGATATTCTGGGAAAGCATTTGGAAATACCGGTGCTGGCGGCCCCCATCGGCGGTGTCTCCTTTAACATGGGGGGCAAAGTCAGCGAAGAGGACTATATCCTTTCTGTTCTGGAGGGATGTGCGGAAAAGGGAACCCTGGGATGTGTGGGGGACGGCGTTCCCCCCTTTATCCACGAAGCCGGATATGCGGCCATCCGCTCCCTTGCAGGACGGGGCATTCCCTTTGTCAAACCCTGGGAAGACAAAGAACTGTATGAAAAAATGGAAAAAGCCGAAAAAAGCGGAGCCGAAATCATGGGCATGGATATTGACGCGGCCGGACTGATCACGCTGAAACTCATGGGACGGCCGGTGGGCCCCAAATCTCCGGAAAAACTGCGGGAGATTATCCGCAGAACTTCTATGAAATTCATCCTGAAAGGGGTTATGACCCCGGAAGATGCCGCCATGGCCGCGGATGCGGGGGCCGATGCCATTGTGGTATCCAATCACGGGGGACGGGTGCTGGATCACTGCCCCGGTGCGGCCGAAGTACTTCCGGCCATTGCCCGTGCTGTAAAAGGACAGATTGCCATCCTGGCAGACGGGGGCATCCGCAGCGGTGCGGATGTGCTGAAAATGCTGGCTTTGGGCGCGGATGCGGTGATGATCGGCCGCCCCTTTTCCGTGGCGGCCCTGGGCGGACTGAAAGAAGGGGTTGTCAGATATCTGGAACAGATCCGTTCCGAACTGATCTCTGCCATGATTCTGACCGGCTGCCGGAGTGCGGATATGGCGGATATGTCTCTTTTGCACCGGGGATAAAAAATTTCTGCTTGACAAATCCGTCTGAATATTCAATATTCACAAATTTTGTTAACGCAGGAAATATATCGGATCCGAATCCCCGGACAGAGGGGAACGAACTGAAGAGATCAAAGGAGGTACAGATACATGTACGCTGTTGTAAGCACAGGCGGAAAACAATATAAGGTGCAGAAAGGCGACATTTTCCGGGTGGAAAAACTTCCCGGAAATGTGGGCGATTCCGTATCTTTTGACAAGGTGCTGCTGTTTTCGGACGGTGACAATCTGAGAATCGGCCAGCCCCTGCTGGATGATGTCAGTGTAATGGGACAGATTGTGGAGCAGGACAGGCAGAAAAAAATCATCGTTTTCAAATTCAAAAGACGGAAACGCTACCGCCGGAAACAGGGACACCGTCAGGCATATACTGCTGTGCGTATTGACAGTATCGGCGGCAGTGATGCCCCGGTGCAGGAAGAAGAAGTCGGCGAAACTGCGGAAACAGCAGCAGCAGAAAGCGCGGAATAAAAAACCGGATGGAAGAGCCCGGGATATAAGGAGTTGGAAAAATGGCACATAAGAAAGCAGGCGGCAGTTCAAAAAACGGCAGGGACAGTAACGGTCAGCGCCGCGGTGTAAAACGCTACGGGGGCCAGCATGTCCGGGCCGGGAATATTCTGGTGCGGCAGGTGGGCACCAAAATTCACCCCGGAAATAATGTGGGATGCGGCAAGGATTATACACTCTTTGCCCTGATTGACGGTACTGTGACCTATGAACGCCTGGGGAAAACCCGCAAAAAAGTCAGCGTGTATGCCGAGTGAAATTTATTGACGAAGTATGTATTACCGTCCGGTCGGGAGACGGAGGGGGCGGCTGTGTCAGTTTCCGCCGTGAAAAATATATTCCCAAAGGCGGGCCGGACGGCGGAGACGGGGGAAAGGGCGGAGATGTGGTTTTCTTTTCCTCTCCCCGGAAACGCACCCTGCAGCATTTTCAGCACAAAAAGGAATACAGTGCGGAAAAGGGCCAAAACGGTCAGGGCAGGCAGAAAACCGGCCGGAGCGGTGCGGATCTTTTGCTGGAAGTGCCGCCGGGCACAGTAATAACAGATGCGGAAAGCGGGGCGGTTCTCAAGGATTTCAGCCGGGCGGAAGAACATTTTATCCTGCTTCCGGGGGGCCGGGGCGGGCAGGGAAATGCCCGTTTCAAATCCTCTGTAAACCGGACACCCCGTTTTTCCCAGCCCGGAGAATCCGGTCAGCACCTGCATCTGAAGCTGGAACTCAAACTGCTGGCAGATGTGGGAATCATGGGATTTCCCAATGCCGGAAAATCCACCCTCATCCGTGTTATTTCTGCTGCCAGACCCAAAGTCGCGGATTATCCTTTCACCACTCTCATCCCCAATCTGGGGGTTGTCCGTATGGATGACGAATCTTTTGTGGTGGCGGATATTCCGGGCCTGATTGAAGGCGCGCACAGCGGGGCAGGGTTGGGAATCCGTTTTCTGCGCCATATTGAGCGCACCCGGATCCTGCTGCACCTGATGGATGCGGCAGATATTGATCCGGATAACCCCCTGTCCCGTTTTGCCGCCATCAATAAAGAGCTGGAACGTTACAGTCCGGAACTTGCAAAGAAAAAACAGCTTGTGGTTCTCAGCAAAATGGATCTGCCCGGTGCGGATGTGGCCGCCGAACTCTTTGCCATGACAGAGGGCGCGCCCGAATTCATGTGCATTTCCGCAGCCACCGGTCAGGGAATCAGGGATTTGAAATACCGGATGCTGAAAATGATACAGGATGCGGACCGGAAAAGGGATGCGGAAGAAGAACCTCCGTCCGCATAAAAAACAGGAAGGGGCAAATGCCGGGCACAGCCTTACAGACAAGAAAAAATACAATGGCTTCTGCCAGACGCGCTGTTGTGAAGGTGGGCAGCAATGTGCTGACACGGGACAACGGTCTGAATCTGGAAGCCGTGCATTCCATCAGTCGGCAGATCTGCACTCTGATTGACGCAGGCCGTGAGATCGTGCTGGTTTCTTCCGGAGCCATGGCCGCGGGACTGCGCAAGCTCGGGCTGTCCAAAAGACCGGATGAAATCCCCAAACGCCAGGCCATTGCCGCTGTGGGGCAGGCCGGACTGATGATGGAATATGAAAAGGCATTTGAGCAGTACGGAAAGCAGGTGGCCCAGATTCTTTTAACCGGCGACGGCCTGCGCCAGCGCAGGCGGTATCTCAATGCCCGCAATACCCTGCATACCCTCATGGCCTGGAAAATTGTGCCGGTTATCAATGAAAATGATACGGTTTCCGTGGAAGAAATCAAATTCGGAGACAATGACAATCTTTCGGCCATGATTGCCCTGCTGCTGGATGCGGATATCCTGATAAACCTGACAGATATTGACGGACTGTACAATAAGGACCCCCGCCGTTATCCGGATGCGGAGCTGATTTCATTTGTGGACACCATTCACCGGGATATTGAATCCTATGCCAGCGCCATTCCGGGTGCATTGGGAACCGGTGGGATGCTGAGCAAAATCAGGGCCGCCCGCAAAGTCAATACCGCCGGTATCCCCATGATGATTGCCTGCGGGAGCAAAACAGATATTCTTTTCCGCATCTTTGACGGAGAGGAGCACGGCAGTTTTTTTATTCCCAAAAAGCAGAAAATGACCAACCGCAAATGCTGGATCGGTTTTTCCCTCAAACCGGGCGGCCGTCTGCGCATTGATGACGGTGCTGCCCGGGCCATTCTGGAAAAAGGCAAAAGTCTGCTTCCCATCGGTATCACAGCCGTGGAGGGGGAATTCGGCATCGGCGCGCCTGTGGAATTTCAAAACGGCGGCTCCGATGTACTGGGCGTGGGGCTGGTGAATTACAGCGCGGCAGATATCCGGAAAATCATGGGACTGCGAAGCGATCAGATTCAGAAACGTCTGGGCGAAAAACCCTATGATGAGGTCATTCACCGGGACAATCTGAGTATCACAGGTGAATGTGAAATCCCCTGAGCGGACACATCTTCTCTTTCATCTTTTCCCTTTCCTGAAATGGTTCAGGAATTATTCTTTATCCGCGCTGGGCAGTGATGCCCAGGCCGGACTGACCGTTGCTGTTATTCTGATTCCCCAGGCAATGGCCTATGCCATGCTGGCCGGACTGCCGCCGGTATACGGTCTGTATTCGGCGGCTATTACCCCTTTTATTTCAGGCCTTTGGGGAAGTCTGCGCCAACTGGCCACCGGCCCCATTGCCATTATGAGCCTGCTGGTGCTGACCACACTGGGCGCGTATGCACAGCCGGGTTCGCCCGAATACATCGGTCTTGCCACACTGCTGGCCTTTATGGTCGGCCTTTTGTATCTTTTTATCGGGCTGCTGCGTATGGGAATGGTCATGTCATTTATTTCCCATTCCTGCGTAAAGGGTTTTACCGCGGCAGCGGCTCTGATAATCATTGCCACCCAGCTTCCCCATTTTCTGGGAATTTCCGTATCCCGGCATGAATATATCTTTCCCATGATGGCCGAAATCATCCGGAATATTCCCGAATTCAACCCTTATACCACGCTGGTGGGGATTATTTCTTTTGCCATCATCCTGCTTGTCCGGAAATTTTATCAGACCCTTCCGGCCGGACTTATTGCCCTGGTGATTGCCACCGGCATCCTGATAATTTTTGAACTGGAACAGTTCGGTGTCGGCATTATCGGCAAAGTTCCGGAGGGACTGCCCGGATTTGCTTTGCCCCCCTTCAGGTTTGAAATGTTCAGCAGACTGGCCGGTTCCACCGTGGTCATTGCTTTGGTCAGTTTTGCCGAAACCTATTCGGTGGGCAAAAGCATTTCCGCGCAGACCAAGCAGAAAGTGGATGTGAACCAGGAATTTATCGGGCAGGGCATGGCCAATCTCATCGGTTCTTTTTTTCAGAGCTATCCGGTCAGCGGCTCATTTTCCCGCACGGCCATCAATTATGCTGCCGGGGCAAAAAGCGGTGTCTCCGGTATTTTTGCCAGTATTCTGGTGATTCTCTCCCTGCTTTTTCTGACTTCCCTTTTCACCTATATTCCCCGTGCGGCCCTTGCTGCACTGGTCATCAGTGCGGTACTGCTTCTTTTTCACCCCAAAGAGGTCTTCCGGCTCTGGAAGATGAACCGGCATGACGGCATTGTCGCCATCACGGTATTTGTCATGGGACTTGTCAGCAAACCGGATTATGCCCTGCTTATCGGGGTCATGATTTCCCTGATCTTTTTTTTGTGGAAAACTATGCATCCGAGAATTGTGCGCATCAGCAAAGATCCGAAACTGAATATGTTTCTCAATGCCGACAGTCATAAACTGCCGGTCTGCCCCCAGATGCTGCATTTACGCCTGGACAGTGAGGTCTATTTCGGCAATGCCCAGTTTCTCGCAGAACATATTCTGAAATGTCTGGATGAACAGGAAGGACCGGTGAAATTTCTGCTTCTGGATTTTCACTCCGTGGCATTTATTGATATTACCGGTATTGATGAGCTGGGGGTTCTGCTGGATGATGCCACACTGCGGGGGGTGCGTCTGGCATTTATGGGGATTCATGAGCCGGTGGGAAGCGTTTTCCGCAGTTCCGGATTTATACAGGAAATCGAGTCCCATCTGATATTTGAAAAACGGGGGGATGCCATATCTTCCCTTTTCAGTTATCTGGATCATGATTATTGCAAAAATACCTGCCCCTACCGGATTTTCGGGGAATGCTTCGGTGTAAAATCCTGATAACAAATGCCTATACAGACAATTTGCCGGTGGGCAAAACGGTTGAAAATTTCCCTCTCTCCCTCGGAGATGCAGGAGGCTTTGGTGACAACATACTGTGATAAATAATATTTCCACCCTCCCCCTGTTCCTCCCCCTGAGGACAATGCTGCTGCCTTAAAACACTCCTCCCTGATGGAAATACTGTTGATGTCAATGTCATTGACTTTAAAAAAATTACGGAGTGCCAAACGGAAGCCTAAATTGAGCGGTTTTTTCAGATAAACGGCCATGACCCGTGACTCACAGCGAAACATGAAAGTTTCAACCCGGACCCGTTACGGGGCTCCGCCCCGGAACACCGGAGGTGAGGCCCCGCCTCATACTGTGTACGGGGCGGAGCCCCGGAAAAATGCGTTACGGGGCAGAGCCCCGTAACGAGTTGTAAAG
>JAABRU010000165.1 GCA_011390755.1 Desulfobacteraceae bacterium | reverse complement strand
GTTTTTTTAAATATTGAATCGTACTGCGCAGATACTCGGCCTGCCCCGCCAGCTCTTCGGATGTGGAGGCCATTTCTTCGGATACGGAAGAATTCTGCTGAATCACCTGATCCAGTTGCTGTATGGCTTTGTTAATCTGTTCCGCACCGGTGTTCTGTTCCGCGCAGGCCGCACTGATTTCCTGCACCAGTTCCGCGGTTTTCTGTATATCCGGAACAATCCTTGTGAGCATTTCTCCCGCATTTTTGGCAACGGCCACACTTTCCGAGGACATTTTGGCAATATCCGCTGCGGAATTCTGGGCGCGTTCTGCCAGTTTGCGCACTTCCGAGGCCACAACAGCAAAACCCTTGCCGTTGTCACCGGCCCTTGCGGCCTCCACTGCCGCGTTCAGTGCCAGCAGATCGGTCTGCCGGGCAATATCTTCAATCACAGATATTTTCTGGGCAATATTTTCCATGGCCGCCACTGTTTTTTTCACGGCTTTTCCGCCTTCCTGCGCGTCTTCTGCGGATTTTAAGGCAATTCTTTCTGTCTGCTGGGCATTGTCGGCATTCTGCCGGATATTGGCGGCCATCTGCTCCACAGAGGCCGAAACCTCTTCTGCCGAAGATGCCTGCTCAGATGCTCCCTGGGACATTTCTTCAGATGATGCGCTCAGTTCCTGACTGCCTCTTGCAACATTTTCGGCTGCGGATTTGACATCTTTTACCACGGCCCGAAGTCCCTGCACCATGTCCTGCAGGGCACGGGCCAGCATTCCGATTTCATCTTTCTGATCAATGTCAATCCGGGCTGTCAGATTACCGTCTGCCACCTGCCGGGCAAAATCCACCCCTTTCTGCACCGGGGTAACAATGCCGCGGGTAATGACAACAGAAACAATAATGCTCAGGGCAATGGCAAAAATAAGACCGGAAATCATTACCGAGGAAGCCATACCCAGCGCATCCTCGGTTTCTTTGGCAACAAGCAGGGCATTTTCCATGCCTTTTATGGCCGTTTCTTTTGCTTCTTCCAGTACTTCTTCCCCTGCATTCTGCCTTTTCTCATTGAGTTCCCGGATTGCCAGCATGGCATCCAGCAGACTGTTTATGGCTTTTTCATACTCAGCGGATGTATCCCGGATTTTACTGATCATTGTAATATTGTTATCCTGGCGGGTCAGTTCCCGGACTTTTTCCATACCGGAATGAAATTCGGCAAACTGTTTCAGCGCATTTTTTACAAAATCCGCCTCACCGTTTGCCTGGGCCTTAAAATTGTCCACCCGGATTTCATTGCACTGATGCAGTGCCCTGTTCAGCAGAGTTATTTTCAAAAGCCTTTCTGTGATTATTTTTTCTCCGGCACCCGCCGCAATTTCCTCTTTCATAAGACGGTCCTGGTCTTTGAGAAAATCGGAAAAATATTTCAGCAGGAGTCTTGCGGCATCATTCATCATGGCTCTCGTTGCAAAAATTTTTTCATTCTGGGCCACTGTCTCTTCCACCAGTTTTTCATATTCCATGACCATTTTTTCCACATTCCGGATGGCTTCTGACAGTTTATCCAAATGGGGAGAACGCTGCTGCAGCTCTTTGGCCCGTTCCAGCTCTTCTTTGACCCTTTCCAGCATTTTCCGTCCTTTTTCCAGATAGGTCCTATCCCGGCTCAGTGCGTAGCCGCGAATCTGGTACATGGCTGTCTGACATGCCCGCTCAATGCCATTGGCCACTTCCACTTCCGGCGCGTATTCATTGGACAGAATTTCGGATTTTTCCTGAACCCTGTACATTTCCCAAACGGCCAGACCGCCCAGAGAACAGGCAATGATGATGAGAATACCGAATCCCAGACCGATTTTCAGACTTAATTTCAGATTTTTCATGGATGCCTCCTTTGCGGAATGTTAAATAAATTTCTTACCCTCTTAAAGAATCCGGACGGAGGAGGGAAAGTCCGGAAATCTGCAAACTTTCAGTCCGCCACTCCTGCGCAGTTTTTCTGAATGCACACAAATATATTTGACAGTCCGCCTTGTATGGATATTTTAAAAAATTAACATAATTCCACCCTGAAACCCTTTTGATCCCGCACAAAATTCGGAAAAAGGTCCCCTGCTTCGCTTCCTTCTTTCTGCTGCCGCATCATTTTCCGCATGACGGCGCAGACATCCTGAAAATCAGAATCAATAAAATCCAGATACCGGGGATGCAGTGCATTTCCCTTGGCAATGCTTTCATTGCTTCTGTCCGGCAGAATTAAAATGATGCGGAGATAGGAAAACTGTTTCCGCATAATAAAAAATTCATTCAGCTCTTCTTTTGTTGTTGCCAGCAGAATAAAAAAGCCTGTTGTTGCAGACGGCTGCCGGAGATTGCTGAAGAATTCCTCCCGGCTGCGGCAGATGACCCTTTGCTCAGGAGAAACAATCGTTTCCAAAAGCCGCTGCAGACGGTCTCCGGCCTCGGATGATTCCGTTGCATAATAAAGTGTTTTCATTGTCACTCCTTTTCTTTGTGAAAAAAGAACAGTGATTCGGAAATGGGCATATTACAGATTTCGGCGGTGGGTCGAAAAGGTTGATTTCCCTCTGCCGGGGCGTACTGCATAGGCCCCGGCAGTCATACATCTGATGTGTCAACCCATTTGACCCGCTACTGCATTGTCAACTTTGAATCTGTGACTTCAGTTGCACTGAAACATCTGAATTTTTGGAAAAAATACGGTGTTTTAACCCATGATTTCAAATTTGACAGCGCACTACTGCTCTGTCAAAATTAAACTGACGGCTTATGTCACTCCTGTAAGGGCGTACTGCATACGTCCCTGCGAAATTTCAGAGTGCTGCATACCCATCAGTTTAACCTTGACAAAGCACTACCCGGATTTCTATGGATAAAAGCAAGATATGTGCCGGTAAGGGATATAAAATGAATAACAGAATAATGCAAAGGACTTATATAAACAAAATTATACGGAGGGAAATGCAGATAAAGGTACAGATGTATCTTCATCCAAAACATTTGTTCCGTAAATGTGAACATATGTTCCGGATTTATGATTCATTCATGCACATTCCCCGATCTCCGGTGACTGCACGGGCAAATCAGTTTTTAATAATGTATACCCAATGCTGTCAACTTAGGGACCCGGCAAAAAATAAATTCGCTGAAACTGTCTGACAGAAAAAGGCAGCCACCCGTTTATTCTCTGCTGCCGGGATTAACCGGGGGAATTATCTTTTTCCGGGTCCCTTAAGACAGAAGGAGTGTCAAACCTGCAGTTTGACATACTTAACTGACTTTCTGCTGACGGGGGCGATGTATCTGGAGAGCAATGATGGATGCAATGACCAGCACACCGCCGCCCATCTGCAAAGGTTCCATCACCTCATTGAGGAAGATATAAGAAATAATTCCCGCGGTAATAGGCTCCAGTGTGGCGGTAATACTGGCCTTTGTGGAACGGATATAAGCGACCCCTTTCAGATACAGACCGAAGGGCATGGCTGTTCCCATGACAGCAATATAAAAAATCCAGAACCATTCTGCCGGACTGTAAGATCGGGCATAGTCCGTAACCGGTGGATAGAAAATATTCCAGGAAAGAGCCGCAAAAAGCATGGCATAAGTCAGTACCGTCCAGGCAGAATATTTCCGCATTCCGTACTCTCCCTGAATGGAATACCAGGCAAAAAACACGGCGGAAAAAATGCCGCTGACAATGCCGGTGCGGTTGAGGGAAAAGACATCCATCTGATAAGCGCCCACCACCAGATAACAGCCGATTGTCGCCATCACCACAGCCCCGATTGTGAGCAGTTCCACTTTTTCACGGGCAATTACTACAGTATAAACCGCGATAAAACCGGGGGCAAGATACTGCAGCAGTATGGCCGCGGCCACATTGATTTTACTGATGGCCAGCAGATAAGTGTACTGCACCGCCGCCATTGCCACGCACCCGAGAATCATAAAATAGGGAATGTCTCTTTTTTCAATCCGGAGCAGGGAGGGGCTGCGCAAAGCAAAAAAAAGCAGAAGCACAAAAGCGGACGTTGTAATGCGCAGCTGCACCAGCTCAAAAGCGCTGATTCCCTGATGGAAAAGGAACTTGGCCGCGGAACCGGATACGGCCCAGAGCAATGCCGCCAGCACAACATAGGCATAACCGATTTTGGGATTGATATGTTCATTTTTCATGGGCCTGCATCTATCACAGGCCCCTGATGAAAACAAGAAAATATCAGCAGATTTCCGCATTTTCTATTTTTCCCGCTGTAACAGTGATTTATTAACAGTGATTTTTAAAAACCTGACTTTTTACGGGTTCATCAATGTTGACATAAAAATAAAAAAATGAAAGAATTAAGTTCATTTTACAGGCAGCAGAGCGTCCCGGAGGCATTCCCGCGCGGGAGCGTGGGAACGGGGTGCGCGGGGAGACTTTCATATAAACGGCCATGAGGAATAACTCACAGCGAAGCATGAAAATCTCTCCCCGGAAAAATGCGTTACGGGGCAGAGCCCCGTAACGGGTTGTGCAGGACTTTCATATAAAAAAAAGATGGTAAATTAACAGTAAAAATACAATACAGGAGGATATCATGGAATGTAAAAAAGACAAAAATATGGCAAACTGTAATTGCAGTTACGAACCCTGCAGCCGCAAAGGAATCTGCTGCGACTGTATTTCCTACCATGTGAAAAGCCGTCAGCTGCCTGCCTGCTGTTTTTCCAATGATGCGGAACGGACCTATGACCGTTCATTTGAGCATTTTGCCCGTCTTGTGAATGAAAAGAAGGTATAGATTTGTCCCGGTTACGGGGCAGAGCCCCGTAACGAGTCGGGGCGGCAGCCGGTTTTTCGCAGACATTTTTATGGATACAGGTATGAAAAAAAATCTTTTACTGATACACACCGGAAACGGTAAGGGCAAGACCACAGCCGCTTTGGGCCTGGCTTTCCGGGCATTGGGACACGGGCACCGGGTCTGCATGATACAGTTTATCAAAGGAAACCGGAAATGCGGGGAAGCGGAAACCGCGGCAACATTTCAGGATCTGATGGAATTTCATGTGAAAGGACGGGGATTTACCTGGAAATCCGACGATCTTTCCAAAGATACATCGCTGGCAAAAGAAGCATGGGAGCTGGCAAAAGAAAAAATTCTCTCCCGGAAATACCGGCTGGTCATACTGGATGAAATGACCTATCTGATTGCATACAATATGCTTTCAGAAAAGGAGGTGCTGGATTTTCTGCAAAAACGGCCGGAAGATGTGCATATTGTGATTACCGGTCGCAATGCATCCGCAGGTCTTATGGAAGCCGCCGACATGGTAACGGAAATGCAGTCTGTAAAACATCATTATACTTCCGGAGTCAAAGCCCGGAAAGGAATTGAATTTTAAAATTTTCCCTGCCCCGTGTACTGCTTTGATCGTCCGAACCGGAGCATAATACCGCTCATGCCGCGGGATTAGCAAAATCCCGTTCTATGCGGATAACAACGCAGGTGAGATCATCGCTCTGGGGCGCGGAATCCACATGTTTTTTCACATCTTTCCGGATTTCATCAAGTATCCCGGCCGCGGATTTCCCGCGGTGCCCGGAAACCAGGCGGATCAGTCTCCGGTTTTCATACTGATCTTCTTCCCGGTTCCAGGCTTCTGTGATGCCGTCTGTATATAAAACCAGTACATCATCCCTGCGCATCTGTATTTCCTGCGCCCTGTAGGGCATATCAAAAACCCCCAGGGCAAACCCGCCGGACTTTAATTCAATGGGCTTTTCCATCCCTTTCCGGAAAATCATGGGCCGGTTGTGACCCGCATTGATGCAGCGCAGTATGCCGCTGTCATGGTGGTAAAGACCGAACCAGGCCGTGACAAATTTATCCGGGGTAACGGATTCCAGAATCACCAGATTCATTCCGGTCACCAGAGTGGAGAGATCAAAATTGTCCTGATTCAGTTTGATATAGGTGTGGAGACAGGAATACAGGGTGGAAACGATCAGGGCAGCGGAAATGCTCTTTCCCACAACATCCGCAATAAAAAACAGGGAACGGTCTTCCCCGATCTTTATAATGGAATAATAATCACCGCCCACCTGCCTGGCCGGTATCAGCGCTGCGGCGCACTGGATATCCGCATATTCCGGAAGGGAATCGGGCAGCAGGCTTTGCTGAATTTCCCTGGCCGTATCCAGTTCCCGTTCCATGGCCTCGGTTTCCACCTGAATTTCAATGAGTCGGGCATTTTCAATGGCAATGGCGCATTGGGAGGCCATGGTTTCAAAAATGGTCTGATCCCTCTCTTCAAAAAATCCCCCTTCTTTTCTGTTGATAACCTGCATCACACCGATGAGCTGCTCTTTCCGGATCAGGGGGACGCAAATCATGGAACGGGTGCGGAAAGAGGTTTTTTTATCCATCTCCGGATTAAAACGGGGATCATGGTAACAGTCCCGGATCAAAAGCGGTTGCCGGTGCAGCCCCACCCATCCGGCAATTCCGGTTCCCATATCCACGCTGAACTTCCGAAAATACGCCCCTTTGTCTCCGGTAGCCACAATAAAATGCAGTCTGTTATCACCGGGATCATATAAAAGCAAAGAGCTGGCTTCGGCATTCATCACCTCTCTGCTGCTTTCCATAATATCATCGAGCAGGCGCGGCAGGGGTTTTTTTTCGGATATTTTTGCAGAAATTTCATGCAGAAAATTCATTTTGTGGAGCATATACTGCAGATCGGCCACCGTTTTTTTGCTTTTACGGTGTCTGGCATAGATTTCCAGACCCTCGGAAACAGCCGATCCCAGCAGACTGTCATCAGAAACAAATCGCCGGATTTCCCCCCCGCAGTTCAAAGCCCGGATCAGCAGATTCGGTTCTTTTCCATGACCGCAGAGTATTTTTACCGGATCAGGGTACAGGGGGATAATATCCTCCAATACAGAAAGCAGATCCTCATGGGCGATAATAAGATGAATTTCTTCTGTCCTGAGAATTGCGGCCGCGCTTTGAAAAGAAGATGCGCTGCGGACAGGCCAGGAAACCTCCCCCTGTTCCAATGCCCTGCGGATCTGATCTGATTTTTCAATACAGAGTATGCAAAAGTGTTTTTTCAAATAGACCTCGGCGGATGAAAAACAGGGGCGGACTAATTCCCGGCAGCATATTTTCCCGAAAGTACCGCTTCTTTCAGATAGGCAAAAACCTGCGGGCCTTCTGCTGCGGCTTTGATTTTTTCCGCGCAGATTTGGGAAATCATCTCCGCATCCTCTTTGTTCATTCTGTGCAGCGGTTTTTCGATCAGACGGAGTGTATTATGGATCAGGCTGTAGATAAGGACAGGGCCGAACAGTTCTTCTCCTCTGTCGTTTTTCTGTAAATAACCGATAATTTTATGACTGCTCTTCCGAAATTCATTGGGGGCAGGAACATATGAAAGCAGTTCTCCAAAAAGATCAAGGGCTTCCTCCACGCCCGCAGAATATTCCCTTTCCAAAGAGGCAGTACCGTTATTTGCGATTTCATCCAGATCCCCGGGACCGAAAGTCAGATCCAGACGGTTAATACACTGTTCCCGGACATATTGCAGAGATTCGGCTTTTTTACTGACAAGCACATCGCTGTCATTGAGAATTTTCACCGCATTGCGGATATTGAGCATCTCTTTCACGGTCGGACTTTTACGCAGGGCCACATCGGCAATGCCTGTGCGGTATATGGGGAGATCATTGTCGAGTACCAGAATTTTCTTTTTTTCCTCCCCCCCGTCTTCCAGAATAAAGAGTTCCATGTCTCTTTCTTTCTGTGCCGTATATTCTCCTGTTTCCAGTAGTTTGCGCATTGTATGCAAATCTGTGCGTTTTTCAGTGTTTCCGGAAACAATGCTCTTTTCAATTTCCCGGGATAATTTTTTGATACGGATTTTCTGCAGCAGATTTTCTGTAAAGGACATATGCACCTCCTTTGCATCCGCTTATTTTTTCAGGATAATCCATATGGCATGGAGGAGGCCCGGAATATACCCCAATAATGTGAGCAGGATATTGAGCCAGAAATGCAGTCCCAGCCCCACCTGAAAGAATACCCCCACGGGCGGAATAATAACCGAAGCAATAATTCTTAAAAAATCAGCTGTTTTTTCATCCATTGAAAATCTCCTTTTATTCACTGTAAATCAGTTTCAGCAGTTCTTCACTCTTTTTTTCCATGCGCAGTTCCTCTGCGTCGGATTTTTCATGATCATAGGCAAAAAGATGCAGTATGCCGTGAACCAGCAGCTCATCAAAACGCCGGGCAAAAGAAATACCTGTTTCCGCGGCTTCCCTGCGGGCCGTGTCTGCGGAAATCACCACATCGCCCAGAAGATGGGGATTGATATCACTGCATTCCCCTTCCTGCATGGGAAAGGCGATGACATTGGTCGGCCCCCGGCGGCCCAGGTAATTTTCATTGTATCCGGCCATTTCCCGGTCACTGCAGATCAGCAGGGAAAGTTCGGCATCAGGATTTCCCAGGGCTTTGAGCACTTTCAGGGCGGTCTGTTTTATCTTTTCCGTTTTTATCGCTTCCGCCTGTATCAGCTCTGACTGCATCCGATCCGGATTTTTCGGGCCGTGAGGCATTGCTTTTGCCTCGGTCTGCCCCAAAAGCTCCGGTCTGTCCGGACTTTCCGCCTCCGCCGGAAGATGATTTGTTATCAGGATTCCCATGTCTGTCCTTTCCGTTTTTACCTGCCTGTTCCGGATATTCAATGCGGTGATGGTGGATTCCGGTTAAAATTTTGATATAGGATTTTGAAATATTATCCAAATCCCGCAGGGTCAGCTCACAGTTGTCCAGCTGACCGTCACTGAATATTTTGGTCATCAGATTCCGCACCAGCCCCTGAATACGGGAAGGTGTCGGGTTTTCCAGGGTGCGGGACGCGGCTTCCACCACGTCCGCCAGCATAACCAGCCCGATCTCTTTGGTCTGGGGTTTGGGACCCGGATATCGGTAATCATCTATTTTGACGGCATCTTCTCCTTTTAACTGCCGGGCTTTTTCATAAAAATAGCTGATCAGACTGGTGCCGTGATGCTGGCGGATGGCATCGCTGATATTCTGTCCCAGCTTATACTTTCTGGCCATTTCCGCACCGTCTTTTACATGGGAAATGAGGATCAGGCCCGACATGGAAGGGGCAAGTTTGTCATGCCGGTTTTTCCCGTCACGCTGATTTTCAATAAAATACAGGGGCTTTTTGATTTTGCCGATGTCATGATAATATCCGCAGACTTTGGCCTGCAGGGGATTGGCCCCGATTTCCGCGGCAGCGGCTTCCACCATGGAACCGACCACCATGCAGTGATGATAGGTTCCGGGGGCTTCCATGAGCAGTTTGCGCAGAATCGGCTGCTCCAGATTGGCCAGTTCCAGCAGGGTAATATCCGTAGTATAGGCAAATGTCATTTCCATGAGCGGTACAATACCGGCGGTGAGTACTCCGGAAATGATACCGCTCATAAAAGCCGCCGGCCAGCTCCATAAAAGTTTCCCCCAGGATATATCTCCCATATAAAAAACCGCAGCCGTTGCCAGCCCCATATTCAGCAGGGCAATTTTAAAACCGGCCCGGATAAACACCTTGCGTTCCCGGCAGCTTTGCATCCAGAAGGCCGCCATAAGGCTGCTGATAAAAAAATAGATAAATACTTCAAAACGCGCCTGAAAAATCAGTGCGGTGCAGACAGAAATGATCAGCGCGAAACTGGCAGCCATATCAAAGCCCATGAAAAGGCAGACAGCCATGGCACCGGAAGCCAGCGGAATACCAAAAAATATGGCACTGTCGGAGATATTGAGAATGGTATTGCGGGTAAGGGATTCCAGCAAAGATACCGATATGCCCGAAAAAAGAAAACAAAGAATCAGCATCAGGGCAATAAAAAGAAATTCTTTGTTTGATTTCAGCACCTTCTGCCCCCGCTGGCGGGAATGGAGAAAAGCAATGACAATCAGCATACAGAAAATAATGCTCAGATTCCCGATAACTTTGGCAAAACGCTTTTCCTGGCGGTTCTGCCTGCGCAGTGCTTCCAGTTTCAGCAGCTGTACTTCCGTAACCCGTTCCCCTTCCCGCAGCAGCATTTCCCCGGCTTTGATTTTATAAAATACGGGTTTGACCGTTGCCAGCGATTTTTTCTTCCGTTCTTCGGTCTCATTGCGGTTCAGGGTAATATTGGGCTGGATTAACTGCTGTGTAAAATCCACAATCAGGTTGGCCAGGGTATAATTCAGATCTTTGAGCAGGGGCTGACCGATAATGCGCACCATGGTTTTGGCCTGATCCAGACCGTAAAATTTCCGTAAATTGTTTTCCCTGCGTTCTTCATTACTGCCGACTATCCGCAGAATGATTCCCCGTTCCCCTTCCCGCAGCAGCAGTTCTTTATTGGCCACCACCCCGTTTCCCAGAATATCTCTGAGGATTCTGAGGATCATGTCGGAAATGTTTTTGGAAAAACGGTTGTTTTCCAAAATTCTGTATGCACCGCTGCTGACGGGAAAACCCATGAGTTTTTCAAACTCCTCCTGCATCGTCATTACCTGTTCATGCAGATCCTTTTCCCTGGATTCCCGCTCCTCTTCGGACAGGGGAACGGATGTTCTGCCGGGCAGATGTTCCGCAGGCGGCAGCGGTTCCGGGGGCGTTTCCTCAAACACTTTCCTTACGGTCTGAAATGCCTTTTCCACATTCCGGGAGATTTCGGTCAGCAGCAGGGCATTTTGATCATAAACAGTCAGAACAGTCCCCCTGGCTTCCTGCTCCTTTTTTTCGGTTCCGATCCGGTCTTCCACCAGAAAATCATCAGATGCCTTGATATCCCGGTCTGCCACATCTCCCAGTTTATAGGTGTAACGGGTAAAAAAAACATTTGGATAGAGGATGACTGTAAATACAGTCATCACAAGCAGCAGCAGTATCCACCGCACCGACGCAGCGGTCTTCAGAAATTCGATGCTTTTGGAAAGGTTTTTTCCGCTTTTTCTGGAAAGGTTTTTTCCGCTTTTCATAAACCCCCATGAGCCGTGACTCACAAAGAAACATAAAAATGAAGAACTTTTTACATACTGTAATAATTGATGAATCGGTAAAAAATCCAAATTTCAAAAAACGCTGTTAATAAAATCAAAGCGTTAATATGTATCAGGCGGATCACCTGATTTTGTTAACAGCGAATTTCGGGAATCTGCCTTTTTTACGGATTCATCATTTTTGTCAGTTCAATCTTTTCAATCCGCTGGGGTGCAGAGATTCAGGTATCTGTCTTTTCCTTTTGGGCATCCCATTCTTCATAGGCGCGGATGACTTCCTGTACCAGCCGGTGGCGCACCACATCCGTCTTGGAGAAATAAACAAACTGAATGCCTTTGATATTCTGAAGTATATTCCGGGCTTCTATCAGACCGGATCGGCGGTGGGCGGGCAAATCCACCTGGGTAATATCCCCGGTGATAACAGCTTTGGAATTAAAACCGATGCGGGTAAGAAACATTTTCATCTGTTCGGATGTGGTGTTCTGGGCCTCATCCAGAATAATAAAAGAATCATTCAGGGTGCGGCCCCGCATAAAGGCAATGGGGGCCACTTCAATAACCCCCTGCTGCATCAGTCCCGAGGCTTTTTCAAAGCGCATCATATCATGGAGTGCATCATATAGGGGTCTGAGATAGGGATCCACTTTTTCGGTCAGATCGCCCGGCAGAAACCCCAGGGTCTCCCCGGCCTCCACTGCGGGACGGGTCAGGATAATACGGTTGACAATACCTTTGGATAGTGCCGCCACTGCCATGGCCATGGCCAGATAGGTTTTTCCGGTTCCCGCGGGACCGATGCCGAAAACAATATCAAAATTGCGCATGGCATCAATATAATCTTTCTGATTCAGGCTTTTGGGTGCTATCGAGCGTTTTTTGGATGTGATATACACCGTATCCAGAAAAATATCTTTCAGGCAGGCGCGGTCATCATTGCAGATAACACGGACCGCATAATCAATGTCATTGGGATAGACAGGATAACCGCTTTTAAGCAGATCATACAGCTGATTCAGAATATTGCGGGCGAGATTGCTTCCGATGCTGTCTCCCTCCAAAGAAACTGTATTCCCCCTGGCATGGATGCGGATTTCCAGTGCATCTGCAATTCTTTGCAGATGGCGGTTGTGTTCTCCGAAAAGCTGTCTGGACAGTTCAATATTGTTAAAAACCAGCTTTTTGTTTTCATCAGCTTCGTTCATGTAATGTTTTCCGTTTCTAACTGGTCTGTCAAATAAATTTTTTACCCTTTTAAAAAGTCAGGACTGAGGAGTCCAAACTGAAAGTTTGGAAGACTGTCAAACTTTCAGTTTGGCACTCCTCCGCAGCTTTTCTGAGTGTACAGAAATATATTTGACAGTCCACTAATCCCGCTGTCCGGGGGCAAATATGTTTTTTCCGCTAAGGAATGAGTATCAGCAGATCGAAAAGTTTTACGGAGGAGTGCAAAAATTGTATTTTTGCATGGGGCAACCGGGAGATCCGGCGGTGCAGAAATACAGTTTCCGCACTCCGGGGCAGCCGTAAAACCGTATCCGGGGGAAACTTTTCGATCTACTGAGTATGTAATGTAACACAGTTTTTGAGAAAGGAGTGCGGAAATTATTTTTCGCCAGCGATCCCGGGGAGCAGGGGCGAAAGACCGCTCCGCCCGGCTTTCGCACTCCGGGTTTCTCTGAATAAAATACTGAATATCATCAGTATGAAACAATTTTCTCAAAGGGTATGCCACATGACACCATCAGCTCTTATTTCGCATTATCAATGTATACAAGTTCTCCTGTTTAGTTGAAGTGGCAGTGAAAATCAACCCTATTTTTTTCAAAACAGCGGGATGGTGAAGTTGCAGGGGCAGACAGAAAGGCAATCCGCTCCCTCCGGAACGGAAAGCAGTATAAGAGCCTGTTTGAAAAGTACCCTGTGAGCTATTGATAACCGGCATCTCCAAAAAATGCGGATTTTTTGGAGATGCTTATTATTTCAGGATATTGTCTGCCAAAAGAGCCTGTTTGAAAAATAAGTTCTGCGCCAGAAGGAAAAAACAAATAAGCGGAGATATTTTCCGGAGGTGAAAAAATTCTCCTCCGGAAAAACTCCGCTTTAAAAGATTTATATCATATCCCGCAGCATTTTTTGTATTTTTTGCCGCTTCCGCAGGGACAGGGGGTGTTTCTGCCGATTTTCGGTTCCGGCCGGATATACTGTTTAATTTGAGGCAGTCCGGCATCATAAAAAAACCATTTACCGTCCTTTTTTTTGAACTGGGCCAGTTCATGATGCTTTTTTCTTTTGTTTTTTTCCGTATAATCTGCAACAAATTCCACCGAGCCTTCCGTATCTTCCGGTCCGCCGTCCGTACATTCAAGAATATTCAGACTGTGCCAGCGGGTGTTTTGGGCCCAGTCTTCCACGGTCTGGGGGGAATCTGCCTGGCGCTGATCCGGATGGGTGCTTTTGACAATATAATCCGTGATTTTTTTTGCATACGCGCTGAAGCGGGAACGCATCAGGGCTTCGGCTGTTTCGGCAGGCCGTTCTCCCAAAATAATGGGTTCACAGCATTGTGCATATTCTTTTTCCGATCCGCAGGGGCATTTTTCCATATCCGACTCCTTTTTCCTTAATAAGGCTGACAAAGCAGCAGTGTTTCCGAAGACTTCCGGGATAAGCAGGCATGGCTCAGGAAGTCTGTTTTTCAATCTTCAGTATGCGTTCAGTGGATGCTTTTATCAGCATTCTGATATTGCTTTTGAGATCTCCGTCCATAAATGCAATCATTTCGGCAAAAGTGGCCGGGGTAATTTTTCTGATTTTTTCCAGCCCGGGAAAATGGGAAAGATCCCCTCCCAGGATCATACGGCGGTTTTCCACTCCCATTTTCTGCATAATATCCCGGATTTCATCCACTTCATTTGTCGCATTCATCAGCACGGAGGTCAGGGATTTGGCTTTTGTACGGATGTCATCGGGAATTTCATTGAATTTTACTGAAAAACTGCCATGTTCCAGGAGAAAAATGCGGAAAAGGGCCTGCTCGCCCGTAAACTGTTTCTGCCGGGCGTGTAAAAAATTGCCGTTTTTTATCACAATCTCCGCGTCCATTTCCTTCATGCGGATGGTGGCGGTTTTCATTCCGATTTCCATACTCTGGAGCAGATCCGATATCCCCACATCCGTCAGAACTCCTTCCAGATGACCGTCCGGGGGACTTTTGGCCCGGCGGAGTACGGCTTTGATGCGGGCAAGGAGTTCGGATCTGTTAAAGGGTTTGAGAATATAATCATCTGCTCCCAGTTCCAGTCCTCTGGTAATAATATCCTGACGGTTCATACTGGTGAGAAAAAGAACAGGTACATGCCGGTGGGCGGGGATTTCCCTGATTTTACGCATCAGCTGAAACCCGTCCATACCCGGCATCTGAATATCCAGCAGTACGAGGTGCGGATTGATTTCTCTGAGCATTTTCAGCCCCTGACTGCCGTCCAGTGCATGATTGACCTCATAATCCGCTTTTTTCAGATGATTCCCCAGAATCAGGTGATGGGTCGGATCGTCATCTATGATTAGTATACGATAATCTGCCACTTTTCTCCTCTGCATCTTTGTTACAGAATCTGTTCAGCTCATCCCTGTTTCATCTTCACTGCCCCGGCGGGGATGACAGTTCCCGGTTTTGCGAAGCAGGAGCTGCCAGTCTTCATCCACCATTGTCTGAATCTGCTGATAATCACCGTCTTTCAGGTGTTTAAAACGTCCCTGTCCGCCCATATAGTCTTTTACCGGTCGGTTCCCTTCATAATTCAGGGTATAATGTACTCCTTTTTCCACTTCATATAAAGGAAAAAAATTGCTTTGCACAGCCAGCCGTGCAATTTTAATGCAGTGCTCGGTGGGAATCCGCCATCCGGTGGGGCAGGAGGCAAAAACATGAAGAAAACGGGTGCCGCCTTTCATTTCTTTTGCTTTCTGAAATTTGCGTATCATATCTTCGGGAAAGGCAATGCTGGCCGTTGCCGCGTAGGGAATGCGGTGGGCCGCCAGGACTTCCACAATATTTTTTTTCCGGGTATGTTTCCAGTCCCGCCCGGGTGTTGTGGTTGTACGGCTTCCGTAGGGGGTGGAGGAGCTGCGCTGCACCCCGGTATTCATATAGGCCTCATTATCATAGCAGACATAAATAAAATCCTCATTTCTTTCGGCTGCTCCCGAAAGTGCCTGAAAACCGATGTCAAAAGTTCCCCCGTCCCCGGCCCAGGCCACAACAGTTGTTTCCGCATCCCCTTTCATATCCAGCGCGGCCCGCAGTCCGCTGGAAGCCGCGGCCGCAGTTTCAAATGCCGTATGCAGAATCGGCACATTCAGTGCGGTCTGGGGATGGGCACCGCCGATAATGGCCCAGCAGCAGGCGGGAATCACCATGACTGTTTTTTCCCCCAAAGCCCGCAGGGCAAATTTCATGGCCACTGTTGCCCCGCATCCGGGGCATCCCACATGGCCGGAATGCATATAATCTTTCTGTGGCAGTTCACTTATGGACATTTTGTATCTCCTGTTCAAAATTTTTCCGGAATGTTTTATCATTACCCGGCAGTCAGTGCCATTGATTTAGAGTCTATCCGAAAACCTCCGAAACCGATTTTTAAACCCGGCAAAAACAGGGGGGCCGAACATCGGGAAACTGGTTTTCGGATAGGGTCTTAATACTTGATGATCAAGTATTTTTAAACAATATTGGCATGGGTTTTGCTTTATGCGCGTGACAAAAATCATTATAGATAATATTCTCCTGACAATGCAACCGTTTTTTAAGGAGAGTATTATGTTTTTTG
>JAABRU010000341.1 GCA_011390755.1 Desulfobacteraceae bacterium | reverse complement strand
CTGGCTTTCACAATGTTGGTAATAACGGATAATGGCACTTCCCATACGCATTCCCATTATCATGGATATAATATTGATGGTCAGATCCATGAGTTCCAGAATACCGTAATCCCCCGGAGTCAGATAATGGGTATAAACGGGAATCATGATAAATCCGATTCCCTTCTGCAGCAGGTTGGAAAATCCGTATATGGAAGAATGTTTCAGTAAACTTTTTATATCACCAAGCATCAGATTCTCCCTGCCTTTTTCAGCATTTGTTCAAAAGCCTTCCGAATTCCGGAAATACCAGGCCGGCCGCTTCGGACAGGATTGGGGATCAGTATCACCTGTTCCCAGAGTTTTTCCGACTGGGGCAGTGCCGCGGCAGCATAATGTCCAAACCCTTCCCGCAGATGAAGCGGGCAATAGATTCTTTCCGCCTCAATTTTCAATGAACGCAGAAAATCCACAGCGGATGCCGCGGATATGCCGCAACTGAGACGTATGGGAATTTTCACATGGGGGATTTTTTCAGAGGCAAGGCACTCAATACCCTCCAGCTGTTTCAGTTTTTTTATCAGATCGCGGGCGGTTTGCAGCCGTTTTGTAAAAATGCTGTCCATCTGTTTCAATGCACAGCGAATCAGATTTGCCTCCGGTGCGGAGAGTTTATAATCTTCTTCTTCAGGAATTGCCGGGGGCAGTCTTTTCTGATCGCAGTGTTTATCCGTTTTTTTCTTTTTCATTTCCTGAAAAGACAAAAAAAAAGGCCGCCCGTAATGCAGTTTGAGCAGGCAGCTTAACAGCCGTTTCCATACATCCGGAAAGGATTCTGTTTTCAGTTCAGCATGTTTGGTATGAAGGAACAGGTTTTGATCATTCCAAAACAGAAAACCGCCGCGGGATATGCCGATATTTTTGTAAGGACCGAAACTCAGCAGCCCCATATCCCCGTATGTGCCCAGATACTGTCCCCTGTATTTCAGACCGACCGCCTGGGCCGCATCGTCTATTAAAAAAATACCGGCATCCCGGCAGTACTTCCGAATCTCATCTATGGGGGCATTCAGACCGTAAAGATGGGGAACCAGTATCATCCGGATATCCTGATGCCTGCATATCCCGGATATTGTCCGGACGGAAATATGCAAATCATCTTCCACATCACACAGCAGGGGCCGATACCCGGCTTTCAGTATGGTGTAAATGACAGTGGGGCAGACAATATCCGGAATGAGAATTCTGCTGTTTTCAGCAAAAGGCAGGGCATTTAATCCTGCTTTTAAGGCGGTTCTGCCCAGACTGGCAGATTTTATCTGTTGAATTCCGTACATACGGCGGATTTCATTTTCCATTCTCTGCTCTGCCTTTGCGGCTGCAAAAGCAGAAAACAGGAGATTTTTTATATTCCAGTCAACGGGTTTTGCGAAAATATACTGCATATTATTTGTATCCTGCATTATTCATAAATTCAGCAGATCGAAAACTTCCTGAATTTTCCCATCTCCCCGGGCGGTAATTCATTTGGTGGTGGGTCAAATCCCTTGATCCGAATATTCCCCTCCCCCGGCGGGAGGGGTCAGGGGAGGGGGAAATAACGGATGTTTACACCCTCCCCTGCCCCTCCCTCAGGGGCGGGGAGTTTTTTTTCAACGGATTTGACCCACTACCATTCATTTTTTTGTGTCTTTCACCTTGAAAGGAGATTTGCAGAAAGTAAAACCGGCTTTTTCCAGTCCGGTAAATCCCAGGCGTACAGCCCTTGCTTTTGTATAACCTTTGTACCTTAACCATTGTACCACACGGGCACTGTCTTCTTCCGAAGGTCAGGGTCAGTAGCACATAATCCACCAGTCTTTCGGCAGTACCTTCAGATTTACTCTCGAACCGTCAGATCCGGGTGGAACCAGTGTATAGGGAAGATACAGAGAGCCGCACAAAACAGTATCCACATCATATCCGGCATACACAAATAACACCTTTTCCCCGGCCATGATCAGGTCTTTTACTTTTTCCGGCATAATTCTGGGGGCTTTATCGCCTTTGGGAAAGGCATCCCATTTTTTCCACCATTTTTTCTCCCCTGCTGCGGCAGGATTGGCAGAAAAAACAATGGCAATTATCAGGATTAGATAAAATTTCATTTTCATATCAACTCCTTATTTCTCTTTGAATCCATTTTTCAAATGTACAGTGTTTAAAAAAATAATTTTGGGGTTTTCTGCAGGTTGGGGTGAGGAATGAACCCCGGCAGATTCAGCATGTTGGGGTTCACTGCGTTCACCCCGGCCTGCCCCAAAACAATTATCTTAAACTCTGTACCCAATGCCGTTTCCGTAAGCCGAAAATCCCCCTCCCCCGGTGGGAGGGGAGTCTTAAGGAAACGGCATTGACTCTATGCCTGCAACAGTTTGGTAAAAAAATTCGGACTGAATAATTTCAGCAGGCTGTAAAACGCAAAAAAATATTCATATTTAATAATTTCAGACAGTTATATTTTTATGCTCTGCAAATCAGAGAAAACTGCCGGACCATTGTACCTGATGAAATGGTAAAAAATCGGAAACCCGTGGCTTCCGCGAATACCGCAGGGTAATCCAGCAATTCCTCCGGAACGGCGGGGTTCCGCTGCGCTTCACCCGCCCTGCTTACCGGTTCTGCAGGGGCCTATTGCATACACCCTTCCGCCGGTCGCGGGGCCTATGCAATACGTCCCCTGCAGGAACAACGTAAGCCGTCATTCAAATACTGACAGAACACTGGGGCAGTACCGGTTTCCCGGACAGCTTTATTTTCCTGCTGCACTGCGGCAAAATCACCGGATTTCCATAAGCGGATAAAGGCACCGGAGGTCGCAATAATAAGAAACATGTATTCAAAAAATATTTGATTACTGAATGTACCGGCTGCACAGTATCCGATAAGAGACAGTTGCAGCATACCGGCATAGTGATAGGGGGGCATATTGTTTTCACGCAAGGAGAGCCGCTGAATTTTTCTCAGTGTCATGATCACGCGCCCGAACATAAACAGATATAGCCCAAGCCCAATAAATCCCGTTTCAGCGGCAATTTTTATCCAGATGGAATGGGGTTCATAAGCACCGTCTCCCATTGCTTCCACATAATTATGATAATGCAGGCCCCAGCATCCGGCCCCCACACCGAACACAGGATGATCCAATGCTCCGTCTATACCGGCTTTCATCAGTATCAGTCTCGACTGGGCAGAACCATCGGTCTGTTCCGCCCCGACTTCAATGGTCTGGAGTCTTTCAATAGCATAATCGGGTATCAGGGGAATAAGTGCCGGACCTAAAAAAACGACAAGGGCCAGATTGCGCCAGCGTTTCGTATTTTTCCGCATAAAATTTAAGGTCATCAACAAACCCAGTGCCAGCATCACCCCCCTTGAATTGGAGACAATAACACATAATCCCACAAAAAATGATCCGCCGAAAAAAAAATATTTATGCAGTTTTTTTTCTGCAAGCAGACCGAAATAATACCACATGGGCCAGGTCATCATCACCCCCAAAGCAAATCCGTTTCTTTCTGACATCTGCCCGCCGATGCTCATATTTTCAACAGCGCCTCCCCGAAGAAGCCCATGAACCGCCGCCTGAATTCCCCAGATACCGATAGAAATTGCATAGGTCATGATGATGGTTTTTAAATCCTTTTTACTGCTGATACTGATACAAATCAGAATGGAAGGCAGCAGTATTTTAAAAACCTGCACCAGCTTTTCCCATGCGGCCGCCTGGGTGGAAGAAAAACAAAATGACAGAAAGCAGGCAAAAAGAATAGAGCATAAATAAAAGGCCCCAATATTCCAGCAAAATTTCAGTTTTCCCCGTGCAAGCCCGGACAAAAGGGAAAACACCAGAACGGCAACGGCAACGGGAACCAGATTCGGCAGCGGGAGGTAGGTAAAATCCTGGGGTCTGAACAATGTGATCCAGGCATAGAATACCATTCCTCCGATGGGTGCTCTCAAAGCCCATGCAATTCCGCCAAGAACTAAAAGAAGAACGAATTTTGAACGCATAGTGCAAAATATCCTGTCAGAATATTAGTAAACATCTTGATATATTTTTAAAATATCTGATACGGTTTCCGTTTGATGCTGCAGAAAATCAGTCTGTTTTTTTTTCATCCCCTGCATATGGGATTCTATATTTTCCGAAGTGATGCGCACACCGAAATGACTGCCTGCCGGATGATTCTTCCCCTGATGCGCAAATATTGTTTCCAGAATCATATCCCCGGTTTCTTTTTTGTAATGTCCTGCTTCCCAGTACCATTTCATCTTTGTTTCCGTATCTCCCGGCCGGGGTACAGTTTCTCCGCTACTAAGGTTATATGCGC
>JAABRU010000340.1 GCA_011390755.1 Desulfobacteraceae bacterium | reverse complement strand
TTCGCCCTTTCAGGGCTTATGATTTTTTTATCCTGTATTCCCGGGGCTTCACCCCGGGCTGTATCAATCCGCCCCTTCGGGGCTTTCCTTAACTTAACGGCATTGACGCTCCGCGTCCGGTATAAAGTGTCTGCGAAAAACCGGCCCTTCGGCCTAAATTTTCGCACTCCGTGCAGCCTGACCCGTTCCCAGGCTCCGCCCGGGAACGGGTTGAAATCTGCTTTCTTAAATACTTTACCAGAAATTTGTCCGTAAATTGTCAGAAACTGTCGGAGACTCAGCAGAAATGAAAACAAAAATCAGCATCATTTTTTGGCTTATTCTGGCAAATGTGATTCCGGGGATTTGTTCTGAAAATCCCGAACGTCTGAATGTGTCTTCCGTTAAAACAGAAGATAGCCTTGTTATCGCCCTGGATACAGATTATCCGCCCATGTCATTTCTCAATTCAGAGGGACTGCCTGCCGGACTTTTTGTGGATATCTGGCATGTATGGTCCCAAAAAACCGGGAAGAAAATTGAATTTCTTTTCGGAAACCGGAATGAATCTGTCATGAACCTCAAAAACGGGGAGGCTGATATTCATTCCGGCCTGTCTGAGAGCGAAAGCCGGGGGGAATGGATGAATTTTTCCCAGCCTTTTTATGAAACCCCTTCCTATTTTTTTTATCCGGTAAAATCAGAAAAACCGGACGCGAAAGAAGGATTTGCAGGAAAGAAAACAGGTGTGCTGTCGGGATCGTATCAGGAGGATTATCTGCGGAAAAATTATCCCGGTGCCGAGATTGTCACCTTCACGGACAGAGAAAAAATGATAAAGGCAGCAATAAATTTTGAAATTGCGGCATTCCTTGCGGAATATCATACAGTCACAAATTATCTGATCCGCCTGGGGATGTCAGGAGAAATCATCTCCGGAAAAAATGCTGTTTTCACCAAAAAATTTCACGCCGCTATGCGCAAAGAAAATGGGGAACTGCTCGCGCTTGCGGACAAAGGGTTTACTGCCATATCCGATCAGGAACTTGCCGAAATCGAGAAATGCTGGATAACGGATCCGGAGCACCGGTATTATAAGCCGGATATGAAAAAAGTCCGGCTGACGGCTGCGGAACAGGCATGGATAAAAAAACATCCCAAAATCCGCATTCATGCTCCGGACGGATTCCCCCCGGATATCTTCTGGAAGGACGGAGTGTTTATGGGAACGCTGAAGGACTATCTGGATATTATCAGCCAGCGTACCGGTCTGCAGTTTGAATTTGTGAACATTCCCAATGCGGAAGTTGAAGAAAGAATGAGAAAACAGGAGATTGACGTACGTTACACCTATGAAATTCCGGAACGCAGAAAAGAAATGTTTTTTACCGATCCCTTTGCAAAAGTCGGTTGGATGATCGTAGGCAGGGGGGATGCCCCCTTTGTCGGAAATCTGAGCCGTCTGAAAGGGTGCACCGTTGCAGTGGTAAAGGGGATGAGGATTTATCACCGTATGCTCCGGGATTATCCGGATATCAGATTTCATACGGTCTCATCACCGCCGGAAGGACTGAAAGCGGTTTCCTCCGGCAGGGCCGATTTTTTTATTAATAACGAGTCAAGCACCGCCTATCTGATCCGGGAGGAAAGGCTGACCTATCTCTCAGTCGGTCAGATAACCGAATACTCCCCTGAGCCGCTGATGTACGGTATCCGCAAAGACTGGCCCGAACTGCCCGGCATTATGAACAAAGGCATTGCCACCATCACTGATGCGGATCGGAATGCCATCTATGACCGCTGGGTTCCGCTGCAAATCAGGCAGGGAGCAGACTGGTCTGAAATCCTGCACTGGGCATTGGGAATCGGAAGCGTTTTTATGATTATTCTGGGAATCACTCTGTATTGGATCCGGCGGCTTGCCAAAGAAATTACCGAACGCAGGCAGACCGAAGAGGCTTTGCGCAAAAGCGAAGCCCGATTCCGGACTTTTATCGAATCCGCGCCGGTGGGCATCGTTATTTCGGTTCATAATCATAACAGATTGTTTTCAAATAAAAAATTTATTGAACTGTTTGGATATACGCAGGAAGATACGCCAACGGTGGATGAGTGGTGGCCCCTTGCCTATCCGGATGAGACCTACCGAAATTTCGTCCGTCAGCGGTGGAATGCGGCAGTGGAGGAAGCTATGAAAACAGACACCGAAATTGTTCCGCAGGAAGCTCTGGTGCAATGCAAAGACGGAAAGCAGCGGTATGCGGAAATCGGGTTTGTGTCTGTCGGTGAACTCAATATCGTGTCTTTTGTGGATATTACAAAACGGAAATTTGCAGAGGAGAATTTGAAACAGGCAAAAGATGCCGCGGAAGCCGCGACCCGTGAGAAATCCGGATTTCTGGCCGGAATGAGCCATGAACTGCGCACCCCGCTCAACAGCATACTGGGATATGCCCGGATTCTCAAAGAGGATCCGCTTCTTTCCGAAAATCACCGCAAAGGAGTCATTATTATCGAAAAAAGCGGAATCCATCTACTGTCCCTGCTCAATGACATTCTGGATCTGGCCAAAGTGGAATCCGGCAAAATCGAACTGACAGAAAGTGTATTCCGTTTTCCGGACATGATCCGGACGGTGGACAGTATGATCCGGGTGAAAGCGGAAGCAAAAGGGATACGTTACCGTTATGAGGAGTTCTCCCCCCCGGAAAATGGGAAAATCCCTTCGGATGTGTACGGGGATGAGAAACGTCTGACCCAGGTGCTGGTGAATCTGCTGGGAAATGCTGTGAAATTCACGGAAAAAGGGAGCATTACCCTGAAAGTGGAAAACCGGGGAAGGGAACAGGACGGGGAATCCGTGCTCTGCACCCTGGGCTTTGAAATATCGGACACAGGCATCGGCATGATGCCGGATGATGTGCAGAAACTGTTTCAGCCCTTTCAGCAGGTCGGAGAAAAAAAATATCACGCCGGGGGAACCGGACTGGGACTGGTCATCAGCAAAACCCTGGTGGAACTCATGGGAGGAAAACTGGAAGTCAGCAGTGAATACGGTTCCGGCACCGTTTTCTCTTTTGAACTGAAACTGCGGGAGGCGCAGCATCAGAAAGAGGAAATATCCGTATGCGGTCTGAGGATTACGGGTTACAAAGGGGTAAAACGCAGGATTCTGATCGCGGATGACAACAGATACAACCGGGACTTCCTTGCCGACCTGCTTTCCCCCCTGGGATTTGACATCAGCGAAGCGGAAAACGGCAAAGACGGTCTGGAAAAAGCCGGGGAAATCCGGCCGGATATCATTGTCACGGATCTGATGATGCCGGAAATGGACGGTATTGAATTCATCCGGAAAATCCGGCAGTCCCCGGAACTGAAACACATTCCTGTCATTGCCTCATCCGCAAGTGTGTATGAGCAGGATCGGGAAAACAGTCTGGCGGCCGGGGCCGATGAATTTCTGGGTAAACCCCTGGATACAGAGATTCTTATGGAGCAGTTGCAGAGACTGCTGCATCTGGAATGGGAGTATGATGAAAAGAAAACCGGGGATATTCCCCCGGAGCGCATGCCTCCGGATGAAATTCTGGAAAACATTTATGTGCTGGCAACAATGGGGGATATCGGGGAGATACAGAATATCCTGAACAGTCTGGAGGATTCCGGTCAGTCATCGGGAACCTTCATGGAACAAATGAAAAAACTGGCCGGGGAATTTGATACAGAGGGAATTGCGGAAACGGTGAGGCAGTATATGGACGATCCTGCGGATGTTCCGGATCAGAAAAAGACGGATACCGACATTCCCGGCAGACTCGGAAAACTGCCGGAGACCTGGCGGGCAGAACTGCTGACAGCGGCCCAATGCTGCAGCCCGGATGATGCTGAAATCCTGATAAACAAAATCCGGGAACAGGATACCGTCCTGGCCGATGCCCTGAAAAAACTTGCAGAGGAATTCCGTTTTGATATGATTCAGAAACTGCTTTTATGAAAATTGAAAAATTTCCAAAATCCCAAACCGCTCATTTCTCCCTGCCGTAACTGCCGGGATGCCATCCGTGATCCGGAAGAAGAATTTGAAATCGCTATCCGCTGGTCCTTTCTCAAACCCCTGCTGATTGAAATGGCCATTATCCCCGAACATCTGCAGCCCAAAGCAAAATTCCGCTCCGCTCCATTTTGGCATTCCTTCTGCGTTCTTTCCCATCTCAGTAGATCGAAAACTTTCCGGAGGAGTGCAGAAATTGCATTTTTGCACCGCTGAACAGGGGGGTAAAACGGAGCGTTTTCTGCCGGGCATTCATGCAAAAATACAATTTTTGCACTCCGGGAACAGTTCTGAAACCGGTCTGCGGAAAACTTTTCGAT
>JAABRU010000339.1 GCA_011390755.1 Desulfobacteraceae bacterium | reverse complement strand
GAAAAAATATAAAATTCTGTCCCGGCAGTAAACTGCCGGGCTATTATCTTACGTCCCTCCGGGACTTTTACAGTCTGTCGAAGTATGTTTCCTTATTTCCGATAATATCTAATACAAAGTCGGAACGGAGTGCGAAAATAGAGGCCGGAAGGCCGGTTTTTCGCAAACTGTGCAAAAAACCGCTTCGCTCTGTTTTTGCACTCCGGAAATTTTTACATAAACGGAAAAACTGCTCCATTCACCCTGCATTTTATAAGGACAAATCCCAATGCTCATTATCGGAGAACTGATTAATTCCAGCCGGAAAGCCGTGGCAGAAGCCATTGAAAAACAGGACGCGGAAACCATTCAGAAACTGGCCGGAGACCAGGCCGAAGCCGGTGCGGATTTTATTGATGTCAATGCAGGTACATTTGTGGGCAAAGAAAGCCAATATCTGAAATGGCTGGTCACAAATGTACAGGAAGTTACGGACAGACCCTGCGCGATTGACAGCCCGGACCCGGAAGCCATTCAGGTGGCTTTGGAAATCCACAAAGGCATCCCCCTGATTAATTCCATCTCTTTGGAAAAAGAAAGATATGATTCCCTGCTGCCCATTCTCGCGGGAACGGATTTCAAGGTCATTGCCCTGTGCATGAGTGATGCGGGAATGCCGGAAAGCGTGGAAGACCGCCTGAAAATTGCGGATCAGCTGGTCAACGGACTGATACAGAACAATGTGAAAACCGAAAATATTTTTGTGGACCCTTTGGTGCAGCCTGTATCGGTCAATAAGACTTTCGGGATGGAGTTCCTCAATGCAGTGGAAGAAATCATGAAAAGATTTGAGGGAATTCATACGGTCTGCGGTTTATCCAATATCTCCTACGGACTCCCGGCCCGGAAATTCCTCAACCGCTGTTTTATGACGATGGCGATTTCCAGGGGGCTGGATGCAGCGATTATGAATCCTTTGGATCAGCAGATGATGGCCGCTGTCGCAGGGGCCGAAGCCCTGGCCGGAAAAGACGACTTCTGCATGAATTATCTCAAAGCCTTTCGGGCCGGGAACTTTGCGGACTGAAACAGCCCTGCCCTTTGATTTATCATTATATCCATACCGTTTCCTTAAAACTCCCCTCCCCTGAGGGAGGGGGAGGTGCAAACTGTTTTCAACTCGTTCCCAGGCAGAGCCCTCAATGCCATTAAGTTAGGAAAAGGATAAACCCCGTAGGGGTGTCAGACAATAGCCCGGCAATTTATTGCCGGGATCAGGATTATAATAAAAATCAGTCCCGTAGGGACGGAAGATAAAAAAACCTATTTTTTTTTCAACTCGTTCCCAGGCTCTGCCTGGGAACGCAAGGGCGAGGCTCTGCCTCACACTGCCGGAGGCGGGAGCCTCCGGGGTATGCATTCCCAGGCAGAGCCTGGGAACGAGCCAAACAGATTTATCATTCATACAAGGAAAACAAAACATGCCGGAAAAAAATATCATCAGATTTGAACCGACGGGAATTGTTGCAAAAGCATCGCCGGGAAGCAATCTTTACACTGTCTCCGCCCGGCATATGCTTCCCCTGTCTTTTGACTGCGGCGGCCGGGGAACCTGCGGCAAATGCCGTGTGAAAGTCGGCCCGCAGTCCCATCTTACACCTTTGACAGAAAAAGAAAAAGAGCATCTCTCCGCAGAACAGATCCGGCAGGGTCTCCGCCTGGCCTGTCAGAGCAGTGTATGCGGAGATATTACCATGCATCACCCTGACGCAGAGGAAAACACAGCAGACTGCGGGAATGATGTCGGCGGAAAAGAGATAAAAGGAAGACTGGAGAGAGATTCTCTGCACCCGCATCTGTCTGAGGAAAACTCTTTGGCTGAGGAAAACTTTTTGTCAGGGGAAAACTCTTTGGGACTTGCCCTGGATATCGGAACCACCACCCTGGCTGCCTATCTTTGTGAATCCGGCAGCGGGGAAATCATTGCATCCGCTTCCCAGGCAAATTCCCAAAGAATGTACGGAGCCGATGTTATCAGCCGCATTGCTTTTGCAGATGCACGGGCTGACGGAATGAAAATACTGCGGGAAAGTCTGCTTCATTCTGTTAATATGCTGATAAGGGATATGCTGGAATCCTGCGCGGAAAATCACAAAATACAGCCCGAAGATATTTCAGAAGTCTGTGTGGTCGGCAATACCACCATGCAGCATATTTTTGCCGGAATTCATCCCCACTGCCTCGGGGTCAGTCCCTACCAACCGGCAGTACGCGTTTTCCCGGAAATGAAAGCCGCTGATTTCGGACTTCATCTGCATCCGGACTGTCCTGTATATATTTTCCCTGTGGTATCGGGTTTTGTGGGGGGCGATACGGTCGGCGCGGCCCTGGCGGATGCACCCTATAAACGGGATGATATCAGCCTGATAATGGATATCGGCACCAACGGGGAACTGGTACTCAGCACCCCCGAAGGGCTGTGGACCGCAAGCTGCGCCACCGGCCCGGCCCTGGAAGGCGCGCATATTTCCTGCGGCATGAGAGCGGTTCCCGGTGCTGTACACCAGGCGGAACTCAACCCGGAAGGACAGATTCACTGCCATGTGCTGGATGACATCAGCCCCAGAGGAATCTGCGGTTCCGGAATGATTGATTCCCTTGCGGTCATGCGGGAAAGAGGAATGATCCTGCCGGACGGACGGTTTCAGAATGAGGATCCGGATGTGATCTGCGACAGTCAGGGGATCGGCCGGAAAACAATTCTGATTTCTGCCGAAGAATGCGCTTCCGGAGAAGAAATCGCCATCAGCCTGAAAGATGTACGGCAGATGCAACTGGCCAAAGCCGCGCTTTCCGCGGGCATCCGTTTTCTGATGAAAAAAGCCGGTGTGGAACAGATTGATCAGACCATCCTGACCGGTGCTTTCGGCGCGCATTTTGACTGGCAGAATGCAGCAGTCATCGGCATGATTCCCCCGGAAGCCATAGAGGGGGAAGTGCATGTGAAACAGAATCTGGCAGGCAGAGGCGCGCTGATGGCCCTGATGAACCCCGGACAAAGAGAAGAAGCACTGGAAATCAGCAGAAACATGCGTTTTGTTGAAATGGCGGCAGAGCCGGATTTTACCACGGCATTTGCAAAAGCCACTGCTTTTCCGGATTCGGTGTATAGCTGAAATGAATATTCTGACCAATATTTCCCTGGAAATCAGCGCAGGGGAAGTCATGCAGTCCCTCAGCCGCGGGCAGCGGGATGCCGCCTGGATGATGGAGGAGGCCGAGGCATCTGTGGAAAAAGCCCGGAAACTGTGGCGGCCGAAAATTGTATATGAATGGGCCGATGTCCCTGAAGTCCGGGGAGAATCCCTGGCACTTCTCCCGGAAAACAGATCCGGAAGTCTTCTCCTTCATATAGGCCCCCATGCGGATCTCATGGCAAAAGCAAAACGGGCTTTTATCAGTGTCAGCAGTATCGGCGATGAGATGGATGAACAGGTGCGGGAACTGAATCAGAAGGGGGAAATTCTGACGGCCTTTCTCCTGGACTGTGCGGGAGTGGTCGCGCTGGACAAAGTCGGCGGTGCTGCTGCTGAATTGGCGGAAAAAGAAGCCGCAGAAAGGGGATGGGGCGTGGGGGATCGCCTGAGTCCCGGCTCTTTGCAGGGCTGGCCCATGGAAGGGCAGCATGAACTCTGCTCCCTTCTCCCCCTGGAAGATGCCGGTATCAGTCTCAGTGAACAGGGAATTCTCAGACCTTTCAAATCCGCATCCGGCATGATCGGTATCGGCCCGGAATATTCGGGAAAGAAAACCGGTTCTGTATGCCGCTTCTGCCTGCATCAGAATAACTGCTGGCGGCGGAGAGACAACAGAGAAAATATATAATCAATGCCGTTTCCTTAAGACTCCCCTCCCTCAGGGAGGGGCAGGGGAGGGTGAAAAATCCGTCTGATTACAAAGCGATGTTTCCCCCTCCCCCAACCCCTCCCGCCGGGGGAGGGGGACTTTCTGCTTAAGGAAACAGCATTGAATATATAATACTGCTGCCCTAAGATCGGAGGAGTGTCAAACTTACAGCCTGACATGCTGAAATTATTTAGAAAAAACGTGCTACACAGGACGGTAGCGGGTCACATCGGTTGAATCCCCTCCCCCAGCCCTTCCCGCCGGGGGAGAGGAATTTCAAATCAACCGGTTTGACCCACTACCAGCAGGACATGCTGAACTGTAAATTCAGCACTCCGGTTTTTCCTAAGACAGCAGCACTGACCCCCAGCCCCCAGAACCCAGCCCCCAGAACCCAGCCCCCAGAACCCAGCCCCCAGAACCCAGCCCCCAGAACCCAGCCCCCAGAACCCAGCCCCCAGAACCCAGCCCCCAGAAC